>NZ_KV788186.1:0-22575 GCF_001807205.1 Corynebacterium sp. HMSC05D03 | reverse complement strand
ACCCGGATATAGGTCTCATCCACCCGCCAGGACCGGGCCTGCCAGTCGGGTACCTGCCGGTACCAGCGAGTGTGCTTATCCAGCTCAGGGGCGTATTTCTGCACCCAGCGGTAGATCGTGGTGTGATCGACTGGCACACCCCGCTCGGTCATCATTTCTTCGAGGTCGCGGTAGCTCACGCCGTAGCGGCAGTACCACCGCACCGCCCACAGGATGATGTCACGGGGGAAATGCCGACCGGAGAAGATGCCCATGGCTCTGATTATTTCACGTCGGTCTTTCTACTGCCCCAACTTTGCAACAGCACCCCTCCTTGTAGTACTTTGATTAGGCTTACCTTGTTCACATAAGCTTGCTCCCGTTAAGATCATGGACTTTCACGCGTCAAGGAGGGATGCATGGCTATCTCTACCCCGCATGCGCAATCCCCTTCTCAATCACACCTGGGGTCTCGCGCGGACGCTACTGCGGACGCTTCTGCCAGCGCTCCATCAGGTAAAATCCCGCGTCGCCTCGTCGGCCTCGGCGTCCTTTTCCTCCTATTGCTCGCCAGCATCGTTGCCAGCATCGTGTTTGGATCACGGCAGATCCCTTTTGGAGAAGTGTCCGCCGTGTTCCGCGATCTCGGCACGGCGTTCGGCCACGCGGAGGGGCTGAATGTGGATCAGCGCGTGATCGTCGAGCTCCGCATTCCCCGCACCCTGTTGGGCCTAGTCGCCGGTGCTGCCCTTGGCGCCTCCGGTGCATTGATCCAAGGGCACACGCGCAACCCTCTCGCGGACACGGGCATTCTCGGCATCAACTACGGTGCGTCCCTGGCCGTGGTTGCCAGCTTCTCCTTGCTGGGTGTGACGTCCGTGTGGGCTACCAGCATGTGGGCGTTCGGTGGGGCCATCGCTGCTACTGCGTTGGTGTTTAGTTTGGCGTCCATAGGAGGAGGACAGGCCAATCCAATGACGCTGGTCCTCGGCGGCGCGGCTTTGTCCGCGGTCCTCAGCGCCATCATCAGCGGTTTTATCCTCACTGACGATGCCAATCTGGATCGCATGCGCTTCTGGACCGTCGGCTCCATCGCGGGCCGGGATCTCACCGTGTTCTACGGCGTGCTGCCGTTTATCCTGGTGGGCCTCCTGCTGGCGTTCATCACGGCACCGCAGCTAAACCTCCTGAATCTGGGCGATGACATCGCCTCCGGACTGGGCATCAACACCCAGCGCGCCCGCCTGATTGGCATGGCTCTGATCGCACTGCTGGCCGGTGCCGCGACAGCTGCCGCCGGCCCCATCACCTTCATCGGCCTGGTGGTCCCGCACCTCGTGCGCGCCATCACGGGCCCTGATTACCGCTGGATCCTCCCTTACTCTGCCCTGACGGGTGCGGTGATGATGCTGTTCGCAGACGTGGTGGGCCGTCTGATCGCTCGTCCGGGCGAGTTGCAAGTAGGCATCATCCTCGCGTTCGTGGGCGCGCCGTTCTTCATCGCCCTTATTTATCGACGCCGGGTGGTGGCCATTTAATGAGTTCCCTCCTTGCCCGCCCTACCTCTTCCACTATCCCTGGGCGCCCGCCATTCCGCGTGGGCTCATTTTCTGTGGTCTGGCGCCCTCGCGCGTTGACGGTGTCTCTATTGCTGCTCGTGGCGATCGTCTTGCTAGCGGCGGTCTCCATCGGCCTGGGTGACTATCCTGTGTCCCCGGCTCGTGTGCTGGAGGTGCTGTTCACCGGCCAGGGCACCCGCATTGAGCGTCTGGTGGTTTTGGATTGGCGCATGCCTCGTGCGCTGACGGCCATTCTGGTGGGCTGTGCGCTGGGATTATCCGGAGCCCTCACTCAGTCCGTGACTCGCAATGCGCTGGCCAGCCCGGATATCTTGGGCTTCACTACGGGCGCGTCCGCGGCCGCGGTCACCGTCATCACTCTGGGTGGTGGCGCTGGTGGTTTCCTCGGCTGGCTCAGCAGCATCGGCATTCCCTTGGCCGCGGTGCTT
Organism: Corynebacterium sp. HMSC05D03; assembly: GCF_001807205.1. NCBI lineage: Bacteria > Bacillati > Actinomycetota > Actinomycetes > Mycobacteriales > Corynebacteriaceae > Corynebacterium > Corynebacterium sp. HMSC05D03. Next base: position 20,588 of record NZ_KV788186.1, on the reverse strand, counting down.
GGTGCGGCTGTCACCGCAACGGTGATGTGGGCTCTGGCGTGGAGGAGATCGACTGATTCCTTCCGGCTAGTGCTGTTCGGCATCATCATCTCTGCTCTGTTGACCTCGTATATCAACTTCCTGATGATCCGCACGGAGTTGCGCGATGCCGCGGCCGCGCAGTTCTGGCTTACTGGCTCCCTGAGCACTGCGGACTGGTCCAAGATGTGGCCCATCGCCATTGTTGTGTTGGTGTTTACACCGCTGCTGGCCTGGATTGGTCACCAACTTTTAGCCACCTTGCTGGGCTCGGATACTGCACGGGCTTTGGGACAAAACGTCCAGGGTGTGCAGGTGCTTCTGCTCGCCGCTGCCGTGGCTTTGGCAGCAGTGGCGGTCTCGGCCGCTGGCCCCATCGGGTTCGTCGCCTTCGTGGCCCCACAGGTGGCGCTGCGCTTGTGCAACTGCTCTGCACCACCGCTTCTGGCCTCTGCGCTGACCGGCGCTGCGCTACTCCTGCTGGCAGATATCAGCACCCAAACTCTTCTGCCCGTAGAGCTGCCGGTGGGCATTCTCACCTCGGCAATCGGCGGTGCGTTCCTTATTTATTTGCTGGTCCAACGGAATAGGTCAACCACGGCATGAGAAAAGATCCCACCCTGGAAGTTAGCAGTGCCGCGAACAAAGAAGGACACATGACTCAGAAGCACAGCATGAGCGCACGCGGCCTCGCCGTGGGCTACGGCGACCGGACGGTCATCGAAGGCTTGGACGTGGACTTTCCTCGCGGGCAGATCACCACAATCATCGGCCCCAATGGCTGCGGCAAATCCACGTTGTTGCGAGCCATGTCTCGTCTCCTTCCGGCGAATGAGGGCGAAGTGCTGTTAGACGGCGCCGATATCTCATCCATCAGGCGCAAGGACCTCGCACGGACCATCAGCGTGCTGCCACAAACCCCTACCGCCCCGGAGGGACTCAACGTGGCTGATCTCGTCTCGCGCGGTCGGCACCCACACCAATCGTGGATCCGTCAGTGGTCGTCCACGGACGAAGCCGAGGTGCACAAGGCGCTGGAAATGACTGGCTCGATGGGGCTGGCGGAGCGCACCCTGGATTCTCTGTCCGGAGGGCAGCGGCAGCGTGTGTGGATCTCCATGGTTCTTGCGCAGAACACGGACATCCTGTTCCTGGACGAGCCCACCACCTACCTGGATCTGGCCACGTCGGTAGAGATTTTGGAGCTGGTGCAGCGTCTACGCCGAGAGCTGGATCGGACTGTGGTGATGGTGCTGCACGATCTCAACTTGGCTGTACGCTACAGCGATAATCTCGTGGTGATGAAGGATGGACAGGTCCTCGCCACCGGGCGTCCCAGCGAGGTCATTACCCCAGAGCTACTGCTCGAGGCGTTTGCCCTCAACGCGCTAGTCATCGAGGATCCTGTCACCGGCGGTCCGCTGATCGTCCCCAAGTGACGATCAGGGCTTAGTCCTCCATCAGCTCCTGGGCGGGAGTCTTCTTGGACTTCCGCCAGTTGATCATCGCGGAAATCACCACCGGAGTCACAGACACCAGCACGATGACGATGGCGATCATGTCGATGCGATCCGCAATGCCCGGGATATCCCCCAGCAGCACGCCAATGCCGACCATGCTGACAATCCACAGCACTGCACCCGTGACGTTCCATCCCACGAACTTCTTGTACGGCATCTCCGCGGTACCAGCGGCCACGGGAATGTAGGTACGCACGATCGGGATGAAGCGCCCCAGTACCAGAGCCAACGGCCCGTACTTCAGGAAGAAAGCCTCGGCTTGTTCGAGGTGCTCGGTTATGAGGATCTTGGCGTCGGGCTTAAACAACTTGCGGCCAAAGCGGTGGCCGAGCCAGAAACCTACCTGGTCGCCCAAGAACGCCGCGACGATGGCCACGCCCACCAGAATCGGAACGTTCAAGCCCAGCTGATCGCGCAAGATTGCCGCGGTGACCAGCATGGAATCGCCGGGGAGGAACGGGAAGAGCACGCCGGATTCAATAAAGATAATCAGCGCAATGCCGCCGAGCGCCCAGCCGCCAAAGTTCTGGAGCAGGGTGGTGGCGTCCATGAGGTCGCTTAAGTGCACAGGGAATCCCTTCTAGAAAACAACTGGTCTATTCTTACCCCGGTTTCTGACCGGAATACAGGCAGCTCGCCCCTAGCGTGCATCCGTTATCCCCATGAGTGCCCGTCCCCTAGCCAGCAACAGCAAAACCGCCCCAGCACGTTCATGCGGGGCGGTTCGGCAGTTGATTCAGACTACTTCGTGGCGTCTGCCAACGGCTGCTCGATCTTGTCCAGCAGGTAGTTCAGGCTCAGCACGGTCTGCCATCCGAAGGCCTTTTCCAGGTCGCCTTCCAGGTAGACACTGTGTCCGTCCTTCACGGCGGGCAGCTTGCCCACGATCGGATCCTCGGTCACAGAAGCCTTGCTCTGCTTCGGAGAGTAAGACAGTTGATCCCACACCAGCACGTCAGAGTTGATCTGGTCTGCGTTTTCCTTGGAGACCTCACCGTAGAACTTGTCCTTGGTGATGCCCGCGTAGGCCGGGTTGATCTTGAATCCCAGCTCGGTGAAGAAGCGGCTACGCGGATCGCCCTCGGCAAAGACAGCCAGGCTCTCGTCGGAGACAGTGGCCACGCCGAGTTCCTTTTCGGCCCATTCTGGGTGGCGGCCCTTGAGCTCTGCGAACTTCTCCTTGACCTGCTCCACCTGGCGCTTTGCCTCTTCAGGCTTGCCCACGGCCTGCCCGATCTCTTCCGTGGTCACGTCCCATGGTTGCTGTAGTTCTTCGTATTCGCCCTTTTGTACGACGACAGGGGCGATCTCAGACAGCTTCTTGTACGTGTCTTCATCGATGTCCGAGTACACGGCCACGATGAGGTCTGGATTGTCCTTGGCGATGGCTTCCGCGTTGACTTCTGTGTCCTTGTCGATCCGAGGAGTGTCGCCCTCGATCTTGTCATTGGACCAGTTGCCCGCAGCCTGACCATCCGGGGTCATTCCGTCCCAGTACTTCACGGAGACAGGAGTAACTCCCAGCGCCAGCAGTGCGTCCTGATCCGTGTAGCCCAAGGAGACCACGCGCTGCGGGGCTTCCTTGATTTCGGTGGAGCCGTAGCGGTGCTCGATGGTGGTGGGGAATGCGCCCTGCTCGGCGTTGACTGCCTGGGAGTCCCCGGAATTTCCGGACTGGTCATCAGTCGAGCAAGCGGTCAGTGCCGCGCCCAAGGTCAGCACAGCAGCGGTGCTAACGAGAATCTTCTTGAGTGTCATTTTTCTCCGTTGTTACTGGTGACGGATTTCCGCGCGAGGCGTGGCCCGTACACAAAAGGGAAAGGTCAAACCTTTGGTTGGATATATCCAGCCCTATGTCCAAAGAATTCGGTGGCGGTCAGTTCCGAGTTGTCGTCGAGACGAACACGATCCAGAACAATCGCCGGCGCCGGCACGTTGGCACGGGGCGATCCACAGACCACCGCGATTCCTCCCTCGTGAGGGATGGTGACTCGGCCGGGGGTTCCGCCGAAGCGGCCCTGCGAGACGTGCGCGGAAAGCACGCGGACGCGCTGGCCTCGGAATTCAAAGTAAGCATTGGGGTACGGGTCGGACTGCGCCCTGACCAGCAAGGCGATATCTTCCGCAGGTTGGGTGAAATCTATGCGAGATTCCTGCTCGCCGCGCTTGTGGAAGTACGTAGCGCGGGTGGGATCTTGAGGTTGCGCAGTGGCGGTGCCTTGGGCGACGTCACTCAATGCGCGTTCCACGAGGGGCTCGATGAGGTCGATGGTCTTGGCCACGAGATCCGTGGTGGTGTCCTGCGGACCCACGGGGATCGCGCGCTGGGCAACGATGGGTCCGCCGTCCAGCACTTCATCCATCTCGTGCACAGTGACGCCCACGTGAGTTTCCCGGTTCAACAGCGCCCACAGGATGGGCGAAAATCCGGCGTACTCGGGCAGGAGACCATCGTGGACATTCAATGCGCCGTGCTTGGCCAGGCTGAAAACCTCGGGAGGAAGCCAGGTTCGCCAATTGTTGGCCACGATGATGTCTGGTGCAGCATCGCGCAACGCCTCAATGACGTCTTGACCCACGCGCTCAGTGACACACACCTGGAGCTCATGTTCGCTGGCGAGCTCCTCAACGGAGTCTGCCCACATTTGCTCATAAGGGTGATCGCTGGCAGGGTGCGTAACTACCAAAACTACTTCATGACCAGCATTGATGACCGCAGACAACGTCCGGTGTCCCCACGACTGATAGCCGAAAACAGCAACTCGCATGCAGGGGATGTTAGCTTAGGTTTACCTATGTAGTCAATGATGAAAGTGGCGCAATTTTCATGCCAGACTCCCCGGACGTGACCACCCTTCACCGAATCTCGGTGCCCGCGGATGCGGAAGCCCTCGTTTTCCCGGACCCCTGGCCCTGCTCGTCGTCTGAAACGACAATTCGGATCGCCAGCGGTCGGGCGATTGACGCTGCCGCTGAAGCTCAAGTGTGGGTCGTTGATGGAAGTTACTACCAGGAGGGGGAGAGTGAGGCGGTGGGCTAGATCTCTTTTAGGCGATTCCGCTTGGAGGCGAAGAGAACGCCTCCGCCGGTGATGATTGCGGCGGCAACAAGGTAATACGCCGGGGCGAGTTGGTTGTCGGTTTTGTCAATGAGCCAAGTGGCGATCATGGGCGCTGTGCCGCCGAAGACAGCGTTTGCCGTGTTGAAGGTGAGAGCAAAGCCGGAAAGGCGAACATGGGTGGGGAACTGTTCGGAGAGGAAGGAGGGGAGGACGCCGTCGTTAAGCGCAAGTACGCCGCCGAGGCACACCTGGATGATGATGACCAGGAGGATCCCAGCGCCGTCCAGGAGCATGAAGGAAGGAACAATGAAGAGTCCCATGAAAAGTGCAGCACACAGCATGGTCGTGCGGCGACCCAGGCGGTCTGATAGCAGGCCGGTGAGAAGTGCGAAGCCGACATAGAAAGCGGAAGCGACCGATGACGCAATGAAGGCAGGTGTTTCCGCCATGCCCAGCTCCTGGGAGAGATAGGTCGGCAGGTAAGTCAGGATGACATAGAAACCGATGGCGTTGAGAACTGCGCCCGAGAAGGCGATTGCCAGGGCCTTGGGGTATTTGATGACCTCGCGAAGAGGGGATTCCTCCGTGTCATCTTGATTCTCAAAGCGGGAAGACTCATCGGCGTTGCGGCGAATCCACAGGCCGTAAAGGCCCAGGGGTAGTGCGATGAGGAAGGGGACGCGCCAACCCCAGGAGATGAGGGCATCGTCGTCAAGCACGCCGGTGAGTAGTGCTGCGATGAGGGAGCCCAGTAGCAGGCCGGATGCTGTGGCGGAAGGCACGATTGCGGCGTAGATACCCCGCTTATGCGTCGGAGCGATTTCTGCGAGGTGCGTGGCTGCCCCGGCATATTCGCCAGCCGCGGAGAAACCTTGGACCATGCGCGAAAGCAGAAGTAGCAGGGTGGCGGCGAATCCGATTGCTTCGTAGCTGGGGAGGAAGCCGATCACGGCTGTCGCCAGCGACATCATCGTGATCGATACCGTCAGGGTTTGAATTCGTCCGTGTTTGTCACCAAAGTGTCCCCACACAATTCCGCCGAGCGGGCGGACGAGGAAGGAAAGCGCAAAGAGTGCGAATGTCATGATGAGCGCGCGGCGCCCTTCCATCTCCGGAAAGAAGACTCGGGAGATAATGGCCGACATATAAATGTAGGCCGCATAGTCGAACCATTCGATGAAGGTTCCTATGAAGGAGGCCTTGATGGCGCTGCGGTGTTGTGTGGAATCGGGGTCTGGTGGTGCTTGGGTTGACGTGGACATAGCTTCCACCGTACAGAAACTATGTGTGTTCCACGTCACTTATGTTCCTAAACGTTCACGCTGTCCCGTTCGTTCTCATCAGCGTTCATGATGTCATTGACGCCACCCTCGGCAGCATCCCAGGTTGCTTGGTCTTGGATGCCGGCGCGCTTGGCGACGATCGTGGCACACAGTGCCTGACCGGTGACATTGACGGCGGTGCGGCCCATATCAATGATGGGCTCGATGGCGAGCAAGAGGCCGACGCCTGCCAGCGGGAGGCCCAGCGTGGAGAGCGTCAGTGTCAACATGACGGTGGCGCCTGTCGTGCCGGCAGTAGCTGCGGAGCCAATGACGGAAACGAAGATGATGAGAAGGTATTGGGTCGGAGAAAGGTCAATTCCGTAGAACTGAGCGATGAAGATGGCGGCGATAGCCGGGTAAACGGAGGCGCAGCCGTCCATCTTCGTGGTAGCGCCGAGCGGGATGGCGAAGGAGGCGTATTCGCGAGGCACACCCATGGCCCTCTCCGTAAAGCGCTGGGTAACCGGCATGACTCCCATGGAGGAACGGGTGACGAAGCCGAGGGAGAATACTGGCCATACGCGCTTGTAGAAGCCGATGATTGGAATGCGGTTGAAAGCAAGGACGGCAGGGTAGACCACAACAATGACAAGGGCGAGTCCGACATACATCGCGAGGACGAACTTGCCTAAGGAGCTCAGCGCATCCCAGCCGTAGGTAGACACGGCTTTACCGATGAGGGCGGCGGTGCCAATCGGGGCGAGACGGATGATCCACCAGAGAACCACCTGGATGACCTTGAGGAAGGATTCGGTAAAGCGCAGGAAGGGATCGGCTGCTTTGCCAGCCTTGACCGCAGCGATACCCAAGGCCAAGGAAATAACAAGTAGCTGAAGGGCGCCGAAGCTGAGGGAGACTTCGCCATCACTCAGGGAAGCCTTGAGTCCAAAGAAGTTGGCGGGGACCAGTTGCTGGAGGAAGGCGGTCCAGGAACCAACGTTGGAGGGATCGGCGGCGGTGGAGGCATCGACAGTCGTACCTACGCCTGGCTTCATCACGAGGGCGACGAGAATGCCAGCTAAGACGGAGAAGAAAGCCGTAATGGCGAACCATACGAGGGTGGAGATTGCCAGCGAGGCGGCGTTAGCCACCTTGCGCAGGTTGGCAACCGAGGTGACGACGGCCGCGAAGATGAGCGGCGGGACCATCACCTTGAGTAATTGGACGTACGCGCCGCCGACGCCGGACAAGGTATCGGAGAGCCACGAGGACTCCATGCCGGAAGCGATGAATCCGAGAATAAGGCCGATAATGAGGCCGGCGATGACCTGGGCGCCAAAGCCGGTGGCCCACGAGGGCAGCGTGCGCGAGGATGCGCGGGAGGAAGTGTCGGACACGAGATTTTCCTTCTAGACAGTGTTGTATAGAAATGGACCATTTGGTTCGGTAAAGTCATACCGATCGGTTCATTAGAACATGTAACACCGTACGCTGCCCAGAAATTCCCCCGCAAATTATGGGATGCGCTTGGTCCACTCGTCGTTGAGGAACTTGGTGTCGACGAGGTGGCGGGCGGCGGCGAGTGTGTCGTCGGAAAGCTCGGCGTCGACGGCGCCATAGCGGGTGGCAAACTCGGTAGCCATAGTCTCGATGATTTCCTCGCGCGGCACGCCGGTTTGGCGGCGCAGCGGGTCCACGCGCTTCTTTGCGCTGGCTAGGCCCTTGGAAGAGACCTTGACCTTGCCGATGCGCAAGACCTCCATCATCTTGTCTGCATCGATGTCATAGCTCATCGTGGTGTGGTGGAGCACCGCGCCCTTGCGGCGCTTTTGGGCGGCACCGCCAATCTTTCCGCCGTCCGACGTGATGTCATTAATCGGCACGTACCAGGCATTGACACCAAGCTTTCCGAGCGTCGCGAGAACCCATTGGTCCAGATACTCGTAGCTAGCCTCGTAGGAATAACCGGCTACGAGCGAGTCTGGGGCGTACAGGGAATAGGTTACGCAGTTGCCGCCCTCCATGAACATTGCGCCACCACCGGAGATTCGGCGCACTGGAACAATGCCGTGCTTGTCGACGCCCTCCTGGTCCAACTCATTGGAATAAGACTGGTAGGAGCCGAAGACCACGGCGCGGTCTTCCCACTCCCAGAAGCGGAGCGTAGGGCCGCGTTTTCCTTCCGCGACTTCGTTGAGGAGGACCTCATCGAGGGCGACGTTGACTGGGGTTGGGAGAACTCCTGGGCGCAGGATCTCCCAGTTGTGGTCGGTGAAATCGGTACCGCCGGACAGTGCACGTCTAACTGTGACGGCAAGGTGGTGGGTGTCAAAACCATGGAGAGCCACGGGTGAGTCGATTCGCGCAAGCGCGGCATCGAGCCGGGATTGGACGTCCTCGGTACTTGTGGCGGTAGTGATGCCAACCAGTGCTGGGGCTAGTGCCTCGTAGGCCTCCTCAGGCTCAAGAAAGAAATCGCCGGAGACCTTGGCTGCGGTAACGGTGCTGTGGGTGTCAATATCAAGATCTACGACGAGTAGTTTGCCGCCCGGGACTTTGAGTTCGAAGTGTTTCGTCTGGTTCATGATGTTCAGGGTACTCAATGGTGGAGTTGTGATGATTGGGAATGTAGACCAATTAAGGAATGCGCCGAACGGGGTGGGGGTAGCTAACGTTTATTGGTTGCCCCTGTGGGCAACGTAAAGAATTGTATAGAGGATTGTTGTTGGGTGCTACGTTGTGGGGGCAGGTTGATGTCCTTGTGTTTCGGTCTGGGTATGGGGAGGGAGAGAGCTTCGTCGTTCTGATAAGCTTGTGAGGTGCGTAAATAATCTCGTAATCTAATCGTTATAGCTAATGTGACCTGCGGCAAAGCGCGATTTTGGCAATGGGATGGACTGTAGCGGTGGCGCATTGTTTATTTGTCCGTATGGTGGGTGACAGCGCAAACGAAATAGCAAATCGCCCCCCCACTTCTTATGGCATGTGGGGGTGATATCGATGGCTGTGGTTTGCCAGTTCCATATAGACCAAATATAGAAAGGTTTAGAGAAACAATGGGTAAGAATATCAAGGATCTGTTTAACGCAACCGCATACGACAAGACCGGCGACAAGCTGGGCTCTGTCAAGGAGGTCTTCGTCGACGAGCAGTCCGGTCAGCCGACCTTCGTTGAGGTCAACCACGGCCTGTTCGGCATGAGCTCCAGCTTGGTTCCGCTCCGTGGTCACGATTTCACCGGTGAAGAGCTCAAGCTGGCCTTCTCCAAGGACCGCATCGAGAACGCACCGGACTTTGACTCCGATAAGCCGCTGACTCCTGAGGCGCAGGCGGACATCTTCAAGCACTACGACCTCGAGAACGCACAGGATGTCACCACCTACCGTGACGAGCGTGATGAGCGCGCTGGTGCTGCCGGTGCTGGTGTGGCTGGCGCTGGCGTTGCCGGCGCTGGAGCAGGTGCGCACGCTAAGGATGGGACCGCTGCTACCGACCGTATTGACACTGACCGCTCTACTGCTACCGGTAACGGCGTCTCCAACAACGAAGGTGAAGTTATCCGCTCCGAGGAGCGCCTAGACGTCAACAAGGAGCGCGTGGCCACTGGTGAGGCTCGCCTGCGCAAGTACGTCGTGACCGATACTGAGACTGTTGAGGTTCCGGTCGAGCGCGAAGAGGTTCGCGTCGAGCGCACCCCGATTTCTGAGGCTGACGCTGCCAACTACACCGGCACCATTGGCGATAACGGAGCAGAAGAAGCCTCCGTCACCCTGCATGAAGAGCGTGTGAACGTAGAGAAGAAGACCGTCCCGGTGGAGAAGGTTAACCTCTCCAAGGAAACCATCAAGGACACCGAGACCCACACCGAGGATCTGCGCAAGGAGCAGATCGATACCGATGGCATCACCGAGACCCGCAAGTAATCTCGGTTAAGGGCTAAGAGGCTGGAGCTGCAAAGCTCCGGCCTGCTGTCGTTTTAGTTCCTTTTCAATTTTTGCTGTCATGAACAGGGTGGAAAACATGGTGGCGAAGCAGTAGGTTTAAGTCATGTCACGTTTTAGCCCACTGAACTGGCCCGTCGTACGCCAAATCCGCAACAAGGATGCCTTCGGCCGCGACCTGTCTACGCAGTCGGCTAAGAGTGAGGACCTGCAGGGACGCACCGTCGAGGCGGATCGCGTCGTGCAGTCGGTCTGCCCCTACTGCGCAGTGGGCTGCTCCCAGCGCGTCTACGTGAAGGATGACAAGGTCATCCAAATCGAGGGCGATCCGGATTCCCCGATCTCCCGCGGCCGCCTCTGCCCCAAGGGCTCTGCTTCTGAGCAACTCATTAACTCCTCGACCCGCATCACCACGATCAAGTACCGAGCGCCCTATGCCACTGAATGGCAGGAGCTCGACGAAGAAACCGCGATGGATATGATCGCGGACCGTTTTGTGGAGGCACGCGCGAGGCATTGGGAGGACGTCGATAAGCACGGGCGTCGTCTCAACCGCACCATGGGCATCGCCGGTCTGGGTGGCGCGACGCTAGATAATGAGGAGAACTACCTCATTAAGAAACTGTTTACCGCGACCGGTGCTATTCAGGTAGAGAACCAGGCGCGCATATGACACTCCGCCACTGTTCCTAGTCTAGGAACATCGTTTGGCCGCGGCGGCGCGACCCAACCGCTGCAGGATATGGCGAATGCGGATTGCATCGTCATCGAGGGTTCTAATATGGCCGAATGCCACCCCGTGGGTTTCCAGTGGGTCGTCGAAGCCAAGAAGCGTGGTGCGCGCATTATCCACGTGGATCCGCGCTACACGCGTACGTCTGCCTTTGCGAACCGCCACATCGGCATTCGCGGTGGCACGGACGTGGTGCTGCTCGGCGCCATTATCAAGTACGTTCTGGATAATGACCTGTATTTCCACGATTACGTGGTGAATTACACCAACGCGGCGTCGATCATCTCGCCGGATTTCCAAGACACCGAGGACCTGGAAGGCCTGTTCTCCGGGTACGACGCGAAGAAGGGCAAGTACGTCACGGACTCATGGCAGTACGTGCAAAAGCCTGAGGGCTCCTCGTGGAACGTGGAGAAGGACATGACGCTGGAGGATCCAAACACGGTCTTCCAGATCCTCAAACGCCACTACTCGCGCTACACCCCGGAGATGGTGGAGGAGACCTGTGGCATTGCGCCGGAGGACTTCTACTACTTGGCAGACTCGATTGCGCAGAACTCCACCCCGGAGCGCACCACGTGCTTCGCCTACGCGCTGGGCTTTACCCAGCACACCCTGGGCGCACAGTTCATCCGAACCGCGGCGATCCTGCAGCTGCTCATGGGCAACGTGGGCCGCCCTGGATCGGGCATCATGGCCTTGCGCGGGCATGCCTCGATTCAAGGCTCGACTGATATTCCGACTCTCTTCAACTCGCTTCCGGGCTACCTGCCCATGCCGCACGTGGATCAGGAGACCTGGGCGGATTACCTGGATTCCTTCCGGCAGGAAGACCAGAAGGGCTTCTGGCAGTTGGGTGAGAACTACGCGGTCTCGCTCATGAAGTCCTATTGGGGCGACGCCGCTACCAAGGAGAATAATTGGGGCTTTGACCTTATGCCGCGCCTGTCCGGCGCGCACTCGACCTATGAGACATTGCTGGCCATGCTGCGCAAGGAAGTGGAGGGCTACTTTGTCTTCGGTCAGAACCCAGCGGTGGCGCAGTCCAACGGTGGTATGCAGCGCCGCGGACTGGCCTCGCTGAAGTGGTTGGTTGTCCGCGATTTCCAAGAGATTGAAACGGCAAGTTTCTGGAAGGATTCGCCGGAAGTCAAGAACGGCGAGCTCAAGACCGAGGAGATCGCTACCGAGGTATTCCTCATGCCTGCGGCAACGCACGTGGAGAAGTCCGGAACATTTACCCAGACCCAACGCATGGTGCAATGGCGCTTCCAGGCGACTCCGCCGCCGGGCCAGGCCCGCAGCGAGGCGTGGTTCTTCTACCACTTGGGCAAGAAGATTAGGGAGCGCTTGGCGGATTCGACCGACCCGCGCGACCTGCCGATTAAGTCCGTGACGTGGGATTACACCGAGGATGAACACGGCGATCCCAGCTCGGATGAGATTTTGCGTGAGATCAACGGCTACTACCTCGATGGGCCAAAGAAGGGCCAATTGTTGCCGAGTTTCACCGAGATGCGCGCCGACGGTTCTACCTCCGGCGGCTGCTGGATCTACACCGGCGTGTATAAGGACGGCATCAACCACGCCGCGAAGAAGGTCCCGGGCTCTGAGCAGAACGAAGTAGCACTCGAGTGGGGTTGGGTATGGCCGGCTAACCGACGCATCCTGTACAATCGCGCCTCCGCCAAGCCGGATGGCACTCCATGGTCGGAGCGCAAGAAGTACATCTGGTGGGATGAGGACCAGGGCAAGTGGGTTGGTGACGACGTCCCGGACTTCCCGGTGACGAAGCGCCCGGACTATGTTGCGCCTGTCGACGCCGTCGGCCCCGACGCCCTCGACGGCGATGATCCCTTCATCATGCAGGCCGACGGCCTAGGTTGGCTGTTTGCCCCGAAGGGACTGTCCGACGGCCCGCTGCCGACTCACTACGAGCCGCAGGAATCGCCGGTGCAGAATGCGCTGTACAAGCAGCAGCAATCGCCGACGCGGTTGACTATCAAGCGCGCGGATAACCTTTCCCGCCCCGAGCCAGGGGAGCGCGGTGCTGAGGTCTTCCCGTTTGTCTTCTCTACCTACCGTCTGACGGAGATGTACACCTCCGGTGCGATGTCGCGCCGCTTGCCTTACTTGGCGGAGCTGCAGCCGGGCTTGTTCTGCGAGGTGGACAAGGAACTGGCCGCCAAGCGTGGACTTGTCAACGGCGAGTGGGCCACTATTGTGTCGCCGCGTGGTGTCATAGAGGCGCAGGTTTTGGTGACGGACCGCATGGAGATGCTCACCATCAATGGTGAGGACTTCCACCAGATTGGCCTGCCCTTCCACTACGGAGAATCAGAGACCACCGAGGTGGCCGGCGATGGTGCCAACGATCTGTTGGGCCTGACCTTGGAGCCGAACGTGTTTATCCAGAACTCAAAGGTGGGCGCCTGCGATATTCAGCCGGGCCGGCGCCCGCGGGGCGAGGCACGAGTGCAACTCTTGCGCGAGTACCAAGAGCGGGCGCACCTTACTGTTGACTCGGGCAACCGGATCCTGGACGTCTCAGATGCTTTTAGCACGAAGAGCGATGCTTCTGAGGAGAACACCGGCGATGACGCCACCGCAGGCAATGTGGCGGACTATGAAGGAAAAGAAGGCTAAGGAGGACTAATGGCTAATCTTTTCACCGAAAAGGCTGATAAACACGGCTATGAGTCCTATCAGCGCATGGCGTTCTTTACCGATACCTCGGTATGCATCGGCTGCAAGGCTTGCGAGGTGGCCTGTAAAGAATGGAACCGCAACCCGGTGGAAGGCTATGCGGTCACCGGCAATTCCTATGACAACACAGGCTCGCTGGGTGCCAATACCTGGCGGCACGTGACCTTCATTGAGCAAAGCAATGAGCGTATTGAGCAGGCGCGCGAGGATGGGCGCAAGCTCGTCTCACTGGGGCTGCCCACAGTCTCCGCGCCAAGCGTCACCCCAGATACCGATGATTTTCGCTGGCTCATGTCCTCCGATGTGTGCAAGCACTGCACCAATGCTGGATGCTTGGACGTGTGCCCGACGGGCGCGCTCTTTCGTTCCGAATTCGGCACCGTTGTGGTGCAAGATGATGTGTGCAATGGCTGCGGGACCTGCGTTGCTGGGTGTCCTTTCGGCGTCATTGAGCGCCGCGATGACGGCGGCGTGACGCTGAAGGCGGACAAGACCGCCACTGTGGATTACGAGGTGCCTGACCACGCGGGTGTGAACGTGCTGGCAAAGCTGAAGCAGCTTAAGCCGCAAGGTCCAGACCATACGCCGGGACAGGCCATGCCGATCAAAAATTTGGGTGTAGCTCAGAAGTGCACCATGTGTTATGACCGGCTCAAGATTGGTGAACAGCCTGCTTGCGCTAAGACCTGCCCGACGGATTCTATCCAGTTTGGACCTTACGAGGAGATGCTCGCTGCTGCGCAGGAGCGAGTCCGTGTCCTCCACGAGCAAGGGCTGACCGAGGCTCGTCTCTACGGCGCCAATTCCCAGGATGGAGTTGGAGGGACCGGGTCCATATTCCTGCTCCTCGATTCACCAGAGGTCTATGGTTTGCCGCCGGATCCGCGCGTGCCCACGGCGGATCTGCCGCAGATGTATAAGACTGCCGCGAAGGCAATTGGCGGCATGGCGTTAGCCGTGGCCGGGGCATTCATGTTGGGAGGCCGCAAGTGAGCGAATTTGATGAGTACCGCCCGCCGCAGGAGCCTAGGCGTCGTCGCGGCGGTGGCAAGAAGCGCCGGCGTGGACGAGTCGGCGCCGGCGCACAGGATGGGTCCAAAGAAGCGCGCATGGCGGAGGACTTCGAGTTCTCCTCGTATTACGGCAAGCCCGTAGTCAAGGCCCCGCCGTGGGAGTGGCCAATTGGTGGCTATCTGTTCCTCGGTGGACTTTCGGGAGGCTCGGCATTACTCGCCGCTGGCGCGCAGGCTACGGGTAACGCGCCTCTCAAACGTTCTACCCGATTGACGGCGTTCTCTGCGGCCTCGGTGGGCTCTGTCTTTCTGATCCTCGACCTTGGGCGCCCAGAGCGTCTGCTCAACATGTTCCGCGTTTTCAAGGTGACCTCTCCGATGTCCATCGGCTCGTGGATTTTGGGCAGCTTTGCTTCTGCTGCGTCGCTGCCTGCAGTCGTCGAGGCTGATGAGCTGGTCGGCGGTGTGCTGCCGAAACCGCTTCGCCGATCCCTTGATAAGGCAGCCGGCCCAGCGGGGGCCGTTGCGGGAGTTCTCGGCGGACCACTCGCTGGCTATACAGCGGTGCTGTTGGCTAATACCTCTAACCCGACATGGAACGATGCGAAGAAGCACTTGCCCTATGTCTTTGTTTCCTCGGCGTCGGCCGCGGCGGCGGGTGCCGCCATGGCCTTTACCCCGGTGAAGAACGCTGGGCCTGCACGCGCCCTGGGCATCACGGCCGCAGTGAGTGACCTAGTCGCGACGCGGATCATGGAAAATCACATGGAACCGGAACCCAGGCGGCCGCTGCATGAGGGATTGCCGGGAAAGCTCATGAAGGCTTCTGAATGGCTCATCGCCTCCGGTGGTGTGGGAACGGCCGTAGCTGCGGCGACCAAGTCACGCACCGTGTCGGTATTGTCCGGCCTTGCGCTCATGGCGGGATCTGCGTGCACCCGCTTTGGTGTGCTCAACGCGGGACTGGAAGCGGTGAAGGACCCAGCCACCACGATTGCTCCACAGAAGCGGCGTGCTGAAGCGCGGGGTGACTACGGCACTTCCGTCGTGACGGGCGGATAAGAACCCTCATTTTGTGACGGGAAAGAATTGCAAGAATGGCAAAGGGTTAGCAAAGAGATAGACCAATGTGATTGAGTAGAACGAGGTAAACATTCTCTCGTTCTCCCTAATCGTTCTGTTAAGGAATCATGTCTCTCTCCTTCTCCCAGCGCATCAAGCGTTTTTCCGTTGCTCTTTCCGCAACCGCTTTGGCCTGCAGTGCCGTGACCTTCTCTACCGCTACGGCCTCCGCAGACCCGCACCGCGGCGCCGACGCCGTGTTCTTCGGTGATTCTTTCTTTGCTAACCCCGGCTACAAGCAGGTGGCTGGCGTGCGGTCCGATCTTGTGCGTGCGGGCCTCAGCAGCATCGAGGGCAGCGGCTCGGAAGCAGGCGCTCCATCACCACAAGGCTGCCCGCAAGGAAAGAAGACAGTGGCCGCGGAGTACGGCAAGATCACGGGGCGCTCGGTGGCGAACTATGCCTGTTCGGCCGCCAAGGCTAGCGGGGGCTCCTTCCGGAAGGACTTTGATCAGCAGGTCGTTGGTGCCATTGCCAATAAACACCTCACTGCCGATACCAAGAATGTCTTTGTGCAATTCGGCGCCAATAATCTGCAGGACATTGCTGTCTCGCAATTTAATAATGATTCCTACCGGCAGGCCATGGTGAATAACACGAATCGCATCCGTCAGGCTGCGCCGCATGCCACCATCACGTTTGTGGGGTACCCAGCTATCTCTGCCGCTAATGGCGCGATGTGCCCCGTGCGCTCTGGTACCAGCAGCGAGGTGGGTTTCAACATGGATGTGCTGGGCTTGGTTCGTTTGGGAGAGGACACCATTAACTCCGCGATGCGCACTGCGGCCTCCGCTGCTGGTGCCAATTACGTTGACCTCCGCCGCGCTTCCATCGACCACAACATGTGTGCTCCGGACTCTATTCGCTGGGTATCCGGCATCAGCGAGAAGTCCGTGACACACAATTTGTCCAATCACCTCACGCATGCCGGAGTCGATGGCGTCGCGCGCATTCTGAGCGCGCGTTCCTAAGCAGAGATAGAAATCCGCGCCTCACCCGGCACGGTCCGCCCGATAACTGGGTAGCCGGGTACCTCGCCGATGAGGAGGAGGCCACCGGAGGTTTGGGCATCGGCGAGGAAGACCAGGTCCTCTTCGCTCAAGTCCGAATCGAGGTGGGGGCGGACCCAATCTAGATTGCGGCGCGAGCCGCCCGGGATGAAGCCCTCCGCCAGGGCTTCCTTGGCGCCGTTCACCGCAGGAACAGCGGAGAAGTCGAGCTCGGCGCCGATACCGGAGGCACGGCACATCTTGTAGAGGTGGCCCAAAAGACCAAACCCGGTGACGTCGGTTGCTGCACGCACTCCTGCCTCCACCGCTGCCGCAGCTGCATCGCGGTTGAGCGTGGTCATGGAATCTACCGCGGCCTGAGAAACCTCACCGGTGGCCTTGTGCTTATTGTTGAGGATGCCCACACCAATCGGCTTGGTCAGCGTGATGGGAAGACCAGCCTCGGCGGCGTCATTGCGCATAATCTTGTCGGGGTGGACGGTGCCCGTGGCAGCCAAACCATAGGTGGGCTCCGGGGCGGTGATGGAGTGCCCGCCAGTAATCGAGATCCCTGCTTGGCTGGCCACATCCATGCCACCGCGCAGGACCTCGCGCAATATATCGAGGCTGAGCTTTTCGCGCGGCCAGCCCACGAGGTTGATGGCGGTGATGGGCGTGCCGCCCATGGCGTAGACGTCGGAAAGCGCATTGGCGGCCGCTACCCGGCCCCAGTCATAGGGGTCGTTGAGCATCGGGGTGAAGAAGTCCGCGGTGGAGATGACCGCCAGGCCGTCCTGGATGCGTACGGCGGCGGCATCGTCGCCGTCGTCAAGCCCCACCAGCACGTTGGGGTCCGCGGTGCCTACCAGGCCCGCCACAGCAGATTCGAGCTCACCCGGGGGAATCTTGCAAGCACAACCGCCACCGGCGGCAAAGGACGTAAGTTTAATGTCAGTCATAAGTACTACTTTAGCCCCGTGTAAGGTGAGCAGACGGAGGCGTACGTGTCCTGGTGGGCGCCCCGGTCTTCAAAACCGGTGAGGCCGAGTATCTCGGTCTGGCAGGTTCGATTCCTGTCCGTCTCCGCCATGAGCGCAGCTAGGAGGAACTTTGATGACTGACCCCCGCCGCTTCATCCCGAAGATGGATGAGATCCTCCAGTACCCGGCAGTGCGCACTGCGCAGGAGCGCAGTGCACCCCATAAGGTGCGCGCGATCATCGACGCCGTGCTTGCCGACGCCCGCTCCGGATCCCTCGACCCCACCCGTTTTCAGCAGGAGCTGGCCGACAGACTCGAAAGCGCACAGCCCTATTCCTTGCGCCGCGTCATCAATGCCACCGGTGTGATCATCCACACGAACTTGGGTAGGGCGCCATTGCCACCAGCCGCGGTGGATGCACTGGTGGCAGCAGCCGGCTATACGGACGTTGAGATGGACTTAGACAGCGGTCAGCGCTCGCGGGATAGGGGACGCGGCGCGGTCGAGGCTGTCCTGGCCGCCTGTCCCGGCGCGGAGGATGCGCTGGTGGTTAACAATGGAGCATCCGCGCTGCTGCTGGCGACCGCCGCCTTGGCCCCTGGCGAGGAGGTCATCATTTCCCGTGGCGAACTTATTGAGATTGGTGCGGGCTTCCGTCTGCCGGAGCTCATCGAGTCCACAGCCACCCGCTTGCGTGAGGTGGGCGCGACGAACCGAACTCACCTGGCGGACTATGAGCGGGCCTTGGGGGAGAACACCGGGGCGATACTCAAGGTGCATCCCTCCAACTTTGTGATCAGTGGCTTCACGTCTTCTGTGCCGGTTGCTGAGTTGCGTGCGCTTACGGATGTGCCACTCATCGTGGATATCGGATCCGGGTTGCTCGCTCCCGATGCGGTGCTGCCTGAGGAACCCTCGGCCAGCGTGGCTCTTCGAGATGGCGCAGACGTGGTGCTCTTTTCGGGGGATAAGCTTCTCGGCGGACCGCAAGCCGGGGTGCTTGTGGGAAAGAAGGAAGCGATCGCCGCGTGTAAGAAACATCCGCTGGCGAGGGCGGTGCGCATCGATAAGCTGCGGCTCAACGCCCTTGAGGCCTCCCTTGCCGCTCCTTCCAATGCCGTGCAGAATGCGCTGCACATCGACGCTCAGCGCCATCGCGAGCGCACCGAGAAGGTCGCTGCGGCGGTAGGCGGCGTGGTTGTCGAGCATGCCGGGCGTGTTGGTGGCGGCGGGGCGCCCGAGGTACCGCTGCCGGGCTGGGCTGTGGCGTTGCCAGAAGAGCTGGCCCGTCCGCTGCGGTTGGGCGAGCCTCCTGTGGTGGCGCGCGTGAACCAGGGCCGCTGCCTGGTGGATGTGCGCTGCGTGCCGGAGTCGCAGGACGCGGAGCTTATTGCTGCGATTCAGGCGGTGATGTAGGTGTACGTTGTGGCTACCGCCGGCCATGTCGACCACGGCAAGTCGAGCCTGGTCAAGGCATTGACGGGGATGGAGCCGGACCGCTGGGAGGAAGAGAAGCGGCGCGGCCTGACCATTGACTTGGGCTTCGTGTGGACGAAGCTTGACTCCGGCGCCGATGTGGCTTTTGTCGATGTGCCGGGGCATGAGAAGTTCCTGGGCAACATGCTGGCCGGGGTGGGGCCCGCGCCGGTGGTGCTCTTTGTGGTGGCGGCCGATGAAGGCTGGCAAGCGCAGTCTACTGACCACCGGGATGCCCTGCGCGCCGTGGGAATCGAGCACGGAGTGGTGGCGCTGAGCCGCGCGGACAGGGCAGATGCCGCCCGCCGCGCTGAGGTAGCCGCGCAGGTCAAGGCAGAACTGGCTGGAACAGCGCTTGCCGACGCCCCCATCGTCGACGTCTCCGCAAAGACCGGCGAGGGCGTGGGGACATTACGCACTGAGTTGGACCAGGTACTCGCCGCTATGCCCGCGCCTGATCCCCAGGCGCGCGTGCGGTTGTGGGTCGATCGCGGCTTTAGCGTGAAGGGTGCGGGCACCGTGGTGACAGGAACGCTGGCGGCGGGGACTGTCTCGGTGGGGGATGAGTTGGAGCTTCATGGGCAACGCGTGACGGTGCGCGGAGTGCACAGTGAAAACAAGTCGGTGGATAGCGCCGGTCCAGTCACGCGCGTGGCCCTCAACCTTCGCGGGGTGGCCGCCGACCAGGTTCATCGCGGGGATGCACTGCTGAGCCCTGGGGGCTGGCGGGCGCTCGAAACCGTGGATATTCGCCGCACCTTTGGTACTGAGATGGCTGAGCTTCCCCAGAACCTCGTGGTGCATATCGGCACCGCGGGCGTTGGTGCCCGTCTGCGGCCATTAGGAGGTGAGTTCGCGAGGTTGACACTGGAAAGCCCGCTATCTCTCACGCTGCTTGATAGGTTCGTGGTGCGCAGCCCCGGCGGGCGACATGTAGCGGCAGGCTTCGAAGTCGTGGACATGCACCCGGCCGCGCTGAGTAGGCGCGGTGCTGCGAAGAAGCGCGCAGCTGAGCTAGAAGCCTTAGAGCCGACCAACCCGTCCGAGTGGCTCAAGCGCTGCGGCTACGCTTCGCGCGACGACCTCCTGCGCGATGGCTTTTCGGTGGAGGAAAAGCCGGCAGGGGTCATTGTTTTCCGCGAGTGGTGGATTGCCGCCCGCCAGGTAACCGCGTGGAAGAATGCCCTCGTTGAGGCAGTGGAAGCACATGCTGCGGCGAACCCGCTGTCCCCGGGGCTGACGAAGGCAGCGGCCATGGACACCCTGAACCTGTCGGAGCCGGCCCTGCTGGGGTTGGCGGTAGCGGCAGCCAAGCTCGAATCAGTAGATGGTGTGCTGCGCGTTCCCGGCAAGACCGTCGACCTTGGCCCTGCAGAGAAGGCAGTAGCTGAGCTCGAGCAACGCCTGCGCGCTGAGCCCTTCGCTGCCCCGGAGGCTGCTGACCTCAAGGAATGGGGACTGGGCCCCAAGGAGCTCGCCGCCGCCGAGCGCGCCGGGCGCCTGCTCCGCCTGGCCAAGGGCGTTGTGCTTCTGCCTTCAGCTCCGCGTGCGGCTTTCGATGTGGTGGCACAATTGGAACAGCCCTTCACCCTCTCGGCGGCACGTCAGGCCCTGGCCACGACGCGCCGGGTTGCCATCCCACTGTTGGAGCACCTCGATGCCACCGGCGCGACCCGCCTGGTCGAAGGTAAGCGCTTCGTGTGTGGGCCAAGGGAAAGAGCACCAAAGTAAAGGGGCCCTTCCGGTTTTAGAGTGCGTTGATT
>NZ_KV788185.1:0-7632 GCF_001807205.1 Corynebacterium sp. HMSC05D03 | reverse complement strand
TTTTCGTATTTTGATCGGCAAATTACGAAACGAGCGCGCTACAGACGTGTCACAGGTCATAAAAAGGCGCGCCCCTTGCGTGTCACCGTGACGCAGCATCCCGGCCGTGTCACATAGCTACAACCCCTGCAGCGTGCCCTCAATGAGGACGGTCTATGTCGTAGACATGTGCCCGTAATGTGTGTCTGTGTCTCTCCCTTAAAAGGTTTGGGTCGAAATGCCGCAAAATTACGAAACATCCCCGAAATGTGACGTGTCTGTGCAGGTCACAGCGTTATCGCGTGTTTCGTAATTTGGTTTTCCGATTTTCGTAGTTCTACGAAACCGCAGGTAGAGCGTTTCGTAATTTTTTCGTATTTTGATCGGCAAATTACGAAACGAGGTCAAAACTACGAAACGAGCACACTATAGACGTGTCACAGGTCACAAAAAGGCGCGCCCCTTGCGTGTCACCATGCCGCCACACAACAGCTGCCCCACCACAACACCCCAGCCGTGCCACGTGGCGTGTAGAAACGTGCTCGGTTCGATTCGTAAAGATTAGGTCGCAGGCTATTGTGCGCGACGCATAAGTTCCGTACGATGGCCCCCAGACCGTATGTGGCGTTTTAATTCGTTTTTGGTTTAGCCAGCCGCATACGGGGGATAACCCCGAGGATAATTCATAAAGAGACAGCCTCTCGACCGTGATAGGCGCGGTTCCTCCGACGAGATAGACCGGTCGGCAACGGCATTGCCAACCACAAAAGCGGTCAGGTAGGGAGTAAGCGCTCCCGTAAAGCGATGGGACGGCAGACCACCGTTCTAGCGAGTTGAGCACGGCACTCCAAGCCGCCTGAATAGCAAGCCGGTAAAGCACCCCGCTCCGGGACAGATCAATCTGCCCAGGAGCGTTTTTCTATGTCCGAAAAGGACACGACTACCGCCGTCGCGCCACGCTTTTACACGCTGCAGGAACTCGCCGATCTCGGCGTCGGCTCCGAGTCCACGTTGCGAAAAGCTATTAAAGAGGGCCGTCTTTCATTCCACCGTTTCGGCACCGCCTATCGGATTCGCCAAGACGATCTCGACGCCTACCTCGCGGCCGCACGCCGCCCTGCCCCGCAGCTATTCGACGGCTTCGTCGATGCCGTCGTGAATGCAGCGCCCCAACTGACAGATGAGCAGCGCCAGCAGCTCGTCACGGTGCTGGGCGGTGTGAAGCACTAATGCGGACAAACCCGCCTACGACGAGATCCCGCCGCTTAGCTCAGCTAGTCAGGCTGGGTCTTGAACTGAGTGCGAGGGCTGATGGGTGATGGCCGTGCTACTACACACGCGCGCTCCACCGTCGTGCCCCGAGTCCAAATAAACAGTTCATTCAACCAAGGAGAACAAACCATGTCTTTCAGAGACGATTACGCAGCAGCGCTGCGCGATGAGCAGCAAGCAAAAGATACCGTGAACGAGGCGCGCCGTGCACACAAAGCGACAAAGGAGCGCCTTGCGCAGTTGCGCAAGTATGCCGAAGAGTTCGAGGTGAATCTCGACGGTGACAAGTCCGCCAGCACCGAAGGGGACAGCGATACACCTGAGAACGGTGACGGCGACACGCCTGAGAGCACCGAGGGCAGTAAGCCGAAGCGGCATCTAGAAGTTGTACCCGACTAACCCTTTAGCCGTACACGCAATCACCTCATGTGTGTACGGCCACGCGGCGTGACGACGTACAGCCGTCACGTTTGATGTCGCCACACACCCCGCTCGCAAGGGCGGGGTTTTCGCGTGTGTGCGGGTGGCTGCGGCACCGCTACACGTGACACTGTCACGATGCTTGCGCCGGTATCGGCGACGGGGCATATACACGTCTGCCCCGTCGCCTGGATCATCCGCCACATGGCTGGCGGTATGTCGCGCTGCTGTTATGCGCGGTTCTGGCCGGCATAGTCTTGTGTGGACTTGAAATATGCCGAAGACGGGGCCGTGGGTGCAGCAAAGACAGCAGCGTGGACAGAGCAGATTTCAGCAGCTGTGCTGCTGAAGATGCAACCGCGACGGCAGATGGTATGCGGCGCATGCCGCATAATGCCGCGTCGTGAGATACGCCAATATCCATCTCGGCAGGCTTGCCGTGATGGAGCGTTTCGTGATGACCCAAACACGACACATCGATGCTGGCATATCCGAATGTATATCAACGGGATATATCGGATTGCCGGCAGTGTCGTGATGCAGAGCATGGGTCATCACACAAGGTGCAGCGCCAGCTGCACTATTGGGCATCTTGACCGGAGCGCAAGCGGAGGGCAAGACAGCACCAGCCAGACCGAGCGAGCGAGGTCTGAGACTGGGGCTGTAGGGGGCGGCGCGCCAGCGCCGGGCACCGGGTTATGCGAGCGCCAGCGAGCAGTAATACCCGGTGCAGTGCCTCGGCTATGCCGAGCGCCGGAGCGCAGCGGAGGCGTCGCACCCCCTTATGCCCTTTTCCCCCTTCTACCCCTATAACGACAAACATATAGGGGTTTTGACACAGAAGGGGGCTGCGACCTGCGTGTTTCGGGTCTTAATGCGGTCTTCGACCCTTACCCGAAACGGCCCGTTGATGCGCGAAGCGCACATGGTGCCTACGCAAAACCTGCAGGTCGCCACGCTGTGCGCACCACATACGGCGTCAGTCGTTGTATGTCGGTCTTAAAGTAAGGGCCGATGACGGGTGGAAACGCCGCTTGCGGCGTCTTCCCGCGTCATCGCGCACGCCGTGTGCAACGTGAGCTTGCGAACGTGCCACGGCGTCGAACTGAACGGCAAGACCGACATCGCCTACGTGGTGCGCACAGCCACACCCTGCACCGTGACACCGCCGTTAGGCGGTTATTGCAGGGTGGTGAAAATCCCGCAGCGAGCCATCCGCCGCCAGGCGGTGTTGATGCTGCTGCGGGGGTAACGACACGGGCTGAGTAACACACTCCATATCGGCCCGTGCCATAAGCACAGTATCGGTGCAGACGCATCACGCTCGCGGCGGAGATATGCGCGCAAGCGCATGTAATGAGCACCGCCAGCGACGTGTGTTTCGCAGCGCGTCGCGCTGCAGCAGATCCAGCGGCAGCTGTTGATGCAAATGTGTAGCGCCGCGACTCGATTGGTTCATCTTTGTGGCAGCGGCTGTACGGCCCTGTGGCGGCCGTAGACGCCTCGGATGGACGGAGTGCGCGTGCAGAAGAACAGTTTCAAGACGTCGCTGTTCGTCGTGTATCTGCCGAAGTCGATGTGCAAGGAGATCCCCGACTACTACACCAGTGAGGTGGACGGGCGCGAAGTGAAACGTCCGCGCTATGTCGCCCGCGACTACGAGGAAGCAAAGCAGTACCTCGAAGAGTCAATGCGCTGGCTTGCAGAAAACTTCATCCCCGGCGGTATCGACGCAGTCGCTGGCGGTGATATGAACTTTGACGAATCAACGCCACACATCCAGTTCCAGGCGGATACGTTCTCACCGAAGCCCGAAGATCCCGACAAGCTCCGTTGCCGCCCCGGCATCGCGTACAACACTGACACCTCAGTGCGGTACACATCCGGCCCGAAGAAGGGCAAGCAGATCTCGGGTAACCAGAAGTTCATCGACGCGCAACGGGGCCTGCGCGAACACATGCACTCGCTCGGCTATCCGGTGGAACTAGAAGTCTCCGAACGTCATGACGAGTCACTCAACCTCGACCGCTACACCGAGCAACAAGACCGGGAGCGCGATCTCGCCAAGCGCGAGGATGATGTGGAAGTCAAGAAGCGATCCGTGCAGCGCGACATGGACGCAATTGATCGTGACCGCGAGCAGGCTGCTAAGGAACTTGAACAGGCGCAAGAAGCCCGCGAAGCAGCCCAGCGCGTACAGGAGAATGCTGAAGCACAGGCTCGCGAGGTTGCCGAGCGTGTGCTCAAGGAAGCACGCGAGAAGGCCGAGCAAGAAGCCGAAGAGATCCGCAGCGAAGCACGCAAGGATGCTGAGCAGGAGTTGGGCCTGGCCGAAGCGCAAGCAGACGAGCTGCTCGAACGAGCCGAAGAGACTGCGCGGGCCAAGGCGGGCGATATTACAGCCGCAGCTCGCAGCGAAGCAGAGACGATCACTCGCAAGACCGACGAGGCCCGTAAGCAGGCTGAGCGCGACGCCGAGACGATCCGCAGCAAAGCACGAGATGAGGCCACGAGCATCCGCGACGAGGCCACACGCGACGCTGCAGTAACGCGCAAGGATGCCCGCGATGAGGCTGATCAGATCCGCCGCAACGCGCACACGGACGCCGAAGATGAAGCCGCCATCATCATCGAAGAAGCGGTGAAGTCAGGACAACAGTTGGAGCACTTGGATAAGAAGTTCCTGGTGCAAGAACTGCATCGCAGCCCAGAGTTGCTTGAGCGTTACACGCTGTTCAGGCAGTCGCAGACCTCAGGCAAGAAGGGCGGGGCGCAGCAGCGTGCACGCGAGCGCATCGAGAAGCGCCGCCAGCAGCAACAGCAGCGTGATCGTGATGGCGGTATGGAGTTGTAGCACTGCTCTCCCCTGCCCTGTACGGCCTTCTGCGGGCCTAACAGGGGGCCGTCGGCGTCGTAGGTCATTGGCGGCGGGTAAACGGCTGATATTCAGCGAAAATCGAAGAAATCTCGGCTAGGCGGGGCCGGTGTCACTACGTTGCGCAGTGAATTGGCCTGTTGAGTGGCGGAGATAGTGCGCAGCACGTCGGTGTGTACGACGGGGCATGTGCTGCGCAGAAGAGATGTCCGTAGAAGGGCCGACAGAATGTCGTTGTCATTCTGTTGCGTAGTAAAGGTGTCAATAGGATGACAAACCACTTCACTGCCCAATTCACATGTCATTAAAGTGACAGGGCATTTGATTGCGCAGTAAACGTGTCGATGAAATGGGTGCCCAATACACAGTGCAACCTACGTGTTAATGAAATGTCACAGACACTACATAGTGCAGTGAGTTGCGCAGCAGAAACGCCAGTAAAAGCACCGCACCACTGCACCGTAAAACTGCACAAGTGATTCGCAGCAAATTGGCGTGTGAAATGGTTGAAAAAATAACCCCGCAGGTTTCCCTGCGGGGTTTCGTAGTTAGAACGGTACTTCTTCGCCCTCAGCGCCAGGCAGGGCGGCGGTCGCCGCCTCGCCTCCGCGACGGGCAGCGCGAGCAGCGGACTCCTTCTTGGAATCGATCAGCTGCACCGTGTCGATGCGCGCCACCAGCGGGTACTGCTTCACACCGTCCTTGTCGGTGTAGACGTCGGTCTTGAGCGAGTAGCTCACCGCAACGCGATCGCCGGAGCCGATGCAGCCGAACACACCGGGGTTCGCGGCGTCCTGGACGTAGCCGGTCAGCTCCACGATCTCGCTTTCCACCTTGCCGGTGGACTTGTTCTTGAAGGTGTTGCGCGCATAGACGCTGAGCTTCACCGTCGCGCCGCCGTTTGCGTGCTCGAACAGCTTGGGTGCGCGAGCTGCGTTGCCGACGATGGTGCCGTTGTTGAAGGGGTTGGACATGTTGGTTCTCCTTACGTGAGTGGGTGTGATTTGCCGTGCAATTTGGGTACTTAAGCAGCTGCTTTGCTGCTGCGGGGCGGTTGCGCTGTCGTTACAACACTGCCCAGGGCAGCGGTGTGCCTGCCGCCTCTAGGTCGCGCAGTTCTTGTGCTGCGCCCGGATCGGCGTCCTCGCCGTCGATGCCGTCGGCGAGCTGGTAGAGCAGTTCCAGGTCGGTGTGGGTGATGTCGCGCATCACGTGCCTCCTTGTTCGGATTGATGGTCAATCCGTCTGTTGGAGACAGCTCTGCTGTCTAAAGGTCACTCCCCTGCCTCGTTGCGGTGTCTGTCGTCGCAAGCCAAGGCCCCGCGAGAAAAAGAAACCCCGTTGCATTGCTACAACGGGGTGTGTGGTGCTACTCGGCAAACAAGATCGTGCGGGTCTTCTCAGCGCCCTCGCGGACAAGCTCGACCATCCGCTCGCCCTGGCCGATATCGGTCAGCTTCGCCACCAGCGACGGGAAGTTCTCGTCTGGCCCGATCTCGGTGGCTCGCTGCGCAGCCACGCCAGCTAGCCCCGGCTGGCCTGTGGCGTGAGCGAGCACGGCAACAGTGGCGGTGAGCTGCGAGCGCATGCCTGGCCAGCTGGTCGGGACAGCGCGCATAACCTTCTCTATGAACGCAAGGCCCGCCTGCGGGTCATCGAGCAGTGCGGCAAGCAGCGTGTCCCGCAAGCGCGGCGTGGTGAAGCATTTCAGCGCAGACCGAACAGCGCGAGCGCTCGGCTGGGTGATCCCTGCCGCCGCCTGCTCATACTCACGCTGCAGCACGTCTGCGAACATGGGCGGGATATACGCCAGCGCGTCTTCGATGATGTCGGCGTGCTCGGCAGCGTCGATGCCGTGGTCAGTGCTGTTCAACCGTGCCTCGATGTCGTCTTTGCTCGGCTCCGGCAGCTCGCCGGTGTGCTCTAGCATCTGCTGCAGCGCCGCTGATGCGGCGACCTCGCCGACAACACCGTGGCGCGGCTCGTCGATGAGCGGATGCTGGTACACAGACCACCAAGCAGCCCCAGTGACGATCTCGGGCACCTGCACCACCCCGAGCAGCGGCGGTAGCGGCGAGGCCCCGCTGGTGAGGTACGTGGCCGTCTCGTCGAAGACCGGCTGCGCAATGTCATCGCTGATCATGTACGCGATAACAGCGTCGAGTTCGAGGTGGTGGACCCACGCTGCGAACCGCTCGCGGCTCTCGGTGAGCTTCTCCACTGCTTCGTCCAGGTCGAACCGTGCGACCGGGCCGAGGCGGACGGTGTCGACGCCCTCGTCGTCGACGAAGAACGCGAGGATCAGCGAGTTGTTCGGGTAGAACCCGAGGATGCCGGGGAGGTTCGCGAGGATCTCGCCGTGGGATGCAAGCGTGTGAGAATGGGTGGACATGGCAGTGCTCCTTTGCACGAATACGGGGTGTATGTGGTCAATCCCGTATTCGGCCCGGCTCTGCCGGTCGCAGGCGTATCCCAGCAGTGCAGCACTCATGTGTGCCGAGCGTCGCTAGCGCAGCCTGATGCCTTCTCGCCGGGTGCGAGCGCTAGCGACGCAGCCTGTGCTTAAGCGTCGGCTTCGATGCGCTTGAGAGCGCGATAGATCGTCGGCCGCGAGACGTTAAAGGTGCGCGCTACAGCGCTGACGGACTTGCCGCCGTCGATAAGCTCCTTGGCCATCTGCGCCTGCTCAGCGCTGAGCTTCGGCTTGGGGCCGGCGACCCTGCCCTGTGCGCGGGCGTGCGCCACGCCCTCACGGGTGCGCTGGACAAGCAGGTCACGCTCCCACTCGGCAAGACTTGCCATGACGTTGATAACCACCTTGTCGGTGGGCTTCGACGTGTCCAGCGCTGGCTCCAACACCTTGACGTTGATGTCACGCTCGGCGAGGTCAGCGATGGTGTTCACGGTGTCCGCGAGGCTGCGGCCGAGCCTGTCCAAGCGCGTGACAACGAGCGTGTCGTCGGGGCGCATGTACGCCAGCGCGTCATCAAGACCAGGCCGTTGCCAGTTGGTGCCGGAGATGGTGTCTGAGTAGATGTGGTCCGGGTCGCAGCCAGAGCCTGAACGCTCAGATGACTTCGAGCCTG
>NZ_KV788184.1:0-1100 GCF_001807205.1 Corynebacterium sp. HMSC05D03 | reverse complement strand
CGTATCCGCGGTGGTTAGTATCAGTGCTTTATCATGGGCGCGGATATACGGGTACCAGAATATCAACTGGTTATCCATCGACTACGCCTGTCGGCCTCGCCTTAGGTCCCGACTCACCCTGGGAAGACGAACTTGACCCAGGAACCCTTAGTCATCCGGCGGGAAGGATTCTCACCTTCCAATTCGTTACTCATGCCTGCATTCTCACTCGCACACACTCCACGCCTCCTTACGGTAACGCTTCAACACATGCACGACGCTCCCCTACCCAAACAAAAAAAGTTTGCCGCGGCTTCGGCGGTGTGCTTGAGCCCCACTACATTGTCGGCGCAGGACCACTCGACCAGTGAGCTATTACGCACTCTTTCAAGGATGGCTGCTTCTAAGCCAACCTCCTGGCTGTCTTCGCGATCCCACATCCTTTTCCACTTAGCACACCCTTAGGGGCCTTAACCGGCGATCTGGGCTGTTTCCCTCTCGACTATGAAGCTTATCCCCCACAGTCTCACTGCCGCACAACACAATTGATGGCATTCGGAGTTTGGCTGACATTGCTAAGATTGTAGTCCCGCTCAACCAACCAGTAGCTCTACCTCCACCAAGCTACATGCGACGCTGCACCTAAATGCATTTCGGGGAGAACCAGCTATCACGGAGTTTGATTGGCCTTTCACCCCTACCCACAGCTCATCCCCGCAGTTTTCAACCTACGTGGGTTCGCGCCTCCACAGCATCTTACTACTGCTTCACACTGGCCATGGGTAGATCACCCCGCTTCGGGTCCAGGACACGCCACTGACAACACCCCATTAGGATTCGGTTTCCCTACGGCTACCCCACACGGGTTAACCTCGCGACATGCCGCTGACTCGCAGGCTCATTCTTCAAAAGGCACGCCATCACACAACAAAAAGTGCTCTGACGGATTGTAAGCACATGGTTTCAGGAACTATTTCACTCCCCTCCCGGGGTACTTTTCACCATTCCCTCACGGTACTCATACACTATCGGTCACACTGAGTATTTAGGCTTACCGGGTGGTCCCGGCAGATTCACAGCAGATTCCACGAGCCCGCTGCTACTCGGGCAACCCAACAACC
>NZ_KV788183.1:0-4053 GCF_001807205.1 Corynebacterium sp. HMSC05D03 | reverse complement strand
CGAAGGCGGAGGTAGGTTTCGATATCCCCCATGGCCACAGAGACTAAAACAGCACTAGCAACCCCGCAACCGGAGGAAGAAAATTCCTGGATAGAGGGGTGCGTCACGGGTAACGGGAGGAAGGTTGGCCACAGGCGTGGCTAACGCTGACAAACGGTAGGGAACGGGATTGGCTGGGTGAATGGTGGCTGCGGACAGGGATTGGCTGGGTGAACGGTGGCGGCGGACAGGGGGAGGAGGAACTGGAGCACAAGCCCCTCAGGTGAGGGGGCTTGATGCGTATGCTCTGGGGACTAGCCGCGGTCAATGGCGCGGTTGCGCAGGGCGCGGGCGAGGCGGTCGCGCTGCTCGGTGACTGCGCGGCGCAGGCCACCGGCTAGGTCGCGGGAGAGGAACTCGTCGGCGCGGTCGAGGGTCTCCTGGCTGACATCCCAGCGCGGGAACAACCCGGTTACCGTGGTCAGGGCAATCTCGTTGGATTGCGCGGACCAGATCTTTTCCGCCACGTCAAAGAACTCAGCGCTCGGCAGGAGCTCGTCGGAGCCTACGAACGCCAGGCCCGCTAGCTTGGATTCCAAGTCGCGGTTGCCCAGTTCACCGGCGACAATCTCGTCCCACACCGCGCGCTTGTTGTCCTCGGTATTAACCGCAGCCAACGCCTTAAGCGAGGCCTGGTAGCCCGTCGCGGTGTTATCGCGCTTGAGTTCCTCAGCCACCGCCGTCAGGGCGGCGCCGGCGGCTTCGGGCCCGGTGACGTCGGCAAGCGAGCCATCAGCAATGAGCGCGGTGAGCGCCTTCCAGCGCAGGCCCGCATCCGAGGAGTTCTCAAGAAGGTCCTGGAAGAAGGCGCGGGAGGCGTCGTGAAGCTTAATGCCGGCCAGCGCCTGGGTGAAGACGATGGAGCGCTCGGCGTCATCGGAGCGGGCGCCCGCCAGGAGGGCGTCAGCAAGCTGTGTGTCCTCCTTAGCCCACTCCGGGTCGGCGTAGGTGGACTGCGCGGTGGCGGCCTGGGAGAGGATACGCTCGAGCACGGCGAGCTCGGTTTCGGCCTCAGCACCACGGGCCACCAGTGCCACGAAGTCGCGGGCGCGCATCGAACCCGCACGGGTCATCTCCCACGCGGTGGACCAGCACAAAGTGCGGGCCATAGGATCCTCGAACTTCTCGATATTCTCCAACAAGAACTGCAAACAACCCGCATCCAGATCGATGAGGCAGTAGGTCAGGTCATCGTCGTTGGGAAGGACGAAGGGGACGTCGGAAAGCGCGCGGCCCTCAAGCTCCGGAATCTCAGTGGAGGAGCCGTCGATATCCATCTCGATGCGCTCGGTCCGCACCACCTTCTCACCCTGCAAGGCATAGACGCCGACAGCGACGCGGTGCGTGCGCAGGGTATCACCACGCTGGGTGAGGTAGGCCTGCGTGATGGTGCCGGACTCGTCCGTACCCAACGCCACGCCCAGCGTGTTTACGCCCGTGGTCTTGAGCCACTGCTGTGCCCAGAAGGACAGGTCACGCCCTGAGGCCTCCTCCAAGTGGCGCAGCAGATCCCCGAAGGTGGCGTTCGACCACTGGTGTTCCTGGAAGTGGCGGCGCACGCCGGCGAAGAAGTTCTCACGGCCCACATAGGCTTGCAGCTGCTTGAGCACCGACGCCCCCTTGGCGTAGGTGATGCCGTCGAAGTTCTGCTCCACGGTCTCAATGTCAGAAGCGTCCGTGGAAATCGGGTGCGTGGTGGGCAGCTGATCTTGCTGGTAGGCCCAAGCTTTCTCGACGTTGGCAAAGGTCACCCACGCGGTGTCGTACTGAGTTTCCTCCGCCTGGGAAATCGCCGCGGACCAGGTAGCGAAGGATTCGTTGAGCCACAGGTCATCCCACCACTGCATGGTCACCAGGTCACCGAACCACATGTGCGCCAGCTCGTGCAGGATGGTGTCCGCGCGGCGCTCGTACTTGTAGTGCGAGGCCTGAGACGTAAAGACGTACTCGTCACGGATGGTCACGCAGCCGGCGTTCTCCATCGCACCGGCGTTAAACTCCGGCACGAAGATTTGGTCATATTTGCCAAAGGGGTAGGCAAAGCCGAAGTTGCGGTGATAGAAATCAAAGCCCTGCTTAGTCTCGGTGAAGAGGCGCTCCGCGTCGAGTGAATCCAGCAGTGACGGGCGGCAGTAAATCCCCAGCGGCACCTCAACGGTTTGTGCCGGCGAGCCCTCCGGGTGCTCCGCCAACGTTCCGGTCCACGTATCCGTCACACCAACGTACGGGCCCGCGCACAGCGCAATCAAGTAGGTCGACAGCGGGTAATCCACCGCCGCGCGCACGGTATTGCCCGAACGCGTGATGGGGGAGTTTGTAATCACCGTCCAGTGCTCTGGGACCTCGAAGGCCAATGAATAGGTTGCCTTCAGATCCGGCTGGTCAAAGCAGGCGAAGACACGCTTGGCGTCGGCAGTCTCGAACTGGGTGTAGAGGTAGGCCTCACCATCCACCGGGTCGATAAAGCGGTGCAGGCCCTCGCCGGTGCGGGAGTAACGAATCTTCGCCACGACCTTGAGCTCATACTCCGCCACCTGCAAACCCGAGAGTGGGATGCCGTACGTCGGGTCATAAGCGCTGGTGGGCAACGGCGCACCATTGAGGCGGACCTCGAGAAGCTCGTCACCGCGCAGGTCAATAAACGTCGAACTAGCTTCCTTCACCCGGAATTTCACCACCGTGGTGGAGGTGAAGAACTCTTCCCCGGTGAGGTCGAGGGCGACGTCGTAGTGGCTTACCTCCACCATGTCGGAACGCTGCTGGGCTTCCTCGCGGGTGAGGTTAATCGAGGTCATGTACTGTCTCTCCTCTTTCTCGGTACCTTAAGTCTCTGCACCAGCGTAGTCACACGCCTAGGGTGGGGTGCCAAAGCCCACACAAACAAAGGAGATTTACCGTGGCTCAACAAGTGACGTTCTGGTTCGACTGCTCTTGCCCCTTCGCGTGGTTGACCTCGCGTTGGATTAAGGAAGTGGAGAAGGTCCGCGATATTGAGGTCACCTTCCAGCCGATGTCACTCTCCGTGCTCAACAAGGGCCGCGACCTCGATCCGGAGTACATGAAGATGATGGAGGCCAACTGGGGCCCTGCCCGCGTGGCGGCCAAGATTGCCGTGGAGGCCCCGGAGAAGGTCGATGCCTTCTACACCGCGATGGGCACCCGCATCCACACCGAGGGCCAGGGCGGCAAGAAGGGGTACGGCGCTTATGACGGCATCATCAAGCAGGCGCTTGACGACGCCTCCCTCCCCGCCGACTTCGCCTCCGTGGCCAACACCGAGGAGATGGATGAGAAGCTGACCGAGTTCCACAACCGTGGCATTTCCGAGGTCGGCGACGAGGTCGGTACCCCAGTGGTGAAGTTCGGCGATACCGCCTTCTTCGGCCCAGTCATCACGCGCGTTCCCACCGGCGAGGAAGCCGGCGAGCTTTTCGACGCCTCCGTGCGCCTCGCCCAGTTCCCCTACTTCTTCGAGCTCAAGCGCTCCCGCACGGAAGCCCCGCAGGTTTAGCGAGTTCGATTCTGCGTCGCTGCGACGACGACGCAGATGAGGACCACCGGGCTAAGCGCGAAGGCGGGCAGCCCGGCAATGTTGATGATTGGGAGGGAGGCTTGCGCTCGAAATTCCTCCCACGCGGCGACTACCCACGTAGCCCATGAAGCGCCTGCGAGGAGTGCAAGCACACCGGCGGTGATCCCAGCTGCACGGTGTGGCTTCTGTGCTATCCACCAAGCGCCCACCCCGAGGTGAGCCACGGTCATCACGATCGCCATGACCAGGGGCAGGAGGAAGCTGCGTTCCGTGAAGAAATTTGCGGCAAACAAGCCGGCGCCGATGAGAAAAGCTATGAGGTATAAGGCGGCCACGCGTCGTGTCATGGGCATGGAAAATCTCCTCTTTTGAGCGGGCGGCACCGAGCGTAGCAAACGCACGTTATTAATGGCAGGGCTCAGCGGGCAGTCGCCCTGCCCGCTAAGATTGTTATGTCCATAGGGTTTTTGGACATGGAGTCC
>NZ_KV788182.1:0-189220 GCF_001807205.1 Corynebacterium sp. HMSC05D03 | reverse complement strand
CACACTATTGAGTTCTCAAACATCATCCGCACACTCTTTGCACCGAATCTTTTTATTCACTGCTCTGAGCGGCTGGAGTTCACACTCTAGCCAACAAGTTTGAATCTTGTCAACTGGGAGTTAATCTCCGTGTCACCAGCTTCTCGCGGCGACCTCGATAAATATACGCAGAGCTCCATATAACACCAAATCCGCTGGTCAACGTCTATATTTGGTCCTTTTGCGGCCTTACAGCGCTATCTCACCGGAAAACGACGAATCCCGCCGCACTATGCGACGGGATTAACTACTGCAGGATCTCCGATGGCGGGCCTAACTAGTTGAGCTTGGCACCAGCAAAGTTCTTCTTGCCACGACGAAGCACAAGCCACGCACCGTGCAGCAAGTCCTCGGCGGCTGGCTCCCAATCATCAGACTCGATGCGCTGGTTATTGACATATGCACCGCCCTCCTTGATGGTTCGACGAGCTGCGCCCTTGGAATCGGCAAGGCCAGAAGCAACCAACAGGTCCACAATCGTGCGTGGCTCATCAGCAGCAATGTCAGCGACAGTGGTCTCAGACAGCGCACCAACCAGTGTCTGCTCGTCCAATTCAGCAAGCTCCGCCTTACCGAACAAGGCCTGTGCGGCAAGCTCAACGGATTTCGTGGCTTCCTCACCGTGGACCAAATTGGTCATTTCCTGCGCCAGGCGGCGCTGTGCCTCACGACGGAAGGGCTCCTCGGCAACCTTCTGCTCGTACTCAACGATTTCTTCCTGGCTGAGGAAGGTAAACCACCGCAAGTAGTCGATGACCACGGAGTCACCCGCGTTGAGGAAGTACTGGTACCAGGAGTAAGGCGATGTCTTCTCCGGATCGAGCCAGAGCTTTCCGCCACCAGTGGACTTACCAAACTTCTGTCCCTGGGCATCCGTCACGAGCGGAACCGTCAGGCCGTGCACCTTGGCTCCCTTGACGCGTCGGTTGAGATCGACGCCCGAAACGATATTGCCCCACTGATCACCACCACCGATTTGCAGAACACAATCAAACTCGTCGTGCAGATGGACATAGTCATTGGACTGCAGGAGCATGTAGGAAAACTCGGTGTACGAGATGCCATCAGACTCCAAACGGCGCTTGACGGTGTCACGGTCCAGCATGGTGTTGAGAGAAAAGTTCTTACCCACATCACGCAAGAAATCGATCACGGTCATTTTCGAAGTCCAGTCAGCATTGTTGACCATGGTGGCGGCGTTCTCACCCTCAAAATCAATGAACTGACGCAGTTGCTTCTTAATGGCGACCATATTGTCGTTGATGGTCTCCTGCGAGAGCATGGTGCGCTCCCCTACATCGCGCGGGTCACCGATCTGGCCCGTCGCGCCACCTGCCAGGGCAATCGGATGGTGACCAGCCTTCTGGAAGCGGCGAAGCATAATCATCGGTACGAGGTGTCCGGCATGCAGCGAATCGCCTGTCGGGTCAAAACCGCAGTACAACGTGATGGGTTCTTCGCAGGCCTCACGGAGTGCGTCGAGGTCGGTGGACTGGTTAATGAGGCCGCGCCACTGCAGCTCATCAATGATATTCATGAAGGCTCCTTTGAAAATCGATTCGTTCTTTTGAGATCTAGTTCTGCCGCGGCCACGGCGTAGCGTGGTCCACCAGCATGACGGGGATGTCGTTCTCAATGGGATAGGCCACGCCAAGGCGTTCATTGACCAAGACCTGTTCCTCGGCCAGATACTTCAACGGACCTTTATCCTGCGGACACACCAAGATGTCAAGCAGTTGCGAATCGAGACTCATAAGCGCTAAGCCTACACTTCCCTAGATTCCAAAGAAGGAAGGGTCCCACCATATTCGAGCTTGAGCGCCATGGAATGATTGCGCAGCTTGCGGACCGAGTTCTGGGAAATCGCCTCCTTGATTTGCTCCATTTCGCGGCCCAGGATGCTGAGCGATTCACTCATCTCCTGGACAGCAACCGGATCTTCCAGGTCTGTCACATCAAGGTAAGACCTCACTAGCTCTTTGGAGTGTTCTTCAATCATGTCGCGCACGAGGGCTTGCTGGTGCGGAGCCTCATCGAGTCGGTGCCAATTGTCTAACACCCACACCGCTGACTCATCGAAAGAATCCCACGCACGTTGGACAGGACTAGGAAGCTTGTGCGCTGTAAAGGTGTACCGGACTTCCTCCAAGGTGTGGATAAGCTCGCCTTCCCCTGCCTTTGGTGGCTCCAGAACCTTCTCTTGCCGTGGCGGCGTCACGAATCCAGCAGCCATACCGGTGCAGATTGCGACGACCGGCCACAGGAAGCCCAAACCGCCGCCACTTAAAACATGGAGGACAACGACGAGTGCGGTAACCGCAACGCCGACAACAACTTTTCGCGAGTTCAGGGCGTTCATGTAGGGCAGATCCTCCTGGGAAAGGTGGAGTTGGTTTACTGGTAGGCACGAATTTCTTCGAATGCGGCAGCGAGGTCGCCGTTGAGCGCATCAAAGGTCTTGCCACCAGTGAGCTGAGCAAGTTCTTCCATCTCTTGGATATTGGCTTCACCATACAAGATGACAAAGACCGGAATCTCCTTTTTGTCCTCGGGCAGCTGCTCATAGGCTTCCTTGAACTGTGCAAATGTGCGCCCACGTGTAACTTCGCCGTCGGTCATGAGCACGACGGTGCCAATATCACCGCCACTGGTATCCACTTCATCGAAAGCATTTAGGACGGCCTCGAAGGTCGCGGTATCGCCATCCGCAACGAGGCGTTCCACGCGGTCTGCAAGCTCCTTGGTGGTTGCCGGCTTATCCTTATCCACGCGTGCACGAGTCGGTTGCTGGGGTTCTGAAGAATACGGAATCAGCTTGATCTGCTCGCGATTTCGGAAGGCAACTTGGCCTTCGCCATCTGGGGTGCCGTCAGCTGAGCCGTCGATAAGCGGGAGCAAACTACTCTTGAGTAGATCCATACGCTCGCCTTCCATGGAGCCGGAGGTATCGAGGACCAAAGCCGTGTTGCCAGGATTGCGCAGTTCATGGGCAAAGGCAGCCTCCAGCGCATCAACGGTTTGCTCGTTTGCTGGGTAGGGCAGCTCAAAAATAGTGCCGGGCAAGTCGGAATTATCTACCCGCAAATGGAAGCTGGTGAGCTTGTCTGGATGCTCCGCAAACCACTCAGCAAGCGCCTGTACTTTTGCTTCTGCGTCTTTGTCTGAAGAGCTCCCCAAGGAAGACAACGGGTAGTCTGCCGAAATCACTCCATCGGAGGGGATGACCACCTCTATGTCTGCTCCCTCATCTTTGAGCTGGTAAAGCACAGATTCATAGTTAAAGATTGCATCGGCTTGCTCCGGGTGTTCGCGGAAGCGGTCGGCCAACCAGCCAGAGGAACCTGAAGTCAGGGTTTGGTTGCCAAAGAGCTTCTGCACTTTGCCAGTGGATTGCCTGATGTCTTTTTCCGTGAGGGCGCGTCCTGTGTCCGCAAAAGCAGTCGTTGCTGCCGATAACGCGGAGAAACCCGAATTTGAGGTAGAAGGATCCGTCATGCCAAAAGTTATTCCGGAGTTGGCGATTTCTTGCCACGTCGGCTGCTTGCCAGTCCAGCCTTGCTCTTGTGCCACAGAGGTCTGCACGCCGAGAGCTATCGGGGAACGTGCCACGCTGTGTTCTCTTCCCAGCTGGCCATCTGCACCAATAATGCGCGCATAGCGATTGGTGGCAAACCACGTCGCGTCATAGGTCCCTTCGAAACCACCTTGCTTAAGTGTATGAGAATTCGCCAGCGTTCCGTCCTCGGTGGTCATGGTGATGTCGAAGCCGAGGTCTTGGGAGGCTTCGGCAAGCACGGGCTCCAGAGGTTCGAGCTCCGTTGCCGCCACGATTCTGAGACCCCCGCTGAATGAGTTTCCAGCGCCGGGTTTCTGAGAGTCATCCAACAGATCACCCATCGAACAGGCCGTCAGCGCCATGGTGCCTACTAGAATGAGCAACACTCGCAGTGACCGAAACATTCCCTCACAACCTTCCTGATGCTTGTTACTGCGGAGCCTTATCCGACTGCCTGCAGAATTTCCTCGTAATCCGCCCACCGCAGCTGGCTATATTCCCCGCCATCCACGGGGATACTGTGATCACTGGATGGATCAAATTTCGAGCTGAAGCCGGAGCCCTGTGTGCTGAGCCCGAGCCCCTCCATCACCGCAGGGATGCCGTCCTCATTCATTGCTTTAGCAAACAGCGCTCCCTCCTCAGTGCGAGGAATGACGATGCTGGTCAACGTCGTCGGTGGGTTCAGGGCTAAGGACGTATAGCGGGACAGGTCCTCACCCTCGTGGAGCAGGCGCACGTACTGATCGGTAGTTGCCAAGACCATGGGCATCTCCCCCTTATCTACCCGAAGAAAAGCATCGAGAATTCCCTGGTCGGTGGTCTCACTGTAGCCTTGTTCCGCTACGAGACCCCGCATGATGTCATCAGCTTCCGCATCAATCTTCGCCTTGTCATCGCGTCCTAGCTTCTTCTCCGCGTAATCCGCCCCAACGGTGCGTAGGACACGGGCGTAGCGCAATGCGGCAAAAGACTGGCTTACCTGGGGCACTGCAACATCCACGACACGCGGCGAGCCGAAGGTTGGGCTAATGTCACGCCAGCGAGTGTTTTCCTGGGACATGTCCACCAAGGTCTCTACGTTCAACGAAGCTAGGTTGTCGGATTCCGTGACCAAGTCGTGGTTCTTCATGTCCTCTACAAGCTCGCTATGCACCAGCACCAACAACTGATTGCCAAATACCATCGGAGAACCTTCATCCAGTTCCGCCAACTCCGGGTTGGTATTGCGTAGGTCAGACACCCACGCAGCGCCATTGGGGTCCGTCAAAATGAAGTCATAATCCTTGTCCACGCTGCTGCTGTGCTCAACGAAGTCACGAGCCGGCACAACATCGAGGTCGAGCTCGATGTTGTGTTTCTCTAAAGCCTCGAGCATGGCCGGGTCTTTAAAGGTAGCTTCCAGTTCTGGACTAATTGCGCCCGTGACAAGGGTCGTGTCCTTGAAAAAGTTGAACTTCGGCAGGGAATCTCCGCCACGCCCCACCACGAGGGAGGCCACGGCGAGGGCGATGAACACTGCGGCGAATACGAAGGATTTAGTACGCTTCGTCGACGATGTGCTGCTCATGATCTAAATCATAAAGTGATCTTCTTCTCATTGCTGGGTAAAGGAAGGGGGTGAGGGGGTAAAGCGGGAGCCCGCTGTCCTGCCTCACCCAGTTCTTTAAAGAAGAGAAGGAACGTTCGCTACCAAAGAGTAGAGGTCCTTCGGGTCCTCAGGGTTAGCGATGATATCAATCTCGGACTCTAGGTCGGTGCCCCGAACAGAATCACGTAGATAACGCAGAGCAGAGAAATCATTAATAGCGAATCCGACGTCATCAAAAAGCGTAATCTGCTCCTCGCTATCGCGGCCCGTGGCCTGGCCTGTCAGTACCTGATAAAACTCGACGACTGGGAAATCCTCCGGCTTCTGCTGAATCTCGCCCTCAATGCGGGTTTGCTCGGGAAACTCAACAAAGACTTTTGACTTGTCCAAAATCGAGCTTTCCAGCTCCGTCTTGCCGGGACAATCACCGCCCACAGCGTTGAGATGCACGCCCGGGAGAACATGGCGCTCAGCCAGAATCTGGTTCTGCGCTTTATCCGCCGTGCAGGTGGTGATGATATCCGCGCCCTGCACCACCTCATCGACACTCGTGCAGGCAGTGATACTAAAGCCCAGCGGCTCAAGATTGCGCCTAAACTTTTCTACCGCCTGTGGGTCAATGTCGTAGATGGCTATGTCATCAATCCCCATGACTCCGCGGAAGGCCAGTGCTTGAAATTCCGACTGGGAACCAGCCCCGACCATGGCCATCCTTTTCGAATCCTGCCGGGCCAGGTGTTTGGCAACCATGGCCGAGGTAGCGGCCGTGCGCAGCGCTGTGAGCAGAGTCATCTCTGCTTCGAAGGTGGGGTAGCCATTGTCGACGTCGGCAAGCACGCCGAAGGCCGTAACCGTTTGGAATCCGCGCGCGGGATTGGAGGGGTGACCGTTGACGTACTTAAAGGAATACTCCTTACCGTTGGAAGTGGGCATAAGTTCGATGACGCCAAACGGGGTGTGGGAGGCAACTCGGGCGATTTTGTCGAAGCGCTCCCATTCGCGATAGTCCGCTTCAAGGTAATCCACCATACCGGTGATGATGTTTTCTACTCCCTCGCGCTGTATCCAGCGTGCCATGTTTTCTACATCAACAAACTTGACTGCGTGATTCATCTCTTTCTCCGCTCTTGATTCTTGTCTTAGTTCTTAGGGTGAAGGTCCGTCTGCGGCGCAGCCGGGAAGCGCGAGGTGGGCAGGTGCTTGGCCTTCCTCTCCGCCGCGATGGCATAAATGCGCTCACGCCAGGCAAACCACATGGCTGCGAATACCGGGATGAGCAGCAGCGTCGAAGCCAAGGCAAAAGTTCCGATTGGGTAATCGAAGGCCATGAGAAGGATGACCACGGCGATGAAAGCCAACACCGACCAGTCACCGGCTTGTCCGAATGGTGAGCGGTATGTCGGGCGGGTATAGCGACCCTTCTTGGCCAGCTGCACAAATTTAATGTGTGACATGGCTACTGCCGCCCACGACGCCAATGTTCCAAGCGCCGCGAGGTTCAACACGATTTCAAAAGCCATCTCCGGCACGACATAGTTGAGAAACACACCGGCGAGGCCGACGAAGGCAGCCATCACGATGCCGCCATAGGGAACGCCGGATTTAGACATGCGGGCACCGAATTTAGGGCCGGATCCAGCGGTGGACATGTTGTACATGATGCGGCCCGTGGAATATAGCCCGGCGTTCAGAGAGGAAATAGCTGCAGTGATAACCACCAGCTGGAAGATGGGCGCCGCATAGCCTGCCCCGAGGGTCTCAAAGAAGGTCACAAAGGGCGAAACCTCCGCCACGTAGGTCGTATACGGCAGCACCAAGGTCAGCAGCAGGACGCTGCCGAAGTAGAAGACCACGATGCGGAACAACACGCTTTTGACCGCACGCGGAATATGCTTCTCGACATCCTTGGTCTCGCCGGAGGTGGTGCCCACCAGCTCGATGCCGGCGTAGGCGAAGACCACGCCTTGAATGACGATAACCGCAGGAAGCAGACCATTCGGCAGCCAACCGCCGGCATCAGCAATGAGGCTAAACCCAGTCGGGTCACCATTCGGATGGCCTAAAATAACCACACCAATCGCCACCACCATAAAAATGATCAGCGCAACGATCTTGATCATGGAGAACCAATACTCCAGCTCGCCAAAGATCTTCACTGAGAGCATGTTGAACAGCAGGATGCTGCACACCACACCGAGAGCGAGCAACCATTGCGGGACGGCGTCAAGCCACGTGGTATATTGCCCAAACCACTTGATGTAGATGGCCACTGCGGTGCCATCTGCCACCAACGTCGCCGCCCAATTTCCCCAGTAGAGCCAACCGGTCACGAAGGCAGTCTTTTCGCCATAAAACTCACGCGCGTAGGAGACGAAAGAACCTGAGCTCGGGCGGTACACGATGAGTTCACCGAGCGAGCGCAAAATGATGTAGCCGAAGAATCCACACACCAAGTACAAGACGGCCAGGAAGGGGCCCGCCGTTTGGAGGCGCCCGCCGGTGCCGAGCAGCAACCCAGTACCGATGGCAGAGCCGATGGCAATCATCTGCAGCTGACGGTTGCTCATCCCCTTCTGGAGGCCGTGGTCTTCCGAAGCATAGACCGCCTTCTCTTTCTCATGAGACTCCGCGTTGGGCGGCCGAAGTGTTTCAGTCATAAGGGAGATAGTCCTTTCCGAATCCGGAACGCGATGGAGCTTCGCATTCCCTAAGGAAACGTTATAGGAACCCTATGAGACGCAACTCACTCCTACCCCCGCACTGTGATGCACGACAACTATACGCAGTGGAAAAGAGCGCTCTACGTCACCCCCACATAAGAAAAGAATCGCATGGCCAGGAGGACCATGCGGTTAGAGAAGCTGGCGCGTTTAGCGCAGCGGAGTCTGCGCCCAGTCGCGTGCGCCACGAGCACGCTCGCGAACCTTTTCGCGCTGCTCCACCACGCGGACACCGGCGGTGCCGCCCTTAGTAGAGCGCGATGCCACTGCCCCATCAATGGTCAGCACCTCGCGGACCTCGGGGAGCAGGCGCTTGTCGACGCCCGCCAATTCCTCATCCGTGAGATCCACTAGGTCAACGCCGCGGGACTCTGCGATCTGCACGCACGCACCAGAAGCCTCATGAGCCTCGCGGAAAGGAACGCCTTGGCGCACCATCCACTCGGCCAGATCAGTGGCCAAGGTGAAACCGCGCGGGGCGAGCTCGCGCATGCGATCTTCGTGGAAGGTCAGGGTTTCAACCAATCCGGTCATCGCCGGCAGCAAAAGGTTCAGCTGCGCCACTGAGTCGACGATAGGTTCCTTATCCTCCTGCAGGTCACGGTTATAGGCCAAGGGCTGCGCCTTAAGCGTTGCCAGCAAGCCGGTGAGGTTGCCAATGAGCCGGCCGGTCTTGCCACGGGTCAACTCCGGTACGTCCGGGTTCTTCTTCTGCGGCATGATCGACGAGCCAGTGGACCAAGCATCATCCAAGGTGACGTAGCCATATTCCGGGGTGCACCAGTAGATGATCTCTTCGGATAGGCGCGACATATCCACGGCAATCTGGGTAAGGACGAAGGCCGTTTCAGAGGCGAAATCCCGCGCTGCCGTACCGTCCAGCGAGTTCTCTGCGGCGGAGTCGAAACCGAGCTCCTCGGCAATAGCCTCCGGGTCCAAGTGCAGCGAGGAACCAGCGAGTGCACCCGAGCCATAAGGAGACACGGCCAAACGCTTGTCCAGATCCTGGAGGCGCTCGATATCACGCAGCAACGGCTGGGCGTGTGCGAGCAACTCGTGCGCTAGCAGAACTGGCTGCGCCGCTTGGGAGTGGGTCTTGCCCGGCATAATCGCATCCGGATGAGCTTCGGCCTGACCAGCCAGAGCGTCCACCAAGTCGGTGACTTGGAGCGCGATATCGCGGATAGCATCGCGGATCCACATCCGGAACAGGGTGGCTACCTGGTCGTTGCGGGAACGACCGGCGCGCAGGCGTCCACCAACCTCGGGGCCTACAATGTCGATGAGCCCGCGCTCCATCGCGCCGTGGACGTCCTCGTCCGTCGGTAGCGGGGTGAATTCACCAGAAGCAACCTTCTCCCCTAGTTCGCTGAGGCCGTTGAGCATGGTGCCCAAGTCGGCGTCGGACAGCAATCCGGCCTTGTGCAGGACCTTAGCGTGTGCCTTGGAGGCCAGCACATCATAGGGGGCGAGGACCCAGTCGAAGTGGGTGGATACGGACAGGGCAAACATCGCCTCGGATGGGCCGCCCGAAAAGCGGCCTCCCCACAACGTGCCCTCGTTAGTCTTGTGCATCGTTTCCTTACCTTGACCTTGGCGGAGCTTGCTTACTTGCCGGTGGGGAAACCGCCGTCGCGGTCACGCTGGTTGGAGATCTGCGTCGACAGGCCGTGCAGCTGAACAAAGCCCTTGGCCGCAGTCTGATCGAAGGTATCGCCCGTGTCATAGGTAGCCAGGTCGAAGGAGTACAGAGACTGACCAGAGCGGCGGCCGTTGACAGTGGCGGTGCCGGCATGCAGAACCATGCGGATATCGCCGGTGACATTCTCTTGGGTGGACTCGGTGAAGGCATCCAGAGAGCGCTTCAGCGGCGAGAACCAGAGGCCATCGTAGACCTCTTCGGACCAGCGGGCGTCCGTGAGG
Source organism: Corynebacterium sp. HMSC05D03 (assembly GCF_001807205.1). NCBI lineage: Bacteria > Bacillati > Actinomycetota > Actinomycetes > Mycobacteriales > Corynebacteriaceae > Corynebacterium > Corynebacterium sp. HMSC05D03. Next base: position 179,391 of record NZ_KV788182.1, on the reverse strand, counting down.
CGCTTGTAGCGGGCCAGCTCGCGTTCCACAGTGACATCTTCCAATGCCTCGTGGGCCTTGATGAGAACCATGGCGCCAGGTGCCTCGTAGACCTCGCGGGACTTGATGCCCACCAGGCGGTCCTCCACCATATCGAGACGGCCAATACCCTGTGCACCGGCGCGGCGGTTGAGCTCCTCGATGGCCTGAAGGACGGTAACCGGCTTGCCATCGATAGCGGTGGGCACACCCTTGTCAAAGGTGATGGTCACCTCGTCCGGGGCATTGCCCAGGTCCGGCTGCTCGGTATAAGCGTAGAGATCCTTTGTCGGCGGGTTCCACAGATCTTCCAGGAAGCCGGTCTCGACCGCACGGCCCCACACGTTCTGGTCAATCGAGAACGGGGACGCAGCGGACTGCTCGATCGGAAGGTCGATTTCCTCAGCGAAGGCAATCGCCTTATCGCGGGTCCAGGCGTAGTCACGCGCCGGCGCAATGATTTCCAGTGCCGGATCCAATGCTCGGAAGGAAACCTCGAAACGCACCTGGTCGTTACCCTTGCCGGTGCAGCCGTGCGAAACATGCGTACCACCGTGGGCCTGAGCGGCCTCTACGAGGTGCTTGACGATGAGCGGGCGCGAGATAGCAGACACCAGCGGGTACTGCTTCATGTACATGCCGTTCGCCTTGATGGTGGGCAAGCAGTACTCTTCTGCGAACTCATCCTTTGCGTCGACAACGATGGACTCGACAGCACCGCAGTCGAGAGCACGCTGGCGCACAGATTCCATATCCTCGCCGCCCTGACCAAGGTCGAGGGACACAGCGATAACCTCGCCGCCGGTCATTTTGGCCAGGTAGGGAATGGCGACGGAAGTATCCAGACCGCCAGAGTAGGCAAGCACAACGCGTGCAGTCATAGTAGTTTGCTCCTTTAAGACAGACAGGTGCTAAAAATTGAACTGATTTATATTATACAGACTTACGTATAAATGTTAAATAGTACGGCTGGTGAGCTTTTCTGCAAGCTCACGGCCTCCTAGTCCTTCACGGGCAAGGACAAAGATGGTGTCATCGCCAGCAATACAACCCACCACATCTGGCAGGCCCACGCGATCAATGAAGGATGCTAGGTACTGGGCAGCGCCCGCGGGAGTACGAAGCATCGCGATGTTGCCGGAGAAGTCGTGGGAGACCACGAGTTCATCGAGCATGCGACGCAGCTTCTCGCGCGGACCGTTGAGCTGGTCTTCGAATTGCTCTAACTCGCCGCCCACCACGTAGAAGGACCGGCCACCATCGCGTTTCACTTTCTTGGCGCCCAGCTCATCGAGGTCGCGCGACAAGGTGGCTTGTGTGATGTCGATTCCCTCATCGAGCAAGAGCTCGGAGAGCTGGACTTGGCTCGTGACCCGCGTGCGGTCAAGAATCTCCAAGATCTTTGCTTGGCGGGCATTGCGCGTAGTTGGTGTTGTCGTCATGCGCTTAGTTCTCCTCCTGAGCTGCAAGAAGCCACACGAGCAGCGCCTTCTGCGCATGGAGGCGGTTTTCCGCCTCGTCGAAAACACGGGACTGTGGTCCGTCAATCACCTCAGCGGTCACTTCGTTGCCGCGATAGGCCGGTAAACAGTGCAGGAAGATTGCCTCTTCCTTGGCACGGGACATGACCTCTGGGGTGACCTGGTAAGGCAGGAACGGGGTGCGACGGTCCTTGCCGTCATCTTCCTGCCCCATGGAAACCCAGGTATCGGTGATAACAACGTCGGCGCCGCCGACAGCATCAAGGGAATCAGTCACGGTCACCGTGCCGCGCGTGCGGGCACGTTCTACAAATTCCGGCTGCGGCTGGAAACCTTCCGGCGCAATGATCGTCATCTCCATGCCCGCGGTGGCAAAGCCCAACATATAAGAGTTAGCCATGTTGTTGTTGCCATCACCCAGGTAGACGGCCTTGCAGCCAGCAAGGTCACCGAAATTCTCGCGGCAGGTCACCAAATCCGCCAGGATCTGGCAGGGGTGTAGGTCGTCGGACAGAGCGTTGACGATAGGGACCGTCGCAGTTTCAGCCATCTCCAACAAATTCTGGTGTGCATAGGTGCGCCAGACAATAGCCTCGACAAAACGGGAGAGCACGGCTGCGGTGTCTTGGTAAGTCTCGCCCTTCCCCATCTGCGTGGACTTAGTCTCCGTGACGATGGCGTGGCCGCCTAGGTGAGCGATTCCTGCCTCGAAGGAGAAGCGCGTGCGCGTCGAGGTCTTGTCAAAAAGAACCGCGACTGACTTCGGTCCCTCCAAAGGACGCTCGGCAAAAGGGTCCTTCTTTAACCTCAGCGCGAGATCAAGGACCTCCGCTTGCTCCTGCGGTGTGAGGTCATCATCGGCCAAGAAATGGCGCACGCTCATCCAAAATCCTCCAGTACCTTATGCAGGCGCTCCACAGCCTGCGCGAGTTCTTCATCGGTAATCACTAGCGGCGGGGTCAGGCGCACGACCTCGCTACTTGGGGCGTTGAGAATAAGACCGTGTTGCAGGCCCGCAGCCACAACGTCCTTAGCCACCGACTTATTTAATACAACTCCTAGCATAAGCCCTCGGCCCCGGACAGACTGCACAGCCGGAGATTGAGCTAGCTCGGTGCGTAGCCACTCGCCCTTGCGGCTAACGTCGGCGAGGAAGGGGGCGTCGACAAGCTCCAGCACCGTCGCTGCCGCCGCACAGGAGACGGGATTTCCGCCGAAGGTCGTGCCGTGCGAACCCGGAGTAAAGAGATCCTTAGCCTGACCACGGGCAATCGTGGCACCAATCGGCATACCCGCGCCCAAGCCCTTGGCCATGGTGATGACATCCGGAAGGACGTTCTCATGTTGGAAGGCAAAGAAATCGCCGGTGCGCCCCACACCCGTTTGGACTTCATCGACAATCATGAGGATCCCATGCTTGGTGCACAGCTCGCGCACGGCGCTCAAGAATCCATCGGGCGCTGGAATCACACCGGTCTCCCCTTGGATGGGCTCCAAGATGATGGCGGAGGTATCCTCCGGGTTTTGCTCCACCAACGTGGTCAAATAATCAATATCGCCGTAGGTGTAGAACTCCACTCCGCCTGGGAAAGGTTCGAAAGCCTTGCGCTTTGCAGGTTGCCCCGTCATAGCGAGAGAGCCCATCGTCCGGCCGTGGAAACCATGATGCGCGGCGAGAATGCGGCGACGCCCCGTCAGGCGAGCCAGCTTAAAGGCAGCCTCATTGGCTTCCGCGCCGGAGTTGGAGAAGAAGACACGGGCGTCGCTGTCCCCCACCTTTTCCAGGAGCTTTCCGGCAGCCTCGACGACAGGTTTGCTGGCGAAGAGGTTGGAGACATGCCCCACGGTCGCCACCTGAGTGCTCACCGCTTCAACGATGGCCGGGTGGGCATAGCCCAGCGAATTCACTGCAATGCCGGCGAGCATATCAATGTATTCTTTACCGTCTTCATCAGTAACCGTGGCTCCCTTGCCAGATACGATGGCCACGGGTGGGGTGCCATAGGTGTTGCTCAGCACCTGTCCCCACCGTTGCGTCAGTGTGGTCTGCGCAGTCACTTGTTATCGTCCTTCCTAAAGATCGTGCCTTCTGGGTAGTCCTCACGGTTGTAATCAGTGGGCAGCACCATCGTGCCGATGCCGCCCGTAGTGAGCAGCTCCAGCAACACGGCGTGAGCAATACGCCCGTCGATGACATGGGCGGCGCTCACACCACCCTCGACGGCCATGAGGCAGGACTCCATCTTCGGAATCATGCCCGAATCCAAGCCGGGGAGCAGTGCCCTGAGCTTGTCAACCTCAATTTTCGATACCAGGGATTCGCGGTTGGGCCAATCGGTATACAGACCCTCCACATTGGTGAGGATAACCAGGCGTTCGGCACCTAGGGCTCGTGCCAGCGCGCCGGCAGCGATATCCGCGTTAATGTTGTAGACCTCGCCGTCATTTCCGGGAGCGATGGTGGACACCACCGGGATGCGCCCGGCCTCGATGATGTCCATGACAGCAGAAGGTTCGACGCTAACAATGTCCCCCACCATGCCAATATCGGTGGGCTCACCGTCGACGTCAACGAGCCGCTTGCGGGCTTTAAACAACCCAGCATCCTCACCGGAAGTTCCCACGGCATAGGGACCATGGGAGTTGATGAGGTTGACCAACCCACGCCCCACTTGGCCGAAGAGAACCATGCGGACCACGTCCATGATTTCCGGGGTGGTCACCCGGAAGCCACCTTTGAATTCCCCTTCAATGCCCAGCTTGCCTAGCATCTCATTGATCTGCGGGCCGCCACCATGCACCACCACGGGCTTAGCGCCCACGGTGCGCAGGAAAACCATGTCGGCGGCGAAGGCAGCCTTGAGCGAGTCATCCACCATCGCGTTACCGCCGTACTTGACGACGACGATCTTGTCGCGGTAGTGCTGCAGCCACGGCAAAGCTTCCGCGAGCACCGTGGCGCGGTCAGCATTGCTTAATCCCTGAAGCATTCTTCCTCCCCGTGAGAACTAAGAGCTATACGCGGAGTTGATCTCCACGTAGTCATGGGACAAGTCGGTGGTACGCACGAAGGCAGTACCGCTTCCTCCGGTTCCGAGGTCCACGCGCACGTCAATGTCGGCGCCAGAAAGGTCAACATTGCGCGCGCCGGGCGCACCAGTGGACTTAACGCATACGGCCTGGTCATTGAAGAACACGGAAATATTCTCCGGGTCCATATCGGCATCCGCCACGCCCACTGCGGCGAGCACGCGGCCCCAGTTGGGATCCGAGCCGAACATCGCGCACTTGAAGAGGTTGTCGCGCCCTAACGTCCGCGCAGCGTTCAGCGCCTGCTCATTGGTGCTCGTTCCCTCCACGGTGATCTTTACGCGCTTGGTCACGCCCTCAGCGTCTGCCTGGAGCTGATCCGCGATATCGGAGCACACGGCCAGGACCGCTGCATCCAACTCCTCCTGGCTCGGTTCTACACCAGAAGCACCAGAGGACAGGATGATGACGGTGTCGTTCGTTGACGTCGAACCGTCCACATCGAGCGTGTTGAAGGTCTGATCACTGGCGGCCTGCAGGGCCGAGTGCAATGCTTGCGGGGAGGCCACGGCATCCGTGGTCACGCAAACCAGCATGGTGGCCAGCGAGGGAGCCATCATACCCACGCCCTTGCCCATCGCGCCCATGCTCCAGCCGTCGGACTCGACGACTGCTTCCTTAATTACGGTATCGGTGGTCATGATGGCCTCTGCCGCAGCTTGACCGTGAGCCTTATCTGCACCCAAATTCCCGGCAACCACCCCGATGCCTGCTAGGGCCTGCTCCATGGGCAGTGGCTCTCCGATGAGGCCCGTCGAGCACGCAGCAACGTTGGCTACAGGAATGCCCGTGTGTTCGGAAACAGCGGCAACCATCGCCGCGGCGTCCTTGTCTCCCTGCTCGCCGTTGCAGGCATTAGCGTTGCCAGAGTTATAAATAACTGCTTGAAGTGTGCCATCGGCTACTGCCTCGCGGGAAAGCTTCACGGGTGCGGCCACCACGCGGTTGCGGGTGAACACCGCCGCTGCGTCGAAATTCGGCCCCTGGTTAACCACGAGTGCCATATCAGGCTTTCCCGAGGGCTTAATCCCAGCCTTCGTTGCCCCTGCGAGAAACCCTGCGGGTGCGGTGATCATTTCTATTTTCTCCTTGTCTTAGTGGAATTCAAGTTCCAGCGAGATTGACTAGCAGTATGAATGCGCGTAAGCATTCGGACATCTAAGGTGCGACGGCCGCTTGCGGCAGACCCAAGGTTTCCTCCCAGCCCAAGGTCAGGTTCATGCATTGGACAGCTGCACCGGCGGTGCCCTTGCACAAGTTGTCTAGGGCTGCGGTTATCACCAGACGCTGAGCGCGTTCGTCCACGTGAGCCTGGATGTGGACCATGTTGGTCCCCACTACGTTCTGTGTTTCCGGCTGCTGACCTTCCGGCAGAACCAGGCAGAACGGCTCTTCCGCATAGAACTCGCGGAAAGCTTGAACAACGCTGTGCTTGTCAGCATCCCCCTTCAGCGGTGCCGTAATCGTCGCCAGGATGCCACGCGGCAAAGGCGCGAGCACCGGAGTAAAACTCACCGAAACCGACTTCTGCGTAAAGGGCTGTAAGTTTTGCAGGACTTCCGGAGTGTGTCGATGAGTACCGCCCGGCTTATAAGCCTTGAGATTGCCCATTGTTTCCGCGCCTAGCTGGGCCACGGAGGCCTTCTTTCCCGCGCCGGAAACACCGGTAATCGCAATGACGGACAGATCCGGTTCAATCAGCCCTTTCGCCACGGCAGGCAGCGCGCCGAGTGTAATCGTGGTTGGGAAACACCCAGGGACGGCCACACGGTTGCTGCCTTTAAGCTTGTCCCGGTTGCCGGGAACTTCAGGAATTCCATAAGGCCACGAACCGGCATACTCCCCGCCATAAAATGCATCCCAATCTTCCTTGTTGCGGAGGCGGAAATCGGCGGCGCAATCAATGACAGTGACGGACTCCCCCAGCTGACGACCAATCTCCGCGGAATGCCCATGCGGCAAACCGAGGAAAACGATGTCATGGCCCGCCAAAATTTCCGGAGTGGTGTCCTCGATGACGCGATCTGCCAACTGCGGCAGGTGCGGCATGAGTTCGGAGACTCGCTGACCAGCATTGGAGTGCCCCGTCAGCGCGCCGATATGCAGATCACCTGAAAGGTACGCTGGGTGCGATAGTAAGAGACGTAGAATTTCGCCTCCTGCATAACCCGTGGCTCCGGCGATAGCTACTGAAATAGTCATGCAGCCACAGTAGCAAATAATGCACTCCGCCGTATGTTATTCAATCAAATTGGAAGCACTTTTCTTCATTCCGCAGAGAATAAGGCTCGGATCTCCGCAGTGTCCTGCGAAAATTCGAGCCTTGCAGTAGGGATAGGAGCGAAGCCTACATGACGCGGGAGGAAACCTGTCCGAGGCCTTCGGCGCCTGACACGGCCTTCTTTCCTGCGTAGCCCAGGTAACCCTGTGGGCCAACGAAGTGGATACCACCTTGGGCGTCCGCGATGGCGGTGACCTCATTGAATTGGTGAACTTGGCCAGGCTGCAAGCGCTTGAAGTTGGAAGTCGTGAGCCCCTGGTTGAAACAATCAGCCTTGGACCGGCCCGCATGGTAGAAGAAGCGTGGTGCCAACTGCCCCGGCGGGTTGCATTCCGGATTAGTGGCACGTGCGCCATTGGACAGACAAGCGACGTAAGTTCCTTCAATATTCGCCGCTTCGCAGTTGACGGTGCCATCAGCATTGGAGAAACCCTGGGACAAGTCAGCGGAAGCATGTGGGGCGATGGTCAGTGCGCCGACGACCGCGGCGGTAGCTGTAAGACGAGAAATCAAACGCATGGTGTGAACAATCCTTTCGGTGTGGAAACGCTGCCCCCTTGAGGTTATGAGCCAAGCCACACTACATCCAGTTCCAGGGGACCTGTCCCCACCCCTTCACTCCTTGCAGCATAAGAAAACCCGGCTCACATGGTGCGTGAGCCGGGTTAAGGAACCAAAGGTGCCAGTAAACGCTAAGCGCGCATCTCCGCACCAAGACGCTGCTTGGCTAGGTCTGCGGCAGCGAGTCGGTGCTCGTTAGCTTCTTCATCAGTCAGCGTGCGGTCATCTGCGCGGAACAAGAGCTGGAAGGCAAGGGACTTCTTACCTTCACCGAGCTGCTCACCACGGAAGACATCGAAGAGCTCCACAGATTCCAAGAGCTCGCCGGCGCCTTCCTCAACCACTCGGCGCACTGCCTCTGCCGGGGTATCCTCATCCACCACCAGTGCGATGTCTTGGTGCAAGGCCGGGAAGGAGGAGAGGACCGGTGCTGGGAACTTCTCCTCCAACGGCAGCGCAGTGACATCGAGCTCCATGGCGCACGTGCGGGCTGGAAGCTCAAGGGCCTCCAGTACCTGCGGATGCAGCTCGCCGGCATAGCCCACGACGGTTTCCTCGTCTGCAGCGAGGACCAAGGCGGCACAGCGGCCCGGATGCCACGGGAGCTGCTCGGCCGCCTTGACAGTGATGTCAACACCGGCGGCGCGGGCAACCTGGCGCGCGGACTCAATGGCATCTGCGTAGCTATAAGCACGACCAGAGCCCCACGGACCCTCGTGCTCAATGTTGCCGGTAGCGACCGTGGCCACGTGCAGCGGCTGTAGCGGCAGCGACTCCAAAAGCTCGCTCACCACGGAGTCCTCCGGGCGCGTCTCCACCGACGGCATCGGGGACGCATCAGCACGCTTGAATGCCACCTGTTGGAGACCGAAGAGGGCGAGGTCACTTCGACCACGGGCCACGTTGCGGGCGATGGCTTCAAGGAGATTCGGAAGCAACGTCGTGGACAGAATGGCCTTATCCGATTCGAGAGGATTCTGCACGGCAACAGTGCGGCGGCGCGGGTCTTCCTTATCCAGACCCCAGGTGTCGAAGGTGTCGTTGGCAATGAACGGCGAAGGCAGAACCTCGGCATAGCCCGCATAAGCCAAGCCGTGTCCGATTGCACGGCGACGCTTCTGCGCCGGAGTAAGGCCGCGACCTCCCACCGGGGTAGGCAGAATGGTCGGAATATCTTCGAGGCCCTCCAGACGCAGGATCTCCTCGATGAGATCCACATCCATGTCGATATCGGTGCGCCAAGACGCGGGGACGACGGAAAACTCTTCTTCGCCAGAGACCTCGCAGCCCACCTCAATAAGGCGCTTCACCACGGTCTCGCGGGAGTACTCAACGCCGGCGTATTCGCTCGGCTTGGCGGCGCGCAGTGTAATGGGCTCGCGCTTGGCGACGTCTCCCACGAGCGTCCTGCCAGTCTCGATGGTGCCGCCAGCAATCTGCTGCAGCAGCGCACACGCAACGTCGAGAGCAACCTCTACGATGGCCGGGTCGACGCCACGCTCGAAACGGCGGGAGGCTTCCGAGGACAGCTTGTGGCGGCGCGACGTGCGGGCCACGGTAATCGGATCCCAAATGGCCGATTCGAAGTACACGTCAGTGGTCGTCTCGGAGATTTCAGAGGTCGTGCCGCCCATGACACCAGCCAGGGACTGAATTCCGTTGCCATCGCAAATGACCACGTCACCCGCCGAAAGCTCACGCTTGACATGGTCGAGGGTCTCAAATGTCTCCCCCTCGCTAGCATTGCGCACCACGAGTTCGCCGTTCACGACGTTGGCATCGAAGGCGTGCATCGGTGCTCCGAGGAGCAGCATAACGTAGTTGGTGATGTCGGTCGCCAGATTGACGCTGCGCTGGCCGGACAGCATGAGCTCGCGCTCCATCCAGAAGGGTGTGCGGGCAGCGGGATCAATGCCGCTAACCTTGCGCAGACCAAAGCGCTGGGCCTTGGTTTCTTCACGCAGATCGACGGCGATCAGCTCGCCCTTCGGCGCCGGTACAGCAGAGGTATCGACTCCAGCAACGTTCGGATCCTGCGCCACGTCGGGGAAGGCGAGGTCGAAAGCGGAGGCAATCTCCCGCGTCAGGCCACGTGCCGACAAAGCATAGCCGCGGTCTGGGGTGATGTTGACGTCGAAAACCGTATCGGACAGCCCAATGAGGGGGCGAGCGTCCTCACCGACCTTGTCGGCGACTTCCTCTCCCAGAACGATGATGCCATCAGCCTTCGCACCAAAGCCCAGTTCAGCCGCGGAGCACATCATTCCGTTGGAGATGTGATCATAGGTCTCACGCGCAGCAATCTTGAAGCCTCCCGGCAACTCAGCCCCCGGAAGGGAAACCACAACATAGTCATTGAGGCGGAAGTTACGCGCGCCGCAGATAATGCCCTGTAGCTCGCCGGTGCCATTGGCCTTACCAACATTCACCTGACAGTAGCGGATTGGCTTCTTGAACTGGGTGAGCTCTTCAATCTCCACAACTTGGCCAATAACGAGCGGGCCCGTGGTCTCCGGAAGAGCCTCATAGCCCTCGGTTTCGAAGCCGACGCGGACAAAACCGGAGTCTAGCTCTTCGGCGGATACGTTCCAGCCAGAGTTTGCGGTGCCGAGGAGGCGGGTAACCCAGTCTTGGGAAATAAGCATTGTTTTCTTTCTATCCTTTCTCTGGGTTCCTATGCCTGCACGCCGAATGGCAAGGTAAAGCGGACATCGCCTTCCACCATGTCGCGCATGTCGGTGAGACCATTGCGGAACTGCAGGGTGCGTTCAAGGCCCATGCCGAAGGCGAAGCCGGTGTACTCCTCCGGATCGATGCCGACCGCACGCAAAACGTTGGGGTTAACCATGCCGCAGCCACCCCACTCGATCCAGCCGGCGCCGCCCTTCTTGTTCGGGAACCACACATCGACTTCAGCAGAAGGCTCGGTGAACGGGAAGTAATTCACGCGCATGCGAGTGGTGGTCTCCGGACCGAAGAGAACTTTGGCCAGGTGCTCCAGAGTGCCGCGCAGGTGGGCCATGGTCAGTCCCTTATCCACGGCAAGGCCTTCCACCTGGTGGAAGACTGGCGTGTGGGTCGCGTCGAGCTCGTCGGTACGGAAAACTCGGCCTGGGCAAGCGATGTAGAGCGGTACATCACGCTCGAGCATCGTACGCACCTGCACCGGCGACGTGTGAGTACGGAGAACCTGCTTCGAGCCCTCCTTACCCACATGGAAGGTGTCCTGCAACGTACGTGCCGGATGATCGGGCTTGAAGTTCAGAGCATCGAAGTTGAAGTACTCAGCCTCGACCTCTGGGCCGTCGGCGATTTCCCAACCCATGCCCACGAAGATGTCCGCAATGCGCTCCGACAGCGCAGTAATTGGGTGTAGTGCACCGGTCTGCGCCCGGGTAGTTGGGACGGTGACGTCGACTTTCTCCGCCTTGAGCTGCGCGGCGCGAGCCTCCTGCTCGAGCACTTCACGAATTTGTGCAAAGCGCTTCTCCATCTTGCCGCGCGCGATGTTCACCGCACGCCCAGCATCCTTGCGCTGATCCTTTGGCAACTGCCCCAGCGACTGGCGGGCCTGCGGGATATAGCCGCCATCACCAAGGTGCTCACGGCGGGCGGAAGTGAGCTCGTCGAGGTCGGATGCAGCCTCGAAGGCGGCAATGGCCTTCTGCGCGGCGGCCTCGAGGGCCTCTTCGGTCAATTCGATCTGAGGTGTGTCGGACACGTGCCTTGATTACCTTCTTCTCGCACAAAAACTAACGCGAGCTATCTTACCGTGCTCCCCGACTTCTGTGGCCACCAGCCCCAGCCCAAGGAGAGACTAGCGGTTCTGCTGCTTGGCAGATTCGTACAGGCAGATGCTGGCAGCCGTGGCAAGGTTCAGAGACTCTGCACGGCCCAGAATTGGAATGCGCACGCGCATATCGGCTTCATCCAACAGTTCTCCTAGTCCATGCGCTTCGTTTCCAAACAGCCATACGGTGGGTTGGGAAAGGTCCGCATCCGCGAGGTCCACCTCGCCGTCAGCGGCCGTTGCCAGCACCTGCATGCCGGAGGAGCGCAACTTACCCAAGACATCTTTGATATTGGGATCACGAGCCACGGGAATATGGAAGAGTGAGCCTGCTGATGCACGCGCGACTTTACAGCCCAAAGGGTCGACCGTCTCACCCGCGAAGATGACGCCATCGGCGCCCATGGCATCCGAAGTCCTGATCAAGGTACCTGCATTGCCCGGCTCGGAAGTAAGCACTGGGACTGAGACCAAACGCGGCTTGCCCGCCAGGATTTTACCTGCAGTCCACAGGACAGGACGGCACACAGCAAAGAGGCCTGTGCTCGTCGCCGTATCGGAGAGGTGCTTGGCTGCCTTGTCGGTGATGGGATGAACATAGACGTCCATATAGCCGCAGGTTTGCACAATATGTGCAAAGCGTTCGGCGGCCTTTTCCGTTACGAAAACGTCCGTGGCTGCGCCAGTGGACACCGCTGCGTCGACAGCATTTTCACCCTCAATAAGGAAACGCTCTGCCTTCCGACGGCTAGCGGCACGATGCAATTTTGCGGCATTGACTATGCGTGGCGTGCGCTCGGTGAAGGCATTCTCAAAGTCCAGTATCATAGCCTCCACCCTACCGAGGCCTCCTGCGAGCTCACGGATCGCATGGGCAGCACAATGCAGCTAGCCCACCTCTTCCAAGCTTGAGAGAGGTGGGCTAGAAAATATGTGCAAAAGACTACTTCTTCAGCGGGATGCCGTTGGAGTCTCGGTCATAACCGCCTGCACCGGCGATGATCATGATGAACTCAATAATCACCCAGATCCAGAGGATACCCGCCGAGATTGCACCAATACCCAGCCACGACGTTAAGACGCTAAAGACACAGAGGGATACCTGGCCGATAGCGCGACCCGTGCGGCCAACGTAAAAGTTATGAGCGCCGAAGCCACCGAGGAAGAAAGCCAGCAAAAGGGCAACCAGCCAGGACTTCTGCGGCGCGTTGACCGGAGCCTGCTGAGAGTAATACTGGCCTTGACCTTGGTACCCGCCCTGCTGGGCCGGCAGGTTCTGGCCGTAGTTGCCGCCCTGGTACTGGTTTCCGTTGGAGTCGAACGGATTGGAGTACTGAGGGTTATTGCCCGAAGCATTCGGGTTGTTCTGCTGGAAACCGCCGTTGGGGTTGGTCATGAGAAAGACTCCTTTTTAAGCCTGTAAACACAGGAAGAGAACGTGGGAACTTGATTAAGGTAACACAAAGCACACGCCATGTCCCCTTTTTCTTCACCTCACTGGGGCCTATTCCCCATTGGCTCCTGTTCCCATAATTGAAGCTTGGAACGCCAAACGCCCACCGTTTCCTTGTTGTGGGAAGCAGTGGGCGTGGGCAGGCTAGTGAAAGCTTAAGCAGCCTTCGGAGCGTTAACGTCCTCCGGCAGTGCAGCCTTGGCGGCCTCGCACAGAGCGGAGAAAGCCTCGAAGTCATTAACAGCAAGCTCAGCCAGGATCTTGCGGTCAACCTCAATCTCAGCCAGTCGCAGGCCGTGGATGAGGCGGTTGTAGGTGATGTCGTTCATACGAGCAGCAGCGTTGATGCGCTGGATCCACAGCTTGCGGAACTCAGACTTACGGGCGCGACGGTCGCGGTAAGCGTAAGTCATGGAGTGCAGCCACTGTTCCTTGGCCTTGCGGTAAAGACGGGAGCGCTGGCCGCGGTAGCCCTTAGCGGACTTCAGGATCGCGCGACGCTTCTTCTTGGCGTTAACTGAGCGCTTTACTCGTGCCACAGTAATACTTCCTTATCTTGATTGTGGTGTGTGGAAATGGAGTGTTTCGGCGCTGACTATGCGCGGCCGAGAAGGCGCTTGATGCGCTTGGTGTCTGCCTTGGCAACGTCCTCGGTGCCCTTCAGGCGACGGGTGCGCTTGGAAGGCTTGCCCTCCAGGAGGTGGCGGCGGTTGGCCTGCTCGCGACGCAGCTTGCCGGAGCCGGTCACCTTGATGCGCTTGGCGGTGCCCTTGTGAGTCTTCTGCTTCATGAGAATTAAATCCTTAAATCCTAAGTGGAGCGTGGTCTACTTCTTGCCTTTGCGGACGGGCCCAAGAACCATGGTCATGTTGCGACCATCCTGCTTGGGGCGCGACTCCACGACGCCAACCTCTGCGACGTCATCAGCCAAACGCTCCAGCAGACGGAAACCGAGCTCCGGGCGCGACTGCTCGCGACCACGGAACATGATGGTTACCTTTACCTTGGAACCCTTCTCCAGGAAGCGCACCACGTTGCCCTTTTTGGTCTCGTAATCGTGATCATCAATCTTCGGACGGAACTTCTGTTCCTTCACCACGGTTTGCTGCTGATTCTTACGGGACTCGCGGGCCTTCTGGGCCTGCTCGTACTTAAACTTGCCGTAATCCATGATCTTGGCTACGGGCGGCTTCGCGTTCGGGGCGACCTCGACCAAGTCAAGGTCTGCTTCGTACGCGAGCTTGCGAGCATCGTCTGTACGAACGATGCCCACCTGTTCACCACCGGGGCCAACAAGACGGACCTCGGGTACTCGGATGCGCTCATTAATGCGAGCTTCAGCGCTGATTGTGGTTCTCCTCGATTGTGGGGGCTAGTAGTGTGCCTACCGTGACCACAAACGAATAAATCCCGGTGCCATAGGCATCCGGGAGTTTCTTTTCAAGCACGCGCCATAAATGACGCCTACTCTTAACCTTTATCCTGCACTGGACAATTCATCCTGCGCGGCATCGGGTGGGAGAAACTCCGCTTGCGGCCCAAGTACCTCCTGGAGGAGGCGCTACGGGCGGTAGTGCGCACTACTCTATCACCGCGATCATCGTGAGCCAAATCGGCGTGCCGACGTGTTTGTCGATACCTCTCTTGCAGCGGTTGACGACGTCCCTACCACCGCTGATGGCGCACTGGGTTGCGCGCAACCTTCCAACGGCGTTAGTGCTCTGGCTTTCAGCGCCTCAGAGACCACTCGGTCAACTCCGGCGGCTAGCATGTCGAGGGCGGGTATCGCTTCATCGGCATACTCCCCAGGCATAGTGACCTCAATGGCCAGACCCACCGCGCTATTCTCCGCAGTCCCGCCGCCTGCAGTTTCTCGAACTCCAATTTGACGGTGAGTATATCCGTTATCAGTTTCAGATAATCCCCAGCCACCTTTGGCGCGGGTGTCCGGCAGCTTATCAAGCCCATTGTCTTGCCACTCCACGATGTCATCCATCGCGTCATACACTTGCTCAGCTTCTGGTATGCACGGCAAGTGCGCGCCGAACTTCGCTTGTTCTTCGAGCGACCACGTGGAATAGCCAAAGGGTTCGGCAAATTCACCGGTTGAGTCATACTCTTTCAACAGGGATTTCACCGCGCTGCCGGCATCCCCCTCGGTCCATTGGACGTGGGACCACAGTGCATAGGCTGCATCATTATCAGATTCTTTAATTGCGAGGTCCACGAGCTCGAGGCTAGCTCCATCACGCAGAGCGGCAATGGCGATGGGAACCTTCACGGTCGACCATGCGGGTTCATGGCCCTTGAGCCCAGCGTTGAACGTCTCCTTTTTATCCGCCACGGACACACCGGCACGAACGTCAAACTCGCTTTCTACGTCGGCGATAACGGCGCGCAGCTCCGAGGACACGTCGAAGTTCGGCGTATCACCCTCACCTGCTTCTTCAGTAGATGGATGCTTGATGTTCTGTTCGGGGCTCGAACAGCCAGTTAAGGTTGTTGCCACGGCGAGGCAAAGAGCTAAAGCAGCCCTGGGGGTGTTCTTCTGCCTCACCATCACACCATCTCCTTGAGGAAACCTCCCGTATAGGAGCCTTCTACCTGCGCCACGTCCTCCGGCGTGCCTTGGGCCACGACAGTCCCGCCACCGGAACCGCCTTCTGGCCCCATATCCACGATCCAGTCGGCGGCCTTGATGACGTCTAGGTTGTGCTCAATGATGATGACCGAATTGCCCTTGTCCACCAGCCCCTGGATGACGAGCATAAGTTTGCGGATGTCCTCAAAATGCAAACCAGTCGTCGGCTCATCCAAGATGTAGACCGTGCGTCCATTCGTGCGCTTCTGAAGCTCGGATGCCAGCTTTACGCGCTGTGCCTCACCACCAGAAAGCGTCGTAGCGGCCTGACCCAAGCGGACATATCCCAGGCCTACCTCCACCAAGGTGTTGAGGTAGCGATGAATTGAGGTGATGGGTTCGAAGAACTCGGC
This sequence comes from Corynebacterium sp. HMSC05D03, assembly GCF_001807205.1. Taxonomy (NCBI): domain Bacteria; kingdom Bacillati; phylum Actinomycetota; class Actinomycetes; order Mycobacteriales; family Corynebacteriaceae; genus Corynebacterium; species Corynebacterium sp. HMSC05D03. Next base: position 163,723 of record NZ_KV788182.1, on the reverse strand, counting down.
TGCCTCCGAAATCGGCATATCGAGAACCTCTGCGATGTTCTTACCTTTATAAAGGACCTCCAGCGTTTCGCGGTTATAGCGGGCACCATCACAGACCTCGCACGGCACGTAAACATCGGGCAGGAAGTTCATTTCAATCTTGATGGTGCCGTCGCCTTGGCAGGCCTCACAGCGTCCACCCTTAACGTTGAAGGAGAACCGCCCCGGCTTGTAGCCGCGGACCTTCGCCTCCTGGGTTTCCGCGAAAAGATTACGAATCTTGTCGAAGACGCCTGTGTAGGTTGCCGGATTCGAGCGCGGGGTGCGGCCGATGGGGCTCTGGTCCACCTGCACCAGCTTGTCTAGGTGTTCCACGCCCTCCACGCGTGTGGCACGACCGGGCACTTGGCGGGCACGGTTGAGCTTGTTGGCCAAGGTCTTGGCCAGGATTTGGTTGACCACTGTGGACTTTCCTGAGCCAGACACACCAGTGACGCAGACGAGGACGCCCAGTGGAATCTCGACGTCAATACCCTTGAGGTTATTCTCGCGCGCGCCGACGACCTTGAGCATGCGCTCGGGGTCAATCTCACGGCGTGTATCCGGGACCGCAAGGTTCTTCTTTCCTGACAGATACTGCCCCGTCAGGGACTCCTCCACGGATTCGATACCGGCGGGTTCTCCCTGATAGACCACAGTTCCGCCAAATTCGCCGGCGCGGGGGCCAACGTCGACAAGCCAGTCCGCTTCCCGGATGGTGTCTTCATCATGTTCCACCACAATCAAGGTGTTTCCGATATCGCGCAGGCGCTTCAACGTGGCGATAAGGCGCTGATTATCGCGCTGGTGCAGGCCAATCGAGGGCTCATCCAGCACGTAGAGGACTCCCGCCAGACCAGAACCAATCTGGGTGGCGAGTCGAATGCGCTGTGCTTCACCGCCGGACAACGTGGAGGCGCCGCGGTCAAGGGTGAGGTAGTTCAGGCCGACGTCGAGAAGAAAGCGCAGGCGAGCCTGGATTTCTTTGAGCACGGCACCGGCAATGATCTCCTCGCGGTGGCCCAACACGAGCGAGTCGAGGAACTCCGCCGCCTCCTCGATGGACAGCGCCGTCAAGCCAGCGATGGACTGCTCGCCATGTGCGGTGGAGGCTAAGCGCACCGCCAAGATTTCCGGCTTCAGGCGGGTACCGCCACAAGCGTTACAAGGCACGCGGCGGGTGTACTGAAGCAGACGGTCCTTCTGGGATTCAGAATCCGTCTGATCGAGCTTGCGTTCCAAGAAGCCGATGGCACCCTCGAACGGCGCGGTCCAGTTGCGCTGGCGGCCATAGCGGTTCTTATAGCGCACGCTGACTTCCACATCCGTGCCATAAATCAGCGCGTGGCGCTGCTCCTTGCTCAGCTCGGACACCGGGGTGCGCGGATCAAAGTCCAGGGCTTTCGCTAGCCCTTCAACCAGTTTGACAAAATATCGCGCATTGGGGCTCGACGTCCACGGTTGGATGGCTTCGACAGCCGGGGCATCCGGATCCGGGATCAACAAATCCACATCCACTTCAAGGCGCGTGCCCAAGCCATCGCACACCGGGCAGGAACCGAAAGGCGCGTTGAATGAGAACGCGCGAGGCTCGTATTCCTCAATGGTCAGCGTGTGGCCGTTGGGGCAGGCTGCTTTCTCCGAGTAGGTGTGTGTGAGCTCTTCGCGGTCTACGAAATCCAGGGTGACTAGGCCGTCTGCCAAGCGCAGTGCTGTTTCCACCGAATCCGTCAGCCGCTGCTTTTGGGAAGCCTTCACCTGCAGGCGGTCCACGACGACATCGATGTCGTGCTTGATCTGCTTCTTCAGCTTGGGCGGGTCACTGAGCTGGTAAAGCTCACCATCCACCCGAACGCGGGAATAACCCTGCGCCGCGAGATCTGCGAAGAGGTCAACGAACTCGCCCTTGCGGCGGCGCACCACAGGGGCAAGGACCTGGAACTTCAGCTTCTCCTCGTGACTTAAGACCTCATCCACGATCTGCTGCGGGGTTTGGCGCTCAATGACGGCATCGCACTCAGGACAGTGCGCTGTACCCGCGCGAGAAAAGAGCAAACGCAGGTAGTCATAAATTTCAGTGATGGTTCCGACGGTGGAACGCGGATTGTGGTTGGTGGATTTTTGGTCAATGGACACCGCCGGTGATAAGCCATCGATAAACTCGACGTCCGGCTTATCCATTTGGCCAAGGAACATGCGCGCATAAGAGCTTAAGGACTCCACGTAGCGCCGCTGGCCCTCGGCGAAGATGGTGTCAAAGGCGAGTGAGGACTTGCCGGAGCCTGATAGACCGGTAAACACCACCAGGTTATCGCGCGGAATGTCGATATCCACGCCCTTGAGGTTGTGCTCACGCGCGCCTCGTACGACCAAACGATCAGCCACTAGTTGCTGCCTTCCTACACAAAAGAATGTGTGTTCAGAGAGTTCTCACTCAGAATGTACCCGTATGGTTGGACTTATGAACAACGCGCTTGAGCTTCACAAAATTTCCGTGTCCGAGATGGACAACAATTGCTACCTGTTGTGCGCCGGTGACGAGGCGCTGCTTATCGACGCCTCCGCTGACGCCCCTGCGCTGCTCTCCTTGGCCGCCGACCATGGGGTAAAGATCACTTCCGTTCTCACCACGCACCGTCATTGGGACCACGTGCGCGCGCTCAAAGAGGTTCTGGATAAAACCGGTGCCGTGCACTACTCCTCTTTCCTGGACTCCCCGGCCTTGCCGGCACCCGTCGACGTCGAGCTCAAGCACGGCGATACGCTCCCATTCGCCGGCTACGAACTACCCGTTATTATTCTGCGCGGACACACCCCCGGCGGTGCGGCCATTGCCGCAGAGATTGATGGGGTTACCAACCTTTTCGTTGGTGATTCACTCTTTCCTGGCGGAGTGGGCAAGACCACCTCGGAAGGTGACTTCGTGCGTCTGTACAAGGATGTCACGCAGCGTCTCTTTGATGTCTACCCGAACGAAGCGATCGTCCGCCCTGGGCACGGCGCACCCACAACGCTCGGCGCAGAGCGCCCGCACATGGACGAATGGTGGGAGCGGCGTTGGTAACAACTTATTAACTGCTGCACTGACAGCGGCACTTGCTTAACCCGCGTACTATGGTGTGACGAACGTCTTTAAAGATCTATTGAATGGAGCACGTTATGATTCGTAAATTTGCCCGTCCTATGCTGGCCTCCGTGTTTGTCTGGGATGGTGTGGATACGCTCCGCAACACCTCGGAGCACGTCGCGGACACCGAGTCCGCGCTCAAGCGCCTGCGCAAGGTGCTGCCCCGCGAATATGCAGGCTACATCCCAAATGACCCAGAGCTCGTTACCCGCGCACTCGGCGGTGCAAAGACCGCTGCAGGTACCACCTTGGCACTGGGCAAAGCCCCGCGCACCTCGGCTGCAGTGCTCGCGCTGACGCACGTCCCTAACCTGGTGGGCAACGCTTTCTGGACCGCCGATTCCAAGAAGGACAAGGAAGCACAGCGCAACAGCTTCATCACCAACACTGCCCTACTTGGTGCCTTGGCCATTGTTACGCAGGACACCGAAGGCAAGCCCTCCGTGCGTTGGCGTGCTGCCAAGGCCTCGGAGCGTGCCAACAAGAAGATCCAGCAGGCGCTGCCGGGTAAGTCCGAGCAGCAGAAGTTCGCAGAAGACTTCTCCAACCGCGCCAACGAGATTTCTTCTGATGTGACCAATAAGGCTAATGACTGGTTCGAAACCGCCAAGGACTACGTCGAGGACAACCGTGATGATTGGGAGTCCGCTGGCCGGGACTTCATCGACTCCGCGCGCTCCTTCGTCGAGGACAAGGCTGAGACCGCTCGTGAGTTCTTTGAGGAGAACAAAGATGATTGGCTTGACGCTGCACGTGACAACACCGAAACCGCCCGCAAGGGTCTGGTAAAGGCAGCCGGCAAGGCACAGGACCGCGCTGACGAGGCCCTAGCCAAGGCAGATTCGCTCGACGGAAAGCGCGCCCAGAAGAAGGCTCGCAAGCGCGCTGAGAAGCTCCAGAAGCAAGCCTCCAAGAAGCTGGATAAAGCTTTCAAGAAGTTTGGTGACCGCTTCTAAGCTCTCCTTCCTACGCTGCGGAAAGCCCCGCAACGCACCGCGATAATTACCGCGGTGGAGACAACAACGGCTCAGCTAGTATGCTGGGCCGTTGTTCTTTTTCCTGTCCACTCTTCCTTTATCTCCCTTCTTACTTCCCGTCTGTTCACGAGAAGCCTTCATACGCACCCAAGGAGCCTTGTGTCTGAATCTTCACCCGCGACTCACACCGGGAAAACCAGCGCCCACGCGAGCGAGCACAGCGCCGAAATAGCTAGCGAACAAGCCTATGTCGACGGCCTCTTTGAGCGTCTGGACAACGAGGTCCACGCTGCCAATGTTCGCCTCAACGAGGTGCAAGCAGCCGTCGACCCTCATACCCCAGATGCTGATGCTCTCGTGCGCCGCGAAACCGAGTACCACGGCCTACAAGCAAAACTGGATCGGCTTAACGTTGCCCAACTCGGTCTAGTTTTTGGGCGCATCGACATTGATGCACCTGGCGATAATCCCACCCCGGAAGGCCTCGACCGCCGCTATATCGGCCGCATGGGACTTGATGCCCGGGAGGAGGACTACCGCACGCTTCTTTTGGATTGGCGTGCCCCGATGGCGCGGCCCTTCTACCTGGCAACCACTGCGCACCCTGAAGGGGTTCACGTCCGCCGGCATATCAGGACTACCGGTCGCACTGTCACCGGTATTAGCGACGAGATCCTCGAAGGAGACAACACTGCAGCAAGTAGCGATGTCGCTAGTGAATCCGCCCTCCACCACGTCATGCAGCGTGCCCGCACTGGCCATATGCCCTCCATCGTGGAGACCATTCAGCGCGAACAGGATGAGATCATCCGTGACAGCACGCGCGGCGTCATGGTGGTCGAAGGCGGACCAGGAACCGGCAAGACGGCGGTGGCGCTGCACCGTGTGGCTTACTTGCTCTACACCTACCGCGAACAATTAGCCGCCACGGGCGTGCTCATCGTGGGCCCCAATTCCACCTTCCTGGAATACATTTCCCGAGTACTCCCGGAACTTGGTGAGACCGGCGTTGTACTCTCCACCATTTCTTCTCTCTTCCCCAGCATCGAGGCTACACACGCTGAAACCTTGCTCGCCCGCGAAATCAAGGGTTCAGAGGCCATGGTGGAGATTCTCGGCAACGCGGTGAAGGACTACCAGCGTGTGCCCGAGCAGCTGCGCACGCTGGAGATCGATCGGCTCGAGCTCACCGTGGCCCCCCAGATGGTCAAGGCAGCACGAACCCGCGCACGGCGCTCGCGCAAGCCGCACAACGATGCTCAAGCGGCGTTTGCGGAACACCTCATTGAATCGCTGGCCCAACAGATGGCCGAACGCATCGGTTCTGATCCGCTGGGAGGCGCCAACCTGCTCTCCCGCGCAGATGTGGACCAGCTCCACGATGATCTTGCTGAAGAACCGCAGGTCCTGGAGCTCATCGACGAGTTCTGGCCCCATCTGGCGCCTACAGATGTGCTCGCCGAGCTCCTGAGCAGCACCGAACGCATCGATTCAGCGGCCAGCGCCTACGATGAGGAAACCCGGGGTGCCCTCTACCGCGAGGATGGCCGGGCTTGGGCGGCGTCCGACGCTGCGCTTCTCGACGAACTCGCTGTCCTCATCGGCATGCCAGACCCAGAAGCGGAACGCGCTGCAGAGGAGAAGGAATGGCGTGAGCAGGTCGCCGAGGCAGAAGATGCCCTCGACATTCTGAGCTCATCTGATTCCACCGACAACGATGATGACATGTTCGAAGCGGAGATTCTCTCTGCCCACGACGTCATCGATGCCGAGCACCTCGCTCGACGCCACGAAGTTCGGGATTCCCGCACCACCGCTCAACGTGCCCGCGAGGACTACACGTGGGCTTACGGGCACGTCATCGTCGACGAGGCACAGGAGTTGACCCCAATGGAGTGGCGCATGATTTTCCGGCGCAGCCCTTCCCGGTGGATGACGCTCGTCGGCGATACCTCCCAGACTGGAGCTCCCGCCGGCGTTGATGATTGGGGCGAGACTCTCGAGCCTTTCGTCGGCCAGCGCTTCCGATTGCACGGTCTGAGTGTCAACTACCGAACCCCGCGCCCGATCACGGAGCTGGCCAACCAGCTCCTTCAATCCATCAACCCCGAGGCGACGCCAGGCATCGCGGTGCGCGACGGTGTGGACGTTATCTGGCAGGACGGTGAGAGCGACCTTCAGCCCGCAACCTTCCAGGACGCTGACGGGCGCCTGCGCGCTGTGATCACCGCAGCCAACGTTGAGCAGATCAAAGGACTGGAGTTTGACCACGTCACCGTAGTCAATCCGGATGACATCGTGGAAGCGTCCCCGCAGGGTCTGCACAACCTCTACGTGGCGCTGACGCGTGCGACGCAGTCCCTCACCATCGCCGGCCGCTACGCGGAGGTTTTCCGTTAATCTGGTGCGCATGGCACTTTCCGATATCGCCCGCAAAGTCGAATCCACCGCAAATGCTTACTCGCTCAAGCGCTCAGCACGCAAAGGCTGGCGCCCCAGTGTTACTGGCTATGCCGGCTACGGCAACGAGGAATTCGTCCACGTGCTGGGGCGGGTCCTCATGCATGACCCTGCCGCCGAAGAGCGCGATACGTGGGCTCAACGCGGATACCGCCAGTTCTTCACCATTCAGGTCACGCACCACGAGGTTGAAGTTACGGTTGGCGGGAAAACGGTAGCGGGCACCACGAACGACAACGGCTATGTCGACGTGCTAGTCCATGACCACGGGCTCGAACCCGGTTGGCACGAGGTCACCATCCGGGCCAAGGGCGCCGAGGAAGCCAGCGCGGAGGTCCTCATCGTGGATAAGGACACGACCTTCGGTGTGGTCAGCGATATCGATGACACCATCATGGTGACGTGGCTGCCACGCGCGATGATTGCGGCGTGGAATTCTTGGGTCAAGCGCACCAATACGCGCAAACCAGTAGAAGGCATGGCCAGCTTCTACCGAGAGATCTCCCAGCAGCACCCAGAAGCTCCCTTCATTTACCTCTCCACCGGTGCGTGGAACACCTATGACACGTTGGTGAATTTCATGGCGGACAACGGATTCCCCCGTGGCCCGCTACTCCTGACGGATTGGGGGCCTACACCTACCGGCCTCTTCCGCAATGGCCTGGAGCACAAGCGCGTCCAATTGCGAAACCTGTTCATCGCTTTCCGCAAACTGCGCTGGCTGCTCATCGGCGATGATGGACAGCACGATCCCTTGACCTATGCGGACGCGGCAGCGGAGCACCCCAACCATGTGGCAGCAGTTGCGATACGCAACCTCACACCGCAGGAGCAGCTGCTGTCCCACGGTTCGCTCGCCCCTTTGGTAAAGGTCAACGAGCAGTCTTCTTTCGATATCCCGCTCATTCAAGGCACCGACGGTAACGCCCTTGCCAGTGCCTACCGCATTCTTCCTTCCAGCTAGGAAGATAAGAAAAGGCGCGCAGCGGCCCAGGTAACCCTTTCTTTGAAGGTCTCTGGGCGCTGCGCGCCGTGCACGCAATAAAGTGCTAGTTGACGGTGTGGACAATCATGACATCGCAATCAGACTGACGTGCGACATCCGCCGGAACCGAACCAAGCAGGCGGCCGGTCAGGGAGTTGATTCCACGGTTACCCACGATGAGCAGGTCTGCCTTGTTGTCGTTGACAATGGACATCAGGGCCTGAACCGGGGTGCCCGGGCGCACAGCGGTCTCCACCTTCGCCACGCCGAACTTCTCTGCGTGCTCCTTGCCAGAGGCGAGGTTGGCCTGGGCCTTCTCATCACCGAGAATCGTCACGGAATCCTGGCGCAAAGTCTTGGAAGCCTGCTCCTGGTTCTCGTAGTAGGCGCAACCGATGATGAGGGTGGCATCGAAGGCTGCGGCGATCTTGGCGGCGCGCTCCACAGCAAGCAGGGAGGACTTGGAACCGTCGGTGCCGACCACGATCTTGTTGTAATCGCTCATGATGACCTTTCTTCGCTGGCCTCAACCATGAGGCCACCGCTTGACAAAATTTTAAAGCTTTTGCGCACCCGCTAGTCTAACAACGCTGGCGCGTTCACGTCGATCAGCGCGCACGAGGCTCAGCGCGCCATGTTCTGCCCTAGTCAGTGGTGTTGACCACGACGACGTCAGCGTGGGCTTTACGAGTGAGCTCCGTAGCCACGGAGCCGAACACGCGACCACGCACCGAATGAATTCCCTTGTTACCCACAACGAACATATCAACGTCGTGGTCCCTGCCGACTTCGAGGAGCGAATTCACAGGGTCACCGGACTTAGCGATGATCTCAATCCGCTCCGCCCCCTCGCTGTGCGCAATCTCCGCGGCATTGTTGAGGAAGCTTTCCGACATCTCTTCGCTCACAACCGGTACTCGGGCATCCTCTGAGTTCGGGGCGCCGAGCATCGAACCCGAGTGGTTGTAGAAAGCAGACACGATAATCAGTGTCGCGTCATAAGCGCGCGCCATGGATGCGGCAGAACGGACAGCGCGCATGGACGTCTGAGAACCATCGGTTCCGACAGCGATAACGTTGTAGCTCAGCATAATTCTCCTTATAAGTAGCGATTAATCCTTAACAGTATGACACGGTCTGCTATGCCGAGACGGGTTTTACCCGCACATTGAGTTGGCAAATTTCAGGACTGGACGCGTCGTCAAATGCCGGCCTCCTTGAGACCGCGTTGCTCCTTTTTCAGATCAGCGATCTCATCGCGTAAGCGCCCCGCCAACTCGAATTTGAGCTCCCGGGCTGCCTCGCGCATTTGGGTCGTTAGGTCGTCGATAAGCGCCTGCACCTCGTCGGCAGCCATGGAGGACACATCCGGCTTGTCGACGATGGCCGTGGGATCCGCGTCCTGCCCCTGCTCATCGGCGTTCTCATAAACCTGGTCCAAGATATCGGCGATCTTTTTGCGTAGCGGCTGCGGGTCGATGCCGTGCTCCTTGTTATAGGCAATCTGCTTCTCACGGCGGCGCTCAGTCTCCTCGATGGCTTCCTGCATTGAGTCCGTAATCTTATCGGCGTACATGATGACCTCACCGGACACATTTCGGGCGGCGCGGCCAATAGTCTGAATAAGCGAGGTGGTGGAGCGCAGAAAACCTTCCTTATCGGCATCCAAGATGGCGACAAGTGAAACTTCAGGAAGGTCGAGGCCCTCACGCAGGAGGTTGATGCCCACGAGGACATCGAATTCCCCCAAGCGCAATTGGCGCAGCAGCTCCACGCGCTGAAGCGTGTCAATATCCGAGTGGAGGTAGCGCACCTTGATACCGTGTTCCAGCAAATAGTCCGTGAGGTCCTCTGCCATGCGTTTGGTCAACGTCGTGACCAGGACGCGCTCCTGCTTCGCGGTGCGGGCGCGGACCTCATCGATGAGATCATCAATCTGGCCCTTGGTGGGCTTGACCGTCACCTTGGGATCTACGAGGCCGGTGGGGCGAATGACCTGTTCCACGAACTCGCCGCCGGAAGCCGTCATTTCGAAATCACCGGGCGTCGCCGACATGTACACCGCTTGTCCCACACGTTCTTCGAACTCATCGAAAGTGAGCGGACGGTTGTCTACGGCAGAAGGCAAACGGAAGCCAAACTCCACGAGGTTGCGCTTGCGGGCCATATCGCCCTCAAACATGCCGCCGATCTGCGGGACGGTCACGTGAGACTCATCGATGATGGTGAGGAAGTCCTCTGGGAAATAGTCCAGGAGTGTCGCCGGCGCGGAGCCGGCGGGACGTCCATCAACGTGGCGCGAATAGTTCTCAATGCCGGAGCAAAAGCCCACCTGCTCGATCATCTCAAGGTCGTATTCGGTACGCATGCGCAGGCGCTGCGCTTCGAGCAACTTGCCGCGGTTCTCCAGCTCCGCGAGGCGCTCCGCGAGCTCCTCCTTGATGTCCTCGATGGCACGGGCCATGCGCTCTGGCCCAGCTACATAGTGCGTTGCGGGGAAGATTCTTACCTCGTCGACCCGCTCCAGCACGTCGCCCGTCAAGGGGTGGATGTAGTAGAGCTCGTCCACGTCATCGCCGAAGAACTCGATGCGCACCGCGCGCTCTTCATAGGCAGGGATAATATCCACGGTATCGCCCTTGACGCGGAAGGTTCCGCGCGTAAAGCCCACGTCATTGCGCTCATACTGAATATCCACGAGCAAGCGGAGGAAGCGATCGCGGTCGATCTCCTCCCCTTCCTCTAGCACAACAGAGCGATCAAGATAGGACTGCGGCGTGCCCAGACCGTAGATACACGACACAGAAGAAACCACAACCACATCACGGCGAGAAAGAAGAGCTGACGTGGCGGAGTGGCGGAGGCGCTCCACGTCCTCATTAATAGAGGAGTCCTTCTCAATGTAGGTGTCCGTCTGCGCGATATAGGCTTCCGGTTGGTAGTAGTCGTAATAGGAGACGAAGTACTCCACCGCGTTGTGCGGGAGAAGCTGGCGCAGCTCATTCGCCAGCTGCGCCGCCAGCGTTTTATTCGGCGCCATCACAAGTGTTGGGCGCTGCTGCTTTTCGATGAGCCAGGCGGCTGTCGCGGACTTACCAGTACCCGTGGCACCCATGAGTACCACGTCGCGCTCGCCGCGACTGAGCCGCTCATCCAGTTCCGCGATGGCGGCGGGCTGGTCGCCAGCGGGCTGGAATTCGGACTCAACACGGAACTCGGCTGAGCGCCGCTCGATTTCGCCAACAGGGCGATGTTCGGAGACGGGCAGGATGGGGTGTTCAGCAGCAAAAGCCATGCTGACCAGTCTAACGCGCACACCACGAAACCTGCTAGGGCCCACTAGCTAGGCAACCTGTCTCACCTGTGTCTGTGAAGGGAGGCCTCACTGCATTTTAGGGCAACGCCGCGCGCGTCCTGCGCAACCACAGTTCAAGCTCACCCGTGGTTTCCCACAACGCATAAATCGGGGAACTGTTGGGCTCCATCGCTGTATTGATTTTCTTGCGCAACCAGGCCCGGGTTTGTGGTGTGCGCAATGCTTTAACGTCATCCGCGCTAATTCCAGCGGGGAGCTCATCTTCAGGCGTGGTGGCCAATGCCCCCAGGGCGATGATTACCCCAGCATCGTCGACATCGATGGGAGAATCCACGCAGCTTTTCTTAAACGTATCAAGATCGAAGGAGCCATCACGGATTGCCGCGAGCACTTCGCACGCGGCGTGATTATCAAAAGGCCCAACATCCCACGTTCCCATGGAGGTGCAGATTAAGCAGGGAATGTGAACGGGATGCGAGCACAAGGTAAATTTTAGCCGCCATATCCTTTAAAAGTTGGCGCTCTCCTTTAGAATCTGCTGACATGAAGCTTCGTTCTCTTACCAGCGCGTTGACCATTGCCGGACTAGTGCCTGTCGCTATCGTGACCCACTCCCCTGCGGCCCACGCGTCACCGTGTACGGCCTACTCGAGGTCCGGCAGCTTCACGTCGAAACCCGAGACTTCCGGCTCTTCGCTCGGTGGGCTCGACGCCCTACTCGGCAGCTCTTCCCGGTCCAGCAGTTCGGGCAATACTGAGGCACCACAGCGCAGCAACTATAACCAGCGCCAGATTAGCGGCGGGCCAACCCAAATCATGCAGCTCATCACTGGTTCCGGTTCTCCAAACCGCACCGACCGGAAGTTTGATATTTCCGGAACTGACCTCGGCATCGCCTACTCGGATGGCGCGGGCAAATCCTACTATGTCTTCGGCGATTCCATGGATTGCTCAAGCGAGGGCGACGGGTGGCGTTCCAACCTCCTTTTGCGCACGAGCGACCACGACTATGGTGACGGCCTGCGCCTGGAGGAAGCACTAACGAACTCTGGATGGTCGGCTCAAGGCCGGGCTAAGGAGTTCATCCCTTCCCAGAAGGTGGGAGATAAAGACACCAACGGCGAGCGCACCACTATCCCCACGGCCGGCATAGTGGTCGACGGCGTGCACTACATCGACTACATGTCGGTGCGCTCCTGGCACGATCCGAAGACCGGCTGGTCCACCAACTTTGGCGCGACCGTGAAGTCGACTGATGGCGGAGTCACGTGGCGCGCAGTGCCAGAGGCCACCCGAACCAACACTAGCCACGGTGCGAACGCGCCGATTCCCGGCGGCGCCAACTACCGCAAAGGGTTTGAAAAACTTCAACAATCAGCCTTCATCGAGCACGACGAGTACATTTACCGCTTCACCACCGGCAACGGCCGCCGCGGCCCAGCATATTTGTCCCGTGCGTTGAAGTCGGAGTTTCCTAACGAGGAAGCCTTCAGCTACTACTCTGACGGCTCCTGGGTGAAGAATCCGGCGCGCGCCACCGAGGTACTCGACGGCAAGGTATCCGAACTCTCTGTGGCTTACAACCACTACTTGGGCAAATACATCACTATGTACGGGGTGGAGGGCGAAGGCATCGTTATGCGCACGGCCGATAGCCCAGAAGGCCCATGGTCGCCGCGCCGCATGCTGGTGAGTGAAAAGACCACCAAGGTCGTCAGCGGCCAGCCGCTCAATGACACCTATGCTCCCTTCGTTCTGCCGAACCAGGACGATCAGCACCTCTATTACACTCTGACGTCCTGGCATGACTACAACACCATGCTCATGCGCACAGACCTCGACTTCGTGGGCGAAGACATGGAAAACAACGACCACGTTGAAGTCTCTGACGTCGTAGCGACGCGTTAGTTAATTGCGCGTCCCTAGGCGAACCGGGAGCGGAGCTTGTCGACGACCCCGTCAACCTGCGCATCGAGCTCATCGCGAGCGCCGTTGTTATCAATGATGAAATCAGCAGCGGCGCGGCGCACATCGTCCGGGACCTGCGCGGCTATCCGGCGGCGCGCATCCCCCTCATCCAGCCCGCGATACTCCACGAGGCGGCGAACCCGCTCCTCCACATCGACGTCAACGACGATGGTGGCGTCCATATTTTTGTGTAGACCCTTGTCCACGAGGAGCGGCATGTCATACACCACGAAGTCGGCGCCAGCGCGGCGCGCGGAGTCGAAGCGGGCCTGGGTTTCCTCCTGAATACGCGGGTGCGTAATGGAGTTGAGGAGATCGGTCTTCTCCCGGCTGGCGAAAGCGCGGGAAGCCAGCAACCCACGATCGAGGCTTCCATCGGCTTGAAGGATATCCTCCCCGAAAGCGTCTGCTAACTCAGCGAGCGCCGGTTGCCCCGGTTCAACGATGTCCCGAGCTATCTGATCGGCATCAACTAGCTCCCATCCGTGGTGCAGGAGAAGCTGCGCCACTGTAGATTTTCCGCTGCCGATACCGCCGGTGAGTCCAATGAGCTTCATACCGGCTTAGGATACGCGAAAGGCCGCCCCTCCCACAGTGGGAGAAGCGGCCTTTCTCAAAAGCTAGACCATCTCGGGTTCATCGCTGAGTGCGAACCGAGAAAGATCCATTCTTAGTTGCCAGCGAGCTTGTCGCGCAGAGCAGCGAGCTGCTCGTCGGATGCGAGGGAGCCGCCAACCTCTGCCTGAGAATCGGATGCCGGAGCTGCATCCTGAGACTCGGAAGAGTAGTTGGAGTTGGCAGCGGACTCAGCGGCCTCAGCAGCTGCAGCACGGTTGCGCTCGATCTGAGCGGTGTGCAGGTTGAAGCGACGCTCGGACTCGGCGTAGCGAGCCTCCCAAGCCTGACGCTGCTCGTCGTAGCCCTCGAGCCACTCGTTGGTCTCTGGGTCGAAGCCCTCCGGGAACACGTAGTTGCCCTGCTCGTCGTAGGAGTCAGCCATGCCGTACTTGGACGGATCGAACTCGTCAGTGTAGTCCTCGTCGGCCTGCTTAACAGACAGGGAGATACGACGACGCTCGAGGTCGATGTCGATGACCTTGACCATGACTTCCTGGCCAACGTTGACAACCTGGTCCGGAACCTCCACGTGGCGCTGAGCCAGCTCGGAGATGTGGACGAGGCCCTCGATGCCCTCCTCGACGCGAACGAAGGCGCCGAACGGAACGAGCTTGGTGACCTTGCCCGGGACGATCTGGCCCACAGCGTGGGTGCGGGCGAAGACGCGCCACGGATCTTCCTGGGTTGCCTTCAGGGACAGGGACACGCGCTCGCGGTCCAGGTCGACGTCGAGAACCTCGACGGTGACCTCGTCGCCCACGGTGACAACCTCAGACGGGTGGTCGATGTGCTTCCAGGACAGCTCGGAAACGTGAACCAGGCCGTCGACACCGCCGAGATCGACGAAGGCGCCGAAGTTGACGATGGAGGAGACAACGCCCTTGCGGACCTGACCCTTCTGCAGCTGGTGCAGGAACTCGGAGCGGACCTCGGACTGGGTCTGCTCGAGGTATGCGCGGCGGGACAGGACAACGTTGTTACGCTGCTTGTCCAGCTCGATGATCTTGGCCTCGAGCTCCTGGCCGATGTACGGCTCCAGGTCGCGAACGCGGCGCATCTCAACGAGGGAAGCCGGGAGGAAGCCACGGAGGCCGATGTCGAGGATGAGACCACCCTTGACAACCTCGATAACGGTACCGGTAACCGGCTCTTCCTTGGCGTGCAGCTCTTCGACGGCGCCCCAAGCGCGCTCGTACTGTGCGCGCTTCTTGGACAGGATCAGACGGCCTTCCTTGTCCTCCTTGGTGAGAACAAGTGCGTCGATCTCGTCGCCGACCTCGACAACCTCATCCGGGTTGACGTCGTGCTTGATAGAGAGCTCGCGGGACGGGATGACGCCCTCGGTCTTGTAACCGATGTCGAGCAGGACCTCGTCGTGGTCAACCTTGACCACGGTGCCCTCGACGATGTCACCATCGTTGAAGTACTTGATGGTGGCGTCGACGGCTGCGAGGAAGTCCTCTGCGGTTCCGATGTCGTTGATCGCAACCTGAGGGGTGTTAGAAGTTGGCATGTAGTTATGCTCCGAATAAACGTAGGAGATCGTAATTGGACAGTTACGCGTCTCTTGAAAAGCGTCATTAAGCAGCGCAAATACGCAAGGCTTAAGATGGATTTCAATCCCGACTCGCAGCCGTGCCGAGCTCTCCTACAGTAGCCCAGCGCGTCCCGAGTCATAGACACGCCCGTACAACCCTACATCCTCGCAGCTAAAACGGCAAATACAACACGGAAAAGAAATTGGAAAAGTGAGAATGTCTTCTGCAGCCTTTTCTGCTTCCTCAGCCAATCGCAATTTTTGGGATCGTGACGCCGATTCCTACCACGCGGAACACCCCGAATATCTATCCTCTTTCTACTGGTGTCCTGAGATGCTGCACGAGGCGGAAGCGCAGCTACTGGGCGATGTATCCTCCGATACCGTCCTCGAGCTCGGCTGCGGCTCCGCGCCTTGCACGCAGTGGCTGCAAGGACGCGCGCGCTTTGCCACGGGCTTCGATCTCTCGTCTGGAATGCTTTCCCATGCCGAGAGTGGCCTACCTCTCGTTCAGGCTGATGCCCTAGCACTTCCCTATCGTGACGAATCCTTCGACGTCGTCTTCTCCGCCTTTGGCGCCCTTCCCTTCGTGGCCAACCTTGACCAGGCACTGAACGAAGTCCACCGTGTTCTGCACCCTCATGGCCGCTTCGTCTTTTCTGTGCCACACCCCATGCGTTGGGTCTTCCCCGATGATCCACAGGACCTCACTGCGCAGCTGTCTTATTTTGAACGCGCCTACCTAGAGCAGGATGACAGCGGTGAGCTCAGCTATGCCGAATTCCACCGCACGATGGGCGATTGGGTGCGAGCACTCCAAGTGCGCGGTGCATTTGAAATTCGCAACCTCATCGAACCCGAGTGGCCGAAGGAAAACACACTTACGTGGGGACAATGGTCGCCTGAACGGGGAGCCATTTTCCCCGGCACCGCCATCTTCGTGTGCGAAGCACGGTAGGTCAGACACTACCTCCCCTGGTATCGAATCAATCGGCTGCAGCGAACTAAGCTGACAGCCATGCTTCTAGAACGCCTCGGGATTTTCGTGCGCCGCGCAGTGGCCTGGTGGATTGATGCCTTTCTCGCCGCCGCCATCATCGTGGCACTCAAGTGGCTTATCAACCTCATCGCCGATGAAGTGCTGAGCGGTCGAGCAGGCGCTGTCTATGACATCGTTGCCCTCGCACTCGTCTTCTACGTCTACCGAGTGTGGGTAGAGGCCGCAAAGCAGACTTCCCTGGGTAAGTGGTCGCTAAAGCTAGAAGTCATTGCTGAGCATCCCGGAATCGGCAGCCCAGCCGTTCGCAACGGCTGGCTCCTTCTCACACTTCTCGCGTTGACAGGACTCCCCTTCGTGGAGGCAACCATCCTGGGCATCCTCGGCCTCAGCGTCCTGCTGCTGGGACAAACCCCATTCGACCTCCTTGCCGGATGTTTGGTCGAGCGACGCACGCCCACCGAAGACGAGCGCGCGGTGGGCTTGACCTAAGCCCTAGTGCGCTGCGGCATCCCAGTTTTTGCCCACACCAACGGAGACTTCAAGGGGCACAGTCAACTCGATAGCCTTGTCCATCTCTCGCTCCACGATGCGCTGGACGTCCTCCGCTTCGCCGGGAGCCACCTCCACGACGAGTTCATCGTGAACCTGGAGCAAGACGCGCGAGGCCAAACCTTCAAGCGCCTTGTCCACGCGAATCATGGCCACCTTGATAATGTCTGCTGCAGTTCCCTGAATCGGGGCGTTGAGCGCTGCGCGCTCGGCGTTCTCGCGAGCAACACGATTATCGGAGTTCAGCTCCGGTAGGTAGCGGCGGCGCCCGAAGACCGTGGAGGTGTAGCCGTCCTTTCGAGCTTGCACGACAACTTCGTCGAGGTAGCGCTTTACACCACCAAATCGCTCAAAGTAGCTCTCCATGATCTCCTTGGCTTCCCGTGCGGGGATGCCCAGCTGTTGCGACAAGCCAAATGCGGATAGCCCATAGACCAAGCCATAGGACATGGCCTTGACTCGGCGGCGCAGCTCTGGGGTGACCTCATCGACAGGAACATCGAAGACCTTGGAACCAACGTAGTTATGGAGGTCCTCACCCTCCCGGTAGGCCTCAATAAGCCCAGGGTCGGCAGAGAGGTGCGCCATGACTCGCATCTCAATCTGCGAGTAATCGGCCGTAATCAAGGTTTCGAAGTCTTCACCGACCACGAAGGCCGAGCGGATCTGGCGACCAGCCTCCGTGCGCACCGGGATGTTCTGCAGATTCGGCTCGGTCGAGGATAGGCGGCCGGTTGAAGTCACCGTCTGGTTAAACGTGGTGTGAATGCGGCCATCCGGCTGAATGGTCTTGATGAGCCCCTCCAGCGTCGTCTTCATTTTCTGGTATTCGCGGTGCGCCAGCAGGTGATCCAGGAAGGGGTGCGGATGGGTAGCGGCCAGCTGCTCAATTTCCTTAGCTGCGGTCGAATAACCTGTCTTAGTCTTCTTCGTCTTCGGCATATCGAAAGTATCGAAGAGCACCGCCTGCAGCTGCTTCGGGGAATTCAGGTTAAGAGAATCATCACCAGCCAACTCGCGGGCGGCGCGTTCCTGCTCATTGACCTGCTCAATGAAAGCATCACGCTGCGTTTCCAAGACATCGCGGTCAACTGCAATACCAGCGGCCTCCATCTGGGCCAGGATGGTCACGAGCGGCAACTCAAGGTCTGTATACAACTCGAAGGAATCAATCTCTTGGAGTTGACTAGTCAGTTCTGCCGCCAGCTCCATGATGGCGCCGGCCTGTTCTACAAGTTGATTGTCATCCAAGAGGGAAAGCTGCTCCGTGGCCACCCCCAAGGACTTCTGCAGATGGCGCTGGTACACGTCCGTCAACGCATACGTGCGCTGACCTGGGCGCAGGAGGTAGGCCGCCAGGGCTGTGTCATGGGCAATTCCACGTAGTTCAATCCCTCGCCCCGCCAGCATGTGCCAAGTAGCCTTTGCCTCGTGCACATACTTCGGCGCATCTGATGACAACCACGCGGCCAGGGCGGCGTCATCTTCTGCATCCAGGTCCGCCAATTCAATCTGGAGTCCTTCAAAAGCTGAATCGACCAGTGCTAGCGCTGCCGCATCTCCTGCTCCTGGGGTTCCGTCACCCTGCACGAAAACCGCGACATGCTTTTTACCTTCGAGCCACTCAGCCAGCGGCGTGTCCACCACGGTCACCGATACATCCGGCGTTTCCTCTGCCGCGGCAGCTTCGGCGGCGGCATCGTGCGGGACAGCGTTGAGGACCCGCTCGCGCAGGTTGGTGCCAAATTCCAACTCGTCGAAGCGAGCCGCGACCTCGCTAGCGACCGCTCCCTTGAATTCCAGGTCTGCCGGTCCAACCTCCAGGTCCATGTCCGTCACCATTTGGGTGAGCTTCCGGTTGAGCTTGACCTGTTCAATGCGGTCGCGGAAGTTCTGGCCCGCCACTCCCTTGATTTCCTCGGCATGCTCGATGAGGCCATCGAGGGAACCATACTGGGTAATCCATTTCGTGGCGGTCTTCTCCCCCACTTTCGGAACGGAAGGCAAGTTATCGGAAGGATCTCCGCGCAGGGCTGCGAAATCCGGGTACTGCTCGGGGCTCAGGCCGTACTTCTCCTTCACCGCCTCCGGTGTGAAGCGATGCAGCTTGGACACCCCACGCATGGGATAGAGGACGGTCGTGGAGTCGTCGACAAGCTGCAAATAGTCGCGGTCACCGGTAACCAGGAAAGTCTCATAGTCCGCGCCCGCCTGTGTGGACAACGTGGCCACGATGTCATCGGCCTCGAAATTCTCGCGCGAGAGCGTGGTAATTCCCAACGTTTCCAGCACGTCACGAATGAGCTCAACCTGGCCGCGAAACTCTTCGGGGGCGGCCTCTCGTTGCGCCTTGTACTCGGGGAACATGTCGGTACGGAAGGTCTTGCGGCCCACGTCGAAGGCTACAGCGACGAAGTCCGGCTTCTCCTCGGCGAGGATATTCGCCAGCATGGACAGGAAGCCGTATACCGCGTTCGTGTGCTGGCCACCCGAGGTGGAAAAGTTCTCCGCGGGCAGTGCATAAAATGCGCGAAAGGCCATGGAGTGGCCGTCAATGAGCAAGAGTCGGGGCTGAGAAGTAGTCACCCGGCCCATCCTAACGTGTTGCACGGAGCGGCACCGTTGAGGGCCGTAGGCAGGCAATTAGGTTCACGTTGGTCGGCTGCGCTACTATCGTTGCTTGTGCGCCCCTGTAGCCCAATTGGCAGAGGCAACGGATTCAAAACCCGTGTAGTGTGAGTTCGAGTCTCACCAGGGGCACAATTCCACCCCGCAACAGACCCTGTTGTGGGGTGTTAGCGTTTTCAACCGAAAGGAATCCATTACCATGCGTCGCACTATCATCGCTGTGAGCACCGCCGTTGCCCTCACCTTGGGTGGTACCACCGTGGCTACTGCCGCAGATTCGAGCGCCGACAAGGAGGTTTCCTCCAAGGTGGAAGGCTCCTCCTACTACCAGGAGCTGCGTAAGTCTGCGGCGTCCTCGGACGATCCGCAGCTCAACACTTTCTACACCGTGCTTCTCGACGGCCTTGTAGGCCTCGCTGCCTTCGCCATCTTGGGTTCGATCTACGGCGAGGTGGCCAAGCGCTTGCCGATGTAGGCAACGTATAACCTTCTATGGGCTGAATAGTTTGCATAAGCCCTTCGCGGAGTGAGAGAATAAGGAGTCATCTGCCCATTCCTCTCCTTCGGCACGGCATCCCCACCGAGGAGACTGTCAACGTTACTTTCGGTTTATGCACTATATTCTTAACGCCATTTGCGGCGCCCTCATTGGCATGGCCGAGTTGGTCCCCGGTATTTCCGGAGGCACCGTGGCGCTCATCGTAGGCATCTATGAACGCGCTTTGCACAACGCCAATGATCTCATTTCCGGCCGTTTCAAAAAGGTTGAGTGGGGCTTCCTCCTCTCAGTCGCCGCCGGCATGTTCCTTGCCGTCTTCGGTTTTTCCACGCTGCTCCACAACTTTGTGGAAGGACAAGTGTCCTTGTCCCGCGCATTGTTCCTCGGCATGGTCGCCGTGTCCATCATCGTTCCAATAAGCATGATGTCGCGGTTTACGCCCGCGTCCATCGCCGCATTCATCATCGCCACCGTCGCGATCTTCTTCGTTACCGGCTTTACTTCAACTCCTGTCGAAGACCCCAGCCTGATTGTGGTGTTCTTGGCGGCCATGGTGGCCGTCTGCGCGCTCGTTCTCCCCGGCGTATCGGGCTCACTCATCTTGCTGACGATGGGCCTCTACCAGCCTGTCATTGGCGCGGTCTCTGACCGGAACATGACCATCGTGGGCGTCTTCGCCCTCGGCGCGCTGTGCGGCCTTGTCGCGTTCGTCAAGGTTTTGAATTACCTACTCGATACCCACCGCGATCCGACCTTGGCCGCCATGGCCGGCTTTATGCTGGGCTCGCTTCGCGCATTGTGGCCGTGGGGCGCAGACCAGGATGCTTCCACACCGCTTATCCTGCTTATGTTCGCGCTCGGCGGCATCATCGTCGCTATTTTCATCGCCGTGGATAGGCGCAAAGCCGCAAGTTATCAAGAGAGTTAAAGCATGAATAAGAAGAAGGCCATCGTGGGCGCTGTCGGAGCGCTGGCCTCCGTTGCCCTCTCCGGCTGCGTCACCAACGAGGAGCCAGCGCTGCCAGAGGGCTGGTCCGCGCCCAACGTGGACGAAGTTCCCGAGATTGCCGCGATGTATGAGGACGCAGATGGAGTCCTCACCGTAGGCACGAACCCACCGTTCGCACCTTTCGAGTTCAAGGATTCCGATGGCTCACTCATCGGTCTTGAATTGGACTTGGCCAATGCAGTCGCTCAAGTGATGGGCCTCAAATTTGAGCCGGTGGAGCAGGACTTTTCCATGATCTTGCCGGCAGTCCAGTCCGGGCAGATTGATCTTGGCGGGTCTGGGTTTACCGATACTGACGAGCGCCGGGAAAATTTCGACTTTGTCGATATTCTCTACGCCGGGATTCAGTGGGCGGAGCTCAGCGATGGATCCAAGGACGTTGATCCTTCCAACCCCTGTGGCCTCACCGTCGCGGTGCAACGCACCACGGTCTCTGAGACCGACGATCTGCGCCCCAAGCAGGAAGCCTGCGATGGCAACTTAACCATCCTGCCCTATGACACGAGCGATAACGCCGCTCTAGCGGTTTTGATGGGCCGAGCGGACGCGCTCTCAGCCGATTCACCGGTCTCCGCATGGGCGGTTAACCGCTCGGATGGGCGTATGTCCATGGTCGGCGAGATGTTCGACGCCGCACCCTACGGCTTCGCCGTGCCAAAGGATTCAGACCTCGGCCCTGCCGTGGCGGCGGCGCTCCAGCATCTCATCGATACCGGGGCATACGCCGAAATTCTCGATAAATGGGGTGTTGACGACGGACTCGTCGAACACGCAATGATTAACGAAAGGCCGATCAATGACTAACTCCTCTCTCCCGGCAGCGTCGAATTCATCGGCTTCGACTGCCCCAGAAAAGATCGAAGCCCGCCCACTGCGTCACCCCTGGCGCTGGGTATTCGCCACTGTCCTCGCTCTGCTTGCCGTATGGTTCATCATCTCCTCGGCACGCAACGAAGCCTTCGGGTGGGGCACGTATTTCCAGTATCTTTTCGATACTCGGATTGCCACCGCTGCCCTGCACACCATTGCCATTACGATTCTGGCAATGATCATCGGCGTCGTAGGCGGCGCTGCCCTCGCGGTGATGCGCATGTCCCCTAACCCTGTGCTAGGTGGCGTGTCGTGGGTCTTCCTCTGGCTCTTCCGTGGCACCCCAATCTACGTGCAGCTCGTCTTCTGGGGTCTACTTTCAGCCCTCTACCAATCCATCAACCTTGGATTCACAGAGATTTCCCTCACCGAGGTACTCAATAACGCATTCCTCTTGTCCGTCTTAGGCTTAGGCTTGAACGAAGCCGCATACATGGCGGAGATTGTTCGCTCCGGTATCTCTTCTGTTCCGGAGGGCCAGAAGGAAGCCAGCAAGGCCCTGGGAATGGGATGGTGGATGACCATGCGCCGCACTGTGCTCCCGCAGGCCATGCGCATCATCATCCCGCCGACCGGCAACGAGTTTATTTCACTGCTCAAGACTTCTTCACTTGTGGTTGCTATTCCCTACACGGCGGAAATTTTTGGCCGCGCCACGGACATTTCGGCTGCGCTCTTCGAGCCCATCCCCCTGCTTATGGTCGCGGCGACGTGGTATTTGGCCATCACCTCTCTGCTCATGGTGGGCCAGTACTTCTTAGAGCGCCGCTTTGAGCGCGGCGCCACCCGCGAGCTCACCGGCCGCCAGTTGGCCGCGCTGGCGGATGCCGAAGGAACCATTCCCCGCAACGTCTCTGTCATCCCGGAGGTAAAGAACTAATGCCGACACCCATGATTTCCGCACAAAATGTGCACAAGTCCTTCGGCCAACTTGAGGTTCTCAAAGGCATCGACCTCACCGTCATGCCGGGTGAGGTCACGTGCCTTCTGGGGCCCTCCGGTTCTGGTAAGTCCACCTTCCTGCGCTGCTGTAATCACCTGGAGAAGGTCACGGCCGGCCGCCTCTACATCGACGGCGAACTGATTGGTTTCCGCGAGCGCAACGGCGTGCTCTATGAAATCTCCGAGAAAGAAGCCGCCGCCCAGCGCCAAGATATCGGCATGGTTTTTCAGCAATTCAATCTTTTTAGCCACCGCACCGTGCTGGAAAACATCATCGAGGCCCCCATCCAGGTAAAGAAGCAGAACCCGGAGCAGGCAAAGAAAAAGGCCATGGAGCTGCTGGAAAAGGTTGGCCTCGCGCACAAGGCGGACGCCTACCCAGTCCAGCTCTCTGGTGGTCAGCAGCAACGCGTCGCCATTGCTCGCGCGGTTGCGATGGACCCGAAGCTCATGCTTTTCGACGAGCCCACCTCCGCCCTCGACCCCGAGCTCGTCGGTGAGGTGCTCCGCGTGATGAAGGAACTTGCCGCCGATGGCATGACCATGCTCGTTGTCACCCACGAGATGGGCTTTGCCCGGGAGGTCGCCGACACCATCGTTTTCATGGACGGCGGCAGCGTCATCGAAACCGGCACCCCACAGCAGGTCTTGGACAATCCTCAGCACCAGCGCACGAAGGATTTCCTCTCTTCGCTGCTCTAGCGCACTGCACCACCACGCACGCAGCACCGCCGCAACTGCCCTTGTTGCCAAAGTTTCTCGCCCTCACCTCAAGATCTGGCCAGATCTTTGGCAACAAGGGCAGTTTTCTATTTGAACCCGTCCAAGACAAAACCCCGGCCAGTCCGCAAAGCTAACTGGCCGGAGTTTTTCTGGAAAGGGCTGGCGAAACAATTAACGCCAGCGGTGGGTCCCTATTCGGTGTCCCCTTCCGTTTCCGCAGTCTCAGCGGGCTCTGCGGGCTCCTCGGCAGAGGACGAGGCCATCGGGCTATCCGCAGACTGTGATTGGATGACGTCATCCAGCACCGCATGGATATAAGGCGCGGCCTTGTCATTGGAGTATTCGGAAGCAAGCTCCACGCCTTCAACGAGCGCGGTAGCGTTCGGAACATCCGCGTTGAAGAGCATTTCCCATACCGATACTCGCATGATCGCGCGGTCAACGGCGGGAATGCGTTCGAGCGACCACTCGCTGGAGAGGTAACGAGCAATCGCATCGTCAATGGCGTCCAGCTCTTCAGCTGCTCCGCTGACAATTTCGCGGGTGTAGTCCGCGATCGGCGCCACGCCGTTTTCCGGGTCGCGAGCAAGCTCGACGCGGTCTTCCACGATGGCTACCGGATCAACGTCGCGTGATTCTGCTTCGAAGAGAATATCCGCAGCTCGGCGGCGCGCGCGGTAGCGCGCGGTGTGCCGCTTATAGTTAGG
The DNA here is from genome assembly GCF_001807205.1 of Corynebacterium sp. HMSC05D03. NCBI lineage: Bacteria > Bacillati > Actinomycetota > Actinomycetes > Mycobacteriales > Corynebacteriaceae > Corynebacterium > Corynebacterium sp. HMSC05D03. The sequence goes on along the minus strand of NZ_KV788182.1, from coordinate 139,790 downwards.
CTCTGGTCGGGTCATCTTAGTTGTTGACGCGGGAGAGGTACTCGCCAGTGCGGGTATCGATCTTGAGGGTGTTACCGGTCTCGATGAACAGCGGCACCTGGATCTCGGCACCGGTCTCGAGTGTCGCCGGCTTGGTGCCGCCGTTGGAGCGGTCACCCTGCAGACCTGGCTCGGTGTGCTCAACTTTCAGGTCAACGGAGATCGGAAGCTCACCGAACAGAGCGTCGCCGTCGTGGAAGGAGACCTGGACACGCATGTTTTCCAAGAGGAACTTGCCGGCGTCGCCGAACTTATCAAACGGCAGCTCGTACTGCTCGTAGGTCTTATCATCCATGACCACGTAGTTCTGGCCATCGTTGTACAGGTAGGTCATGTCGCGGCGGTCAACGTTGGCGGTCTCCACCTTCACACCAGCGTTAAAGGTCTTGTCGGTGACCTTGCCAGAAACCACATCCTTGAGCTTGGTGCGCACGAATGCAGGACCCTTGCCAGGCTTGACGTGCTGGAATTCAACGATCTGCTGCAGCTTGTTGTCGATCTTCAGAACGAGGCCGTTCTTGAAATCAGTGGTATCTGCCATGAAATGACTCTCCCAAATAACTTGTAGTCGAAACTATGAAAACAGTGTCTAAGCATACCGTACGCGGCTGCTGCACGGTACGAAGGGGTGCTGGCTACAGCACCTGAAGTTCCTTCGGATAGGCCGTGATGATCTTTGGTGCCCCTGAGGTAATAAACAGGCTGTCCTCGATCCGCACGCCGCCCTTACCAGGAACGTAGATGCCCGGCTCAATGGTCAGCGTCATCCCTTCGGCGAGCTCGCCCTTGCCGGTTTTCGCTGCGGAGGGCCCTTCGTGCACGTCGAGGCCGATTCCGTGGCCAGTCGAGTGAACGAAGTACTCGCCATAGCCGGCCTCAGTGATGATGTCACGGCAGGCCGCGTCGACGTCGACAAGCTTGGCACCTGGCACCGCTGCCTTCACACCTGCCTCCTGGGCGCGCAGGACAATGTCGTAGATTTCACGGGCAAACTCAGTGACCTCACCGATAGCGAAGGTGCGTGTGCAGTCGGAGTTAAAGCCGCGCAGGTGGGCACCGAAGTCGATCGTAACCAAATCCCCCTTGCGCAACTCGCGGTCATCCGCACCGTGGTGGGGCTTAGCGGAGTTTTCACCGGAAGCCACAATGGTGTCAAAGCTCACGCGCTCCGAGCCGAGCATGCGCATGCGGTATTCCAAATCGGCAGCGACTTGGCGTTCCGTGCGCCCAGCGGCGACCTCCCCAGCCTCTACGAGATCGGTGAGCGCCTGGTTGGCCAAGGCCGCTATCTCTTCGAGCTTCTGCAGCTCAACGTGATCCTTGACCAGGCGAATCTTCTCAATCACGCCGGTGACCGGTACCAGAGTCACGCCCTCCGGCTTTGCTTTCTCCAGACGCTGCAGTTGTGCGACAGTGACGTAGTCGGCTTCATAGCCCACCCGCAGATCTTGAGAAACCTGCCCCAGCAAGTGCGGGCCTACATCGCGACCAAGGCTGGCTTCGATGTCCGGAACCTCTTCCGCGATCTGCGTGGTGTAGCGACCGTCCGTTGCCATGAGCGCGGAGAGGTCCTTGCGCAACAGCAGTCCACCATTCGATCCCGAAAAGCCGGTCAAGTAACGCACGTGCGTCAGGTGGGTAACGATAATGGCGTCAATGCGCTGACCAGTCAGCTCAGTCATGAGCTTGCGGCGGCGGTTGCCATAACGAGTATCGGCTAATGCCATGAGAGAACCACTCCAATCAATTCAAGCGATACTCCATGATAGCTAATCTGCCAGGAAGTACCCCAGTGCCGCGACATATCCATAAGAGCCGAGGCCCGCGATAACACCGCGAGCGATGGGGCTCAGGTAAGAGTGCTGCCGAAATGCTTCCCGCGCATGCACGTTGGATAGGTGCACCTCGACGAATCCGGGGCCATCGGCTACCTCCGCCAAGGCATCACGCAGGGCCACCGAGGTATGTGTAAAACCGCCCGGGTTGATGATGACAGGCCAGCCTTCGTCGGCAGCGCGATGCACCTGTTCAATGAGTTCGCCCTCGTGGTTGGATTGGAAGAAGACGATCTCTTCCTCCCCCGCCGCCGCGCGGACGCGAGTCTCTATATCCTCCAAAGTTTCGCTGCCATAGATTTCTGGCTGGCGCTTGCCCAAGCGGTTCAGATTCGGGCCGTTGAGGACGAGAATGGTCATGGCGAACTCCTTAAATTCCTATACGGTCAGCTGCGCGTAGGCTGCGCGCAGCTCCTCATCAGTGGCGTCTTCCAAGCGCGTGGTTTCCCCGATCCCGGTGAGCGCTACAAAGCGGATGTGGCCGCCGCGGTTCTTCTTATCATGGCGCATTGCATCCAGCAGCTCCTCGAAATGGCCCTGCTCATAAGTGGTCGGCAGCCCAATCCTGGTCAAGATGTCGCGGTGCGTGGCCACGAGGTTGGCATCGATAAGCCCGCGCGCGTGGGATAGGTGGGCAATGAACATCATGCCCACCGCTACCGCGCGGCCGTGTCGCCACGAGTAGTTCTCGCGACGCTCCACGGCGTGGCCAAAGGTGTGGCCGTAATTGAGAGTCTCGCGCAGCCCGGATTCCTTCAAGTCCTGACCCACCACGTGTGCCTTGACCGCAATAGAACGCTCGATGAGCTCCGGCAGCAGGCCGTCGGGCTCAAGGCATGCGGCGGGATCCTTCAGGTAGTGCTCAATGATCTGCGGGTCATGGATGAAGCCAGTCTTGATAATCTCTGCAGAACCGGCGACGATTTCTTCAGTCGGCAGTGTGCGCAAATGCTCCACATCAACAAAGACTGAGTCCGGCTCATGGAAAGCCCCAACCAGGTTCTTTCCCGCGGCTGTGTTGATGCCGGTTTTGCCGCCCACGGCGGCATCCACCATGGCGAGCAACGTCGTCGGCGCCTGAATCACCGGGATGCCGCGCATCCACGTCGCCGCAGCAAACCCAGCCAGGTCCGTTACCGCACCGCCGCCTAGGCCAATGACGGCATCGCGGCGGCTAAAACCTGCTTCTCCGAAGATATCCCACAAGCGGGCGAGCACGTCGATCCGTTTGGCGGCTTCGGCATCGGGGACCACAACTGCGGTGGCCTCAATCCCCTGTACGCGAGCCTGTTTAACTAAGTCTTGGGCAGCCTGCGCGAGCGGCGGTTGGTGGATGATTGCCACCTTAGCCGCCCCAATCGCCGCGGCGCGCTCAATCATGGCGGTACTCAGGCCACTGCCAAGAGTGACCTCATAAGGCGATGGTCCATTAACAGCAATGGTGTGCATGGGTGGTGCTCCTTCGGCTGGGGTGGCAGGGTTCGTGAGGCGTCGACACGTAGCGGGTAAAGAAGTTTCGTCGTCTTAGAGGGTTTCGAGGAAGCTCAAGATGTCACCCACCACCTGCTGCGGGGAGCGCACACCAGTGCGCACCTTTAAGTCAGCGACCTCGCTGTAGAGGGGTCGGCGCGTTTCCAAAAGTTGGGTGTAGTGCGCCAGCGGGTCCGCAGACTCCAGCACGGGACGGTTGCTGTCCCCCAGCGTGCGGGTTACGCCTTCTTCGGGGGTGATATCAAGGAATACAACAGTCAGGCCATCGAGCAGGGCGCGTGTAGATTCGGTCAGCACTGCCCCGCCGCCTAGACTCACCACGCCAGTAGTGGCGAGTGCCTCGCGCACCGCTTCGGCTTCGACCTCACGGAATGCTGGTTCACCCAGCTCAGAGAAAATCTCGCCGCAAGCCTTGCCGTAGCGGGCCTCGATGAGGGCATCAGAGTCAACAACCTCGCAGTTCAGCGCGCGGGAGAGGCGCCGGCCAATCGTGGTCTTTCCGGAGCCAGGAGGCCCTACAAGAACGACGTGCGGGGAATTCATGCCTCGCCCCAATCCAAGCGGCTAGCCACGTAATCCTGGTAGGCAGCAATGTTTCGCTTGGTCTCGGCTAAGCTATCGCCACCAAATTTCTCCAACACGGCACGCGCAAGGACGAGCGCCACCATGGCTTCGGCCACCACGCCAGCCGCTGGAACTGCACAGACATCAGAACGCTGATGGATGGCAGTGGCTGGCCCACCCGTAGCCATATCAACGGTCTTCAGGGCGCGCGGGACGGTAGAAATCGGCTTCATCGCCGCACGCAAACGCAGCGTCTGGCCATTAGTCATGCCGCCTTCCAGGCCACCAGCCCGGTTACTCTCCCGGTCCACTCCCTCATCGGTGCGCACCATTTCATCGTGGGCCTCGCTTCCGCGACGGCGCGCCTCAGCGAAGCCGTCGCCTACTTCAACGCCCTTGATCGCCTGAATACCCATCAAGGCGGCGGCGAGCTGCGCGTCGAGACGGTCCTCCCCCGAGGTATGGGAGCCTAAACCAATCGGCAGGCCCTCCACGATGACCTCTACAATGCCGCCGAGGGTATCGCCCTGCTTCTTGGCGGTCTCGATTTCTGAGATCATCGATTCCTCTGCGGCCTTATCGCAGGCACGAACCGGAGAGGCGTCGATGGCCTCAAGGTCCGCAAAGCTAGGGTGCGGGCCCTCATAAGGTTCTGAGACACCAATGGAGATGACGTGGGACAGCACCTCGACTCCCAGGGTTTCGCGAAGGAAGTTGCGGGCAACGGTGGCCGCGGCGACGCGGGCAGCGGTCTCGCGTGCGGAGGAACGCTCCAGAATGGGACGGGCCTCCGCGTGATCAAACTTCACCATGCCGGCGAAATCGGCGTGCCCAGGGCGTGGACGAGTGAGCGGAGCACCGCGACCGGAAGCCATCGCCTTAGCAGTCTCCGGGTCATCGAGATCTAGCGCATCCGGGGACATGATGGTGGTCCACTTTGGCCACTCCGTGTTGCCAATCATGATAGCGATGGGGCTACCCAGGGTAAGGCCGTGGCGAATGCCGCTGAGCAGAGTGAGATCATCAGCTTCAAACTTCATGCGGGCGCCGCGGCCGTAGCCGAGGCGGCGGCGAGAGAGCTGGAGAGCAATATCGTCTTGGGAAACGGGAACCCCGGCCGGCATGTGCTCAATGAGTGCAACGAGTGCCTGGCCGTGAGATTCACCTGCGGTAGTCCAACGAAGCATGCGGACTATTATCACACGCCAAGGGTTCCTTCGGGGTCACTAGGCCTGCTATCACACCATGTCGGGGCTAAATAACACAACAAGTCCTGCGGCAATCAACATCCCGGGTCCATGCGCGGGTGTCCTATCCCTGGATATATAGCCCCAGAGCACCGTGCTCAGCGACGCCCCCATCATCGCCAGCGCAACCCCCGGTACGCCCGCCACGTGTGCGGTCACCATTCCCAGCGGCAGCGCCAGTTTGAGGTCTCCCCCGCCGATGCTTCCGGCGCGGCTTAGCAACGCCGCCACCACGTAGATACCCGGCCACAGCAGCCCGGCCACGCTGAACCAGCACAGCGATAAGGCTGCGGCAGGCAGAGTCAGATAGTTAGGCAGGCGTTTGAAACGCAGGTCATAAATAATTAAAGCGCACCCCCACGCCAAGAAAAGCAGTTCCCCCATGGTCCTGCAGCCTACCGCGTGGGCGGACAAGACGCACGCACCAAGCTGTGGGGACTTGCTTAGGGCAGCTTGAGCGCCTTGTTGAGCGCCGCCAGCATCTCTGCCCGCGGGGCAGTATGCCCGGTAAACTGCTCAAATTGCGAATAAGCCTGATTAGCCAGCATGATGTGCCCGCCGACGGCCCGGTAGCCATCAGCGGCCGCATGCACAGTGAGCGGAGTAGGCCACGGATCATAAATAACGTCAAAAACCGGAGCCTTGGCCAGCTGCGTCAGGTATCCCTCCAACGCAGCAGAGGGCACGGTGGAGACAAGGAGATCTACTGCTCTCGCAAGGCCTGCTAGATCATCCTCGAAGGTTGCCGCATGGAGTGTGAGACCGAGGGCGTCAGCGAGCGGACGCAGCTCAGCTAAACGGTCGGAGCGATTCAACACGGTAACGTCCTTCACTCCGCGCTGAGCCAGCCCCCACAGGACCGGCCGCGCGGTTCCGCCGGCGCCGATGAGCAGCGCCGAAGACGGCTGGGAAGAGCCCAAAAGCTCATCGAGCGCGCCCAGCACGCCTTCGGTATCCGTGTTATCCGCGCGCCACCCTTCCGGGGTGCGTACCAAGGTGTTCGCGGAGCCAATGAGCTCAGCTCGCTCGCTGACGATATCGGCACAAGCAAGGGCATCAAATTTGAGCGGCATGGTGACGGAGAAACCGCAGTACTCCTCGCCTACTTCGGCGAGGAAGGCCGGCAAGTCCGTCACCTCATGCTTGGTATAGTCCCACTCCTTCAGGGTCAGGGCCTCATACCCAGCGTTATGCAGGACTGGTGAGAGCGAGTGGGCAATGGGGCTGCCCACGACTGCGGCGCGCGGCATTGGTTTACTGCTCCTCGGCTGGCGGCGCACCTTCGGCCTCGCGCTGGCTGTCCAGGATGCCAGAGCGCACCGCATCATCGACGTTGGCAAGGTGCTCATCGTAGTTATCGGTAAACACGGTGGTGCCCTTGTCATCGACGGTGACGAAGAAGAGCCAGTTTCCTTCCGCCGGGTTCTCCATGGCCTGGATAGCTTCCTCCGAAGGCGAGGCAATCGGCGAATCAGGCAGACCGTCCTTGGCGTAGGTATTCCATGGCGTCTCGCGGTGGCGGTCCTCATCGGTGGTGGCCAGCTCCACGTCCTCGAGGCCATAGTTCACGGTGGAGTCCAACTCGAGGCGCATCGGTTCATCGAGGCGGTTGAGGATCACTCGAGCAACCTTGTCGAATTCACCAGCCGGGGACTCGCGTTCCACTAGCGAAGCCGCAGTCAGAAGCTCATAGGGCTTCAGACCAATTGCTTGGGCTCGGTCAACGATGTTGGTGTCGTTGTACTTCTTCGTCGAGCGGGTGATCAGATCCGTCAGAATCTCCTGGGCATCCATGTTCGGGTCGAGCACGTACTGGCCCGGGGCAATCAGCCCCTCAAGGCGCTTCGGGTCCTCGCCTCGTGCGCGAACCTCTTCCAGGGCCCACTCCGGTGCACCCAGCTCAGCCGGGTCCACGGTGGCCGCAATCTTCTCGAGCTCTTCAGCGGAGACGCAGCCACCTTCCTTGCACGAGACCTGGGAAATCAAGGAGTAAATGCCGTAGCGAACATCACCGCCAAGCACGTTGACGTCGAGCAGCGTGGCACCGCCTTGGACGTCGAGGAGGTCCACCATATTGGCTTCATCGAGCAGCGCTTCGACAGCGGCCTTCGCGCTCATCTCCTCCTGGAGACGGTAAAAGCCGGGTTTGATTTGGCTTGCGCGTGGGTTGGAGTTGGCTGCTGAGGAGAAAGCTTCGGATGTCTTCACCACGTTCTTTTCTGCCAGCTCGGGTGCTAATTCACCCATGGACGAGCCTTCTGGGACCTGAACAAGCTGTGTGACACCGTTGCCTTGCCCCTCGTAGTCCAAGGTACTGCCCCCTCCCAGAAGGCGGAAGCCGATGTAGCCGAGTCCGCCAATGATAAGGACCAAGCTTGCGATGAGCACGGCCATGCCGCGCTGACGGCGCTTGACATATTGAGGTTCCATCGAGCGTCCGATGCGTGAAGGTTTACGGCTCACGTACTTCGTCTCCTACGTTTGAAGGGCTGTGGCCGTGCAACGCGAAATGGCGCGCATCCAGCCAGGACTGCAAAATTTCCACCGCGGCAGCTTGGTCAATGACCGAGCGACCACGCTTCTCTGACACGCCAGAGGCCCGCAAAGCAGAGGTTGCCACCACCGTAGTGAGGCGCTCATCCACCATGCGTACGGGCGGAGGTTCCTTCATCCTGTCATCTTTTGCCAAGCGGCGGCGGATACGAAACGCGATTTCCTTGGCATGTTTAACACTCGATGAGCCGTTGCCTTTGAGATCACGCGGCAGGCCAACGGCCACCTCGACGGCGTCATACTCATGGATCAGCTCGAGCAAACGGTCAATATCGCCCTTGTCGCGGTCCTTAAACCCGGTCTCACGCCGGACGGTTTCGACCGGCATGGCCAAGCGCGCGTCTCGGTCAGATACCGCCACGCCGATGCGGACGGTACCGACGTCGAGGCCCAAACGGCGCCCCGGGCCGGGATCGTCGACGCCTGGTTTGTCAGGCTCTACGGCCATCGTGCTCCTCCTGATTCTGCGACTCAGCTATTTGCATGCACCTTACTAGTGCTGACCGAGCTCGTCGCGTACAGCATTGAAGGCCGCCTGCAGGCCGTCCGCGTTCGCGCCCGAGCCCTGGGCCATGTCCGGCTTTCCGCCGCCCTTGCCGTCGACATAGCCAGAAATAACCTTGACCAAGTCACCAGCCTTGACACCGCGCTCGACTGCAGGCTTAGTGGCGCCAACGATGAACGGGAGCTTGCCGCCCTCGTTCTCCGATGCCAGGACAACCACACCGGCGGCATCACCGAGACGGTTCTTGATATCAGAAGCCAGTGTGCGCAAGTCTCCACCGTTGACCCCCTTAGGCAGCTTGACAGCCACGAGGGTGAAATCGTTGACGGTCTTCGCAGTAGAGATCATCTCCGCGGTCTGGGACATGAGCTGGGCCTTGTGAAGCTCGGCGATTTGCTTCTCTGCGGCCTTGAGCTTCTCCGTCAGCTGCGCGATGCGCTCCGGCAGGTCCTCAGTCTGGACCTTGAGCTCACGAGAGACCCCCTCGACGAGGGCGGTCTCCTTCGAGTAGTAGCGGAATGCATCCAGGCCCGAATAAGCCTCGATGCGGCGCGCGCCCGAACCCACGGAGGATTCGCCGAGGACAGATACCGGGCCGATCTCTGCAGTGTTCTTCACGTGCGTACCACCGCAGAGCTCGATGGAGAAGGGGCCGCCCATCTCCACGACGCGGACCTCAGAACCGTAGTTCTCACCAAAGAGGGCCATCGCCCCCATCTCCTTGGCCTTCTCCAAGGAGGTCTCGATGGTATTGACCGGGAAGTGCTGGTCCACCGCCTGGTTGGTCACCAAAGCGATCTCATCGAGCTGCTCCTGCGTGAGCTGGTCGGTGTAGTTGAAATCAAAGCGCAGGTAGCCCGGACGGTTCAAGGAACCAGCCTGGACTGCGGTCGGGCCCAGCACCTGGCGCAGCGCGGCGTGGATAAGGTGCGTTGCGGAGTGCGCCTGCACGGCGCCGTGGCGCCACTGCTGGTCAACTGCGGCGGTCACGCCATTGCCAAGCTCAAGGCCACCGGCGGTCACCGTGGCCTTGTGAACCCACAACTTCTTGCCAATCTTCTGAACATCCTTGACCTCCAGCAGGGTCTCGCCCGCGATAATACGGCCGCGGTCGGCGGTCTGGCCACCGGCTTCGGCGTAGAGCGGCGACTGGTCCAAGATAACCTCGACCGTGTCCCCTGCCTGGACCTCGGAGACCTTCTCGCCATCGCGCACAAGACCGATGACCTTGGCGTCCGACTCCAAGGTCTCGTAGCCCGTGAACAGCGTCGGGTGGTTATCCACCCAGTCACGGTACAGAGACAGATCAGCATGACCATGCTTCTTGGCTTGGTTATCCGCCTTGGCGCGGCGGCGCTGCTCACCCATGGCGGCGTCGAAGCCTTCCATGTCTACGGTCAAACCGGCTTCCTGCGCCATTTCCAGGGTCAAGTCGATGGGGAAACCATAGGTATCGTGCAGCTCGAAGGCCTTTTCACCGGACAGGACTTTCGGGGTAGCTGCGCGGGAGGTGCTCTTCAGCTCGATCACTGCTTCGTCGAAAAGCTTGGTACCCGACTCCAAGGTCTTGAGGAAGGCTTTCTCCTCTGCCACGGCAACGCGCAGAATACGCTCGCGGTTTTCTGCGATCTCCGGGTAGGACGGCGTCATGGTGTCCATGATGGTGTTCATGAAGCGCTCCATGGTCTCGCCTTTCGCGCCCAACAACTTGGCGGAGCGAATGATGCGACGAAGCAGGCGACGCAGGATGTAGCCGCGGCCCTCGTTACCGGGGGTAACGCCATCCAAGATGAGCATCATGCCGGTACGCGAGTGGTCCGCCACCACGCGGAAACGGATCAGGTCTTCCTTCGGCGCATCCGGAACGTACTTCGCACCGGTGAGCTCTTCGGCTACGTCGATGACTGGGCGCAACAGGTCCGTTTCGTACACATTGTCCACGTCCTGCAGGATGCAGGCGACGCGCTCGATGCCCATGCCGGTATCGATGTTCTTCTTGGGCAGCTCGCCCACGATCTCAAAGTTGCCCTTGCCAATGCCTTCGCCGCGCTCGTTCTGCATGAAGACCAGGTTCCAGATCTCCATGTAGCGATTATCGTCCGCGACGGGACCACCGTCCTGGCCATATTCCGGGCCACGGTCATAGTAGATCTCGGAGCACGGTCCGCACGGGCCAGGAATGCCCATGGACCAGTAATTATCCTCCATGCCGAGGCGCTGAATGCGCTCGCGGGGAACACCGATTTTGTTGTGCCAGATATCGGCTGCTTCATCGTCATCGAGGTAGACCGTGACCCACAAACGCTCGGGGTCAAGCCCCAAGCCTCCATCCTCTACCGAGTTCGTCAACAGGTTCCAGGCGTGGGTAATGGCCCCCTCCTTGAAGTACTGGCCAAAGGAGAAGTTGCCTGCCATCTGGAAGAAGGTGTTGTGGCGGGTGGTAATGCCTACTTCCTCGATATCCAGGGTGCGCACGCACTTCTGGATAGAGGTCGCCGTACCGTTAGCAAAAGGCGGGTTCTGCTGGCCCAAGAAGTAGGGCTTGAAGGGAACCATGCCGGCGTTGACGAAGAGCAGGTTCGGGTCATCCAGGATCAGCGATGCGCTGGGCACGGCCTCGTGGCCGGCCTTGACGAAGTGCTGGGTAAAGCGTTCCCGGATCTCATGAGTCTTCACGAGCAAAAGTCCTTCACTGTTGAATGGTTTCTAGTCAGCGCTCAACTTTACCCGTCCGGTGCTCTGCTTAGCGACGCCGCCCCCGGATGATGCCCCGCAACCTCCCCAGGTACTCGCGCACCCGTTTTTCCGCGCCGTGGTCGGTGGGCTGATAATACTCGGCATCGGTGAGCGTCTCCGGTAAATACTGCTGGGCTAGCACACCGCGTGGATCATCATGCGGGTACCGGTAGCCGACAGCGTTTCCCAAGCGCTTGGCACCCTCGTAGTGGCCGTCGCGCAGGTGCGGCGGGACGTGCCCGCTCTTACCGGCCTGGACATCGGCTTGGGCAGCGTTGATGGCATTAATAACGGAATTCGACTTCGGCGCCGTGGCCAGGTGGATCGTGGCCTGCGCCAGCGGGATGCGCGCCTCGGGCAGGCCAATCAGGGCCGCAGCCTCCGCCGCGGCCACGGCGGTGGGCAAAGCGGTGGGATCCGCCATCCCAACGTCCTCGGAGGCATGCACGATGAGCCGGCGCGCTATGAAGCGCGGGTCTTCGCCGGCCTCAATCATGCGGGCAAGGTAGTGCAACGCGGCGTCCACGTCGGAGCCGCGGATGGACTTAATAAAGGCGGAGACAACATCATAGTGCTGGTCCCCGTCACGGTCATAGCGCACGACCGCGCGGTTGACGTTGTCTTTGAGAATGTCGACGGTGAGCTCGCCGCCATCCGGCACCGCTTCGGCGGCCGCCTCGAGATAGGTCAGCGTCCGTCGAGCATCACCGCCGGCGAGCAGCACCAGCTGATCCAAAGCGCCTTCCGTGGCAGTGATTCGCCCCGCCAAACCGCGCTCACTCCTCAGCGCCCGCTCCGCGAGGCTGCGGAGGGAGACATCGTCAAGCGGCTCCAAGTGCAGCAACAGCGAACGCGAAAGCAGCGGCGCTACCACAGAAAACGAAGGATTCTCGGTGGTCGCGGCCACGAGAAGGACAGTGCGGTTCTCCACGGCCGCCAGCAACGCATCCTGCTGGGTTTTGGAGAAGCGGTGTACCTCATCGATGAAGAGCACCGTGCGGCGACCTTCGATGAGTTCGCGACGCGCATGAGTGATCACTTCGCGGACTTGCTTAACACCAGAGTCCAGGGCAGAAAGCCCAATGAAGTTATCCCCCAAGGAGGAAGCGATCAGGGAGGCGAGCGTTGTCTTTCCGGTTCCCGGCGGGCCGTACAGGATGACCGAGGCTTCCCCCGAGCCCTCCACCAGCCGGCGCAACGGGGTCCCCGGCTCCAGTAGGTGCTTCTGCCCCACCACTTCATCGAGGCTCTGCGGCCGCATGCGCGCGGCAAGGGGTGAGCCTGAATGAGTTGCAAACATATCGGGGCCACCCGGCAGGCTGGGCGCTGACTGGTCATCGCCGAAGAGTGACTCCTGCCCCATCAGGACTCCCGGAGACGGGAAGCAACTGCGCGGCCAAATGCGGCCACCACGGAGCATCCATCATTCTTGCACTGCGCGGCAAACCGCGCCAGCGCCTCGAAAGTTTCATAAAGATCACGGCGGATGAGAGCTTCATCCTCGGTGAACGGCCCCTGGTCGGAACGGCGAAGCAACGAGCGATGCGGGTCACGATAAATCTCGGCGTTGCCCTCCGCCAGAGCTACAACGCCTTCGATCCCGCCGGCATACATGGTGGTCACGCTCGACAGGGCCCAGCCTATGAGGCAGGCCACCAGCAATTCATGCAGTGTCTTCTCATCAGCAAACTGGGGCCACACATCGACGATGCGGCGCTGCCAGGCTTGGATGAAGATTTCCGCTTCGCTATCAGTAATCGGCCGTGAGAACAGGAATTGTGGGAAGCCTGCAACAACGCAGGCCACGTCAAAGCCAACGTTACGGAAACCAGCCCATTCATAATCCAGGAAGGTTAACGCTGTCCCCACGATGATGTTGTCTGGGGACAGATCGAAGGGGGTAAAGGCGCGGTTGCGGCCAGAACTAAAGCTCTGCATGGCGGTGCGAGCCAATTCGCGAACGTGTTTCGGCGGTTCCAGTCCGGCCTCATTGAGAATGTCAGCGCCGATCATGATGGAGCTCTTCAGCGAATCATCACGTAGCGCCTGGTGCTCAGCGTATTCGGGATGCCGGCGCAGCTGACGGTTCAGCAGGGCCTCGTAATCCTCCTCGCGCCCTGCGGTTCCTGCGTGCATCTTGCCCAGCGCGCTGCCCAGGGATCGGAGCAGCTCGACGCGGTCTTCATCGCTGCTGTGGGCGAGGGCATCCGCCAAGGTGTCGCCATCGCCCGCGTCGGTGAGCACGAGGATGCGCTTTTCCACATCGTGCGCAAGAAGGACTGGGCCTGGGCGGACCTCTTCAGACAGCGCTGTGGTGAATTGATAGGCCACCACTTCACGCAGGAGTGCGGCGTCATCAATAGTGTGTCCGGTGACCGGGTTGTACTTGATGACGACCGACCGATGTGGAAAGAAGGCACTTGGTGTCGTGCGGGCACGAAGCACCACAGCATTGCCCGAGCCGGTGAGCTGTTGAATGTCACTCAGCTCAGGCTCGCCGCCATAGCGGCGGGAAATCATCAGCGATGCTTCCGCCACCACGGCATCAGCCGCAGAACTGTCCATGGACTCGTGTCCCATCGAATTCACTTGCTTGCCTGCCTCCACTTGTCGTAGGCCCAACTACCTTACCGGCGCTGCGCGGTCTTAAGACTCCTTCCCAGCCTTTTCACCCTGTGCAGCCTTAGCCGCCTTTTCCGGCTTGAAGTCCACGCCGGTCTCCTTGCGCTGCTCAGCGGGGATGGTGCCCGGAGCATCGGTCAGAGGATCAACGCCGCCGCCCGACTTCGGGAAGGCAATGACGTCGCGGATGGAATCGAATCCGCCCAGCAGGGAGACAATGCGGTCCCAACCGAAAGCAATGCCGCCATGCGGCGGGGCACCGAACTGGAAAGCGTCGAGCAGGAAGCCGAACTTCTCCTGCGCTTCCTCTTCACCAATGCCCATGACATCGAAGACGCGCTTCTGCACATCCTGGTCGTGGATACGGATGGAGCCGCCGCCAATCTCGTTGCCGTTGCAGACGATGTCATAGGCGTAGGCCAAGGCCTCTCCCGGATTCTCATCAAAGTTATCCAGGTACTCCGGCTTCGGCGAGGTAAAGGCGTGGTGGACAGCCGTCCACTTGGAGTGACCCAGAGCCACATCACCCGAAGCGGTGGCATCGGCGGCCGGCTCGAAGAGCGGTGCGTCCACGACCCAGGTGAAGGCCCAGTCGCCGTCCTTGATAAGGTCCAGCTTCTTTGCGATCTCACCGCGCGCAGCGCCCAGCAAAGCACGGGAAGACTTTACGTCACCGGCGGCGAAGAAGATGGCGTCGCCCGGCTTAGCACCGACGTGCTCGGCAATGCCCTCGCGCTCGGCGTCAGTAATGTTTTTGGCCACTGGGCCACCCAGGGTGCCGTCCTCGGCGATGGTGATATAAGCCAGGCCCTTCGCACCGCGCTGCTTTGCCCATTCCTGCCACGCATCGAACTGGCGGCGCGGCTGGGAGGCTCCGCCTTCCATGACGACAGCACCGACGTATTCGTTCTGGAAGACACGGAAGGTGGTGTCCTTGAAGAAGTCGGTGCACTCCACGATCTTGATGTCGAAGCGCAGATCCGGCTTGTCAGATCCGTAGTACTTCATGGCATCGGCGTAGGTCATGCGCGGGATGGGCGTCTTAATCTCGTAGCCGATCAGCTTCCAGAGAGCGGATACAATCTCTTCCGCTAGTGCAATAACATCGTCCTGGTCTACGAAGGACATTTCGACGTCGAGCTGCGTAAATTCAGGCTGGCGGTCCGCGCGGAAGTCCTCATCGCGGTAGCAGCGAGCAATCTGGTAGTAGCGCTCCATGCCGGCCACCATGAGCAGCTGCTTAAAAAGCTGCGGAGACTGCGGGAGTGCGTACCAGCTGCCCGGCTTGAGGCGGGCGGGCACGAGGAAGTCACGAGCGCCCTCCGGGGTGGAACGGGTCAGGGTCGGGGTTTCAATCTCAGTAAAGTCGTGGTTGTCCAGAACTTCGCGGGCGGCGCGGTTAGCGGCGGAGCGCAGGCGCAGAGCCTCGTGCTGACGCTCGCGGCGCAGGTCCAAGTAACGGTACTTCAGACGGGTCTCTTCACCGACTTCACCGGAAGAAGACGGATCATCAATCTGGAACGGCAGCGCTGCGGACTTGTTGAGCACCTCCAGGTCCGAGACGTTAACCTCAATCTCACCAGATGCCAGGTTTGCGTTAGCCGAACCTTCCGGGCGCGGCTCCACTACGCCGGTAACCTTGACGCAGTATTCAGAACGCAGATCGTGGGCGCGCTCAGCTACCTCAGATTCGCGGAAAACCACCTGGGCAACGCCAGAGCGGTCACGCAGATCAATGAAGATAACACCGCCATGGTCGCGACGGCGAGCGACCCAACCCGTCAGGGTGACGGTCTCCCCTGCCATCTCCTTGCGCAGTTCGCCTGCCAAATGTGTACGCAGCACTCTCGTTCAATCCCTTCTCATTGTTGACGCTCGCACCCACACACGCCACGCGTAGCCAGCACGCGCCGAGGGATGCAAGTACTTGAACGGCCCAAGTCTACCGCCCACACCGGACTTGCACAGCGCTAGGGTGAGCACCGTGTGCTTAACAGCAGTCCACTTATCGAGCAGACAGCACCTACGGCTTGTGGCAAAATCTCTGGCATGACTTTTAAATCTGGCGCCAATTTTGATGGTAAGCGAGCTAGCTCCGGCGGTGGAGGCCGCGGCGGCATGATCGCTACCGGCGGCGGCATTGGCTCTCTCCTTCTCATTGGTCTCTATCTACTCCTCGGCGGCGATCCCGGCGCCATCACCGAAAGCGATCCCCAGACCGACCAGACCCAGGTGGGACCAGAGGAAAGCGGCGAAGACGCATTTGCGCACTGCCAAACTGCTGAGGACGGCAATAAGTACGACGATTGCCGCGTCATGTTCGCCGCCCAGTCCGTTGACAAGGTCTGGGCCCAGCAGTTGCCGGATCAGGCAGGCATCGAGTACGTCGAGCCGGGCCGCGTCATCTTCAACAACACCACCATGTCGGGCTGCGGCCAGGCTTCAGGCGCTACGGGCCCGTTCTACTGCCCAGCGGATGAGTCGGCCTACTTCGACACGGCCTTCTTTGATCAGCTCCGCAATTTCGGCGGCGAGAATGCTCCTCTGGCCCAGATGTACATCGTGGCCCACGAATTTGGCCACCACATTCAAAAACTGGAAGGCACGCTCAGCTTGTCCAACTACAACGAGCCTGGCGAGGATTCCAACGCTGTGAAGATTGAGCTGCAAGCTGATTGCTATGCCGGCCTCTGGGCGCACTACGCCGATGAGGGCGAAGACGCTTTGCTCGAAACGATTACTGAACAACAAGTAACCGATGCCGTGAACACCGCTCGTGCTGTAGGCGATGACAACATCCAGCGCCGCTCGGGCGGCGAAGTACGCCCGGACATGTGGACGCACGGCTCCTCCGAGGACCGCGCTCAGGCCTTCCTCGCTGGATATAACACCGGCAAGATGGAACAGTGCGACACCTTGGGCCGAGGCGTCTATAAGTCTTAATACTGCGCTTAAAAGGTGCTAGTGCGGCCGATGAAAGGTCGCACCACCCCCAAATGTGCCAGAAAAGTGCAGATTAAATTCAAATACATGAAGTGTTTACCTGCCGGCAATCTTGATGCTTTACCCTGATCAAGTTCCCGCCGGATTGTGGTGGGATCCGCTCTGTCTTTAAAAGCATAAAAGAACCGTGCGTGATGCCATCACCCTGCACCGCGACAGGCACATTATCCCCTGCTTTCACGGCGCATTCGCCCTGCCTGCGGCAGCCCGCGCTTCCTCATCACGCAGCGTTCTCTTCATGAAAGGAACGACGTTTTGAGCACCGCCACGCCGACGATGCCTGACCTCGAATCGATGAATGGCAAGAACAAGGACTGGATTTGGCACTTGTTCTTCGGCGCCATCACCGCTGTCACGCTGATCTTCTTCATCATTTGGAGCAACGGAGAAGTTGCTGAGGGGGCTAATCGCGTAGTCCTGATTACAGCGATCATCTTCGCCCTATTCATGGCCTTCAACATTGGCGGCAATGACGTCGCCAACTCCTTCGGTACCTCCGTGGGTGCAGGAACCTTGTCGATGAAGCAGGCCCTCGCGGTCGCTGCAGTCTTCGAGGTATCCGGTGCCATCCTCGCTGGCGGTGAGGTGACGGATACCGTCCGTTCCGGCATCGTGGACCTTGATGCAATTGACGGTCTAGACCCGATGGAGTTCGTCTACATCATGATGGCATCGCTCCTAGGCGCCGCCATCTGGCTACTCGTCGCCACCCGGATGGGCTGGCCGGTTTCTACGACCCACTCCATCGTCGGCGGTATCGTCGGCGCTGCACTGACCGTCGGCTTCATCACCGGCAAGGGTGGCATGGACATGGTGCAGTGGGGCGGAATCGGCACCATTGCCTTCTCCTGGGTCCTTTCCCCAGTTCTTGGTGGCATTGCCGCCTTCCTTCTCTTCAAGTGGATCAAGTCCTCCATCTTGGTGTACAACGACGCTGCGGACGAACGCCTGCGTGAGATCAAGGTTCGTCGCTCGGCACTACGCAAGGAGCACAAGACCCGCTTCGAGCGCATGAATGAGCTGCAGCAGATTTCCTACACCAACGCCATGGCTCGTGATGCTGCTCTCACAGCGGAAGATGATTATGACCCAGAGGCTCTCGAGTCCGACTACTACCGGGACTTGCATAACCTCAACAAGGATCTTGAGGACATCAATGCGCACCGCGCCCTGGAGAACTGGGTCCCACTGCTGGCTGCTTTGGGCGCCATCATTATTTCCGCGATGATGCTTTTCAAGGGGTTGAAGAACACCGGCGTTGACTTCTCCACCCTGGAGAACTTCCTGGTTATGGGCATGGTAGGCGCCGTGGTCTGGATGGCTGTGTTTATCTTCGCCCGCTCCCTGAAGAAGAAGTCCCTGTCACGCTCGACCTTCCTTCTCTTCTCGTGGATGCAGGTCTTTACTGCTTCGGCCTTCGCGTTCTCACATGGCTCGAACGATATCGCTAACGCTATTGGCCCCTTCGCCGCCGTCTTCGACGTCCTGCGGACGAACCAGATTTCCGATGAAGTCACTGTCCCTCTCCCGGTCATGGTGGCCATGGGTATCGCCCTGATTTCTGGCCTCTGGTTCATCGGCCGCTTCGTTATCCAGACGGTCGGTTCGGGCCTGACTCAGATGCACCCCTCCTCCGGTTTCGCCGCTGAACTGGCCGCCGCTGCCGTCGTCATGGCAGCGTCCCTCTTGGGCCTGCCGGTCTCCTCGACCCACATCCTCATCGGCGCTGTCCTGGGTGTCGGCATCGTAAACCGCGCCGCCAACTGGAAGCTGATGAAGCCGATCGCCCTCGCGTGGGTTATCACCCTCCCGGCAGCGGCAGCCATCGCAGCCGTGACGGTTTCTATCCTGCGCGTCGCCTTCTAAAGCTTCAGCGCATCACACGCGCACAGCACATAGTGCCCTATCGCCGCGAGTGCCCCAACAACCGGGGTCCTCGCGGTGATTGTGTTTTAGCGACCGGACACAGCACGCACTGCCAAATCCGTACACTGGGGCTTCATGAGCGATAACTCCCTGGCCAGATTCTTTTCCGCCTTCAACGACATTGAACAATTTCTCCGCCAGGCAATTGGGGCGAAGAATTCAGATTCTTTCTGGTGGATTGTTGATCGCGCACACGACAAACATCTGTTGGGCAAGCGCCAAGCGGAACAGTTGAAGGACTTTGGTAACCTGCGCAATGCCATTGCCCATGGCCGCTACTTCGACGGCGCACCCATCGCTACCCCACACCCACAGGTCATCACGCAGCTGGAAAACCTGCAGCGCCTTCTCACGGATCCGCCTACGGCGCAGTCCCTTCTTTCTGACCGTGACGTGACCATTCTTGCCCCCGAAACCCCAATCATGGAGGCCTTGCGGCTTATTAATCAGACCGGCTATTCGCAGATCCCTATCTATGATTCGGGGACATACCAGGCGCTGCTCACGACCAACGTCATCGCTCGGTGGATTGCGGCCGATTTGGGAGACGATGGCGTGGTCAATGCGGCGTCGATTAGCGCCGTTCTGGAATTCGCCGAGAAGAAGGACCGCGCCGAGTTTCTGCCCCGCACAGCCAGCGCGCAAGAGGTTATCGATGCTCTCACAGAGGCCACCGTAGATGGCGTCCGTGCCAGCGCAGTCCTCCTCACCGAGCATGGAAAGGCTTCGCAGCGTCCGCTGGCTATCGCGACACCGGGGGATCTCGCAGTGTTGGTCGACGCCCTCGAATGGGAATAATCTCCTGGTACATTATTGTTGACACGTCACAGACGGGAGATTGGCATGCAATTCGGAGTTTTCAGCATTGGTGACGTCACGCAAGACCCCACCACCGGCCGCACCCCCACCGAGGCCGAGCGCATCCGCGCGATAACGGAAATCGCGCTCAAGGCGGAGGAGGTAGGGCTCGATATTTTCGCCACCGGCGAGCACCACAACCCACCTTTCGTCCCATCGGCACCCACCACTCACCTGGCCTATATCGCGGCACAGACAAAGAACCTTCAACTCTCCACTGCCACCACGCTGATCACTACCAACGACCCCGTCCGCCTCGCGGAGGACTACGCCTTTCTCCAGCACCTCGCCGACGGGCGCATCGACCTAATGCTGGGCCGCGGTAACACTGGCCCGGTCTACCCGTGGTTTGGCAAGGACATCCGCGAGGGCATCCCCCTCGCGGTGGAAAACTATCACTTGCTGCGCCGCCTCTGGCGTGAGCCCGTCGTGTCCTGGCAAGGAAAGTTCCGTACCCCTCTCCAGGGATTCACCGCCACACCGGCGCCGCTCGACAGTATCCCGCCCTTTGTCTGGCACGGCTCCATCCGCTCCCCGCAGATTGCCGAACAGGCTGCCTATTATGGCGATGGCTTCTTCCATAACAACATCTTCTGGAACAAGGAACACACCGCGAAGATGGTGAACCTCTACCGCAACCGCTATGAATCCTATGGGCACGGCCGTGCCGATCAGGCCATCGTGGGCCTCGGTGGGCACGTTTTCATCGGGTCTACAGAGCAGGAGGCGAAGGATTTCTTCCGCCCCTACTTCGATAACGCTCCGGTCTACGGCCACGGTCCTTCCCTGGAAGAATTCACGGCTCAAACCCCCTTAACGGTAGGCACCGTGGAGCAAGTGGTGGAGCGCACGCTGCAGTTTGCTGATTGGGTTGGTGACTATCAACGCCAGCTTTTCCTCATCGACCACGCCGGACTGCCGCAAGAGGTGGTGCTGGAGCAGATAGAAATCCTCGGCACCCAGGTCGTGCCGGAACTGCGCCGCCGCTTTGAGGAACGCCGCCCAGATCATGTACCTTCTGACCCACCGACGCACGCCACGCTTGGCTCCTATCCCCCACACGCGCTGGTCAGCCCTGGAGAGGAGAAATAAATGCGCTCACTGGTGGTTGTTACGGCTGGGCTGTCCTTGCCGTCGTCGACGCGCGCGCTTGGTGACACCCTCTCATCCGCCACCACCGCCCATGTCACCGCCCGGGGTGAAGGCGTGGACATCACCGTCGTGGAGCTACGCGAACTCGCGGGCGAGCTGGCCGAGGCCATGACCAACTGGGTCTCGCCCACGCCTCGTCTGAAGGCGGCACAGTCCGCCGTGCTGAATGCCGACGGTCTCATCGCAGTCAGCCCCGTCTTCCAAGGAAGCTACTCGGGTCTGTTCAAGATGTTCTTCGACACCTTGGAGCCGCATTCCTTGGAGGGGCTTCCTACCCTTATCGCGGCCACGGGCGGCTCCAGCCGGCATGCGCTGGTCCTGGACTATGCCCTGCGGCCTCTACTCAATTACCTGCACGCCACGGTGGTCCCCACCGGCGTCTTCCAAGCCACGGAGGATTATGGCACCGCGGAGGGCGCGCGTAATGAAAGGCGCATCGAGCGTGCCGCTAGGGAGTTAGCGGATCTCATGGTGCGCCCGCTCGACCGGGTCGCTGGGCTTACGGGCACCCTCAGCGAAACGCAGGAAACGCCCCAGGACAGTTCCGAAGACATACTGGATTCGGATCCTGCAGGTTTCCGCGAACTCCTCTCCCGCCACGACGGCCAACCGGACTAAGCAGCTATGGAGGCCTCTCGGTACTATCGTAAAGCGTAACTTATTTAACGCTTCTAAGGAGGTTTGACCCCACATGACAATTAGCGTGACCGATATCTTCTCCATCGGCATCGGCCCTTCCTCCTCTCATACCGTCGGCCCCATGCGCGCCGCCAAGGCTTTCCTCGAGACACTGGATGAACACCCTGCAAAGGTCCACGTCGTACTGCGCGGCTCGCTCTCTGCTACCGGCCGCGGCCACGCTACAGATCGCGCCGTAATTTTGGGCCTTGCTGGTTGGGACCCACTGTCGGTGCCGCTCGACGCCGAGCCGCGCGCTGATGCCTTCATCCCCAGCGAGGGCTCCATCTCAGGCCCTGCAGGTAAGGTGCAGTACAGCATTGAGTTCAACAACGAGCCGGTGCCGGAACACCCGAACTGCCTGATTTTCACTGCCTGGGACGAAGACGGCTCCATCCTCGCCGAGAACACGGAGTACTTCTCCGTCGGCGGCGGCTTCATTCTGTCCCGCGAGGAGTACAACGCCCAGCTCGAAACCGACACTGGAGTTCCGGCCGGTGTCGCTGCGGCGACCGCCGAGGACGCCGTTCCTTATGAGTTCCAATCGGGTGAGCACCTGCTTCACCTGTGCGCGGCCAACGACATGGCCATTTGGGAAATCGTCGCCGCCAATGAGGCAGTCCTGCACCGCGAAGAAGGCGGGCTCGACTACGTCTACCAACACCTCGACCTTGTGTGGGACATCATGCGCGAATGCGTGACCGAGGGAATTTCCACCAAGGGAATCTTGCCTGGTGGCCTCCGTGTCAACCGCCGTGCGCCGCAGATGTACCAACAGTTGTTGGCCAAGCAGGACGACGAGTCTTGTGGCTTTTCCGCAATGGAATGGGTAAACCTCTACGCGCTCGCCGTCAACGAGCAGAATGCCGCCGGCGGCCGCGTCATTACTGCACCGACGAATGGCGCCTGTGGGATCATCCCGGCGGTGCTCCATTATGCCCGCGACTTTATGGCGGACTTCACGCGCGCCGATGCCCGCCGCTACCTGCTCACTGCGGGTGCCGTTGGCATCATCATCAAGTCCAATGCCTCCATCTCCGGCGCCGAGGTGGGCTGCCAGGGTGAGGTGGGCTCCGCCTCCTCCATGGCGGCGGCCGGTATGGCTGAGCTGCTCGGCGCAACCCCGGAGCAGGTGGAAAACGCCGCCGAGATCGCGCTTGAGCATAACCTCGGCCTGACCTGCGACCCTGTTGGCGGCCTGGTGCAGATCCCCTGTATCGAGCGCAACGCTATTGGCGCCGTCAAATCCATTAACGCCGCTCGCCTAGCGCGCATGGGTGAGGGAACGCACCACGTCACCCTCGACAACGCGGTGCGCACCATGGCCGAAACCGGACGCGACATGCTCTCCAAGTACAAGGAGACCTCGCTCGGCGGCCTAGCGAAGACGATGGGCTTTACCGTCTCTCAGGTGGAGTGCTAAACCAGCTGACGGAGCTGGTTGACGATGTCCCCCACAGGGACGTCGCGCTGCTCGTGCGCGCGCAGGTCCTTGAGCGCCACGGAGCCAGCCTCTAGCTCTTGGTCACCGAGGACGAGTGCGAAGCGGGCGTTGGCACGATCAGCGCCCTTCATCGCTCCCTTAAGGCCACGGTCGCCGAAGGACATATCGGCAGCAATGCCGGCCTTGCGCAGGTCATTGATGATGCTGACCATCTTCTGCTTCGCCGCAGCTCCCAAGGCCACACCGTAGACGGCCACGCGCTCGTCGACACCCTCGAGCTCGACTCCCTCAGCCTCGAGGGCCAGAATGGTGCGGTCTACGCCAAGGCCATAGCCGATTCCGGACAGTTCCTGCCCACCAAGCTGGGCCATGAGGCCGTCATAGCGGCCGCCGCCACCGATGCCGGACTGCGCGCCAAGGCCATCGTGGACGAATTCGAAACAGGTCTTTGTGTAATAGTCGAGGCCGCGGACCATGCGCGGGTTGATGGTGTAGGGCACGCCCATGTCATCGAGCAGGCCGGTGACCGTTTCAAAGTGCTCGCGGCACTCGGCATTGAGGTGGTCAAGCATCAAGGGAGCATCAACAAGCTGCTCCTGGACCTCTGGGCGCTTGTCATCGAGCACGCGCAGGGGATTGAGCTCCGCGCGGGCCTTAGTGTCCTCGTCTAGATCCAGCTTGAACAGAAACTCCTGCAACTTCTCGCGGTAGGCCGGGCGGCAGTCGTGGTCACCCAAGCTGGTCAACTCAAGGCGGAATTGGCTCAGGCCTAGGCTGCGGTAGGAGCGATCCGCCAAGGCAATAATCTCGGCATCCAGCGCCGGATCATCCACGCCGATGGCCTCCACACCGACCTGCTGCAGCTGACGGTAACGGCCCGCCTGC
Organism: Corynebacterium sp. HMSC05D03; assembly: GCF_001807205.1. Lineage (NCBI taxonomy): Bacteria > Bacillati > Actinomycetota > Actinomycetes > Mycobacteriales > Corynebacteriaceae > Corynebacterium > Corynebacterium sp. HMSC05D03. The sequence goes on along the minus strand of NZ_KV788182.1, from coordinate 116,252 downwards.
GGGCGCTCGTAGCGGAAGAAGGGGCCGAAATAGTTGAGCTTCACCGGAAGCTGACCGCGGTCAAGGTTGTGTTCAATGACCGCGCGCATGACACCCGCGGTGCCCTCTGGTCGCAGCGTCACGGAACGATCACCACGATCGGCGAAGGTATACATCTCCTTCGACACCACGTCCGTGGACTCCCCTACGCCGCGGGCGAAGAGCGATGTGTCCTCAAAGACGGGGAGTTCGATGTGCTGGAAGCCGGACAGGTGTGCCTGATGTACGAAGGCCTCACGGACCTTGGCAAAGATGGCCGATTGCGGCGGGACGTAGTCCGGCACACCCTTAGGCGCGGACAGGGCTTTGAACTGCTTCTTATCACTCACGCCCTTTAGAGTACATCCCCTGCTGCGCGTAGAAACGGATTAGTCGCGCGTTCACGACGCATGGTCGTCGTCGGGCCGTGGCCCGGCAAGATAGCAAGGGAGTCATCAAGACCCCACACCGGACCGCGCAGTGAACGTTGCATCGCGGCGTGGTCGGAGTGTGGCAAGTCGGTACGCCCGATGGAGCCTTTAAATAGCACGTCGCCCGTCAGGGCAATCCCCTCAGCCACGAGGATGACACATCCCGGGGAATGGCCCGGTGCATGGAGCACATCAAATTCAAGGCCGACAAGACTCAACGTTTCCCCGCCGATCAAGTCGCGGCGGTCCACTACCTGCTTCATGGAAGCGGCAGCAAAGAGCATCTGCGACTCGGGGGACACACCGGAGCCATCCACCAGCATGAACGCGTCATCCGGGTGGATGTAGACCGGTAGGTCAAACTCGGCAGCGTCGCGCGTGTGATCAATGTGGCCGTGGGTGAGCACGACGGCTTCAAACTCCAAGGACTTCTCACGCGCGAGCTGCTCAAGCTTCTCGCGCGTGTGCATCCCTGGGTCCACGATGAACGCCCGGGAACCGTTAGCCACCACATAGGTATTGGTTTTATAGGGCCCAGCGGCGAAACCGTAGATTTCGGGAGCGCTCATTACTTGAGAGCTGCCAAAGCTGCGTCGTAGTCCGGCTCGGTCGTGACCTCCGGAACCAGCTCGGTGTAGGTCACCTTGTGCTCGGCGTCGGTGACGATGACCGCGCGGGCGAATAGGCCCTTGAGCGGGGAGCCTTCCAGGACAAGACCGAGCTTATCGGCGAAATCAGAGCGGAAATCAGAAGCGCTGACGACGTTCTCGATGCCCTCCGCAGCGCAGAAACGCTCCTGCGCGAAAGGCAGGTCGCGGGAGACGGACAGGACAACAGTGTTCTCTAGACCAACTGCCTCTTCGTTGAACTTGCGCAGCTGTGCCGCGCACACACCGGTGTCCACGGATGGGAAGCAAGACACCACTAGGCGCTTGCCTGCGAAGTCAGCGTTAGTCAGCTCTGCCAAGTTGGTTCCCACGAGGGTGAAGTCCGGCAGGGCGTCACCAACCTTGGGAAGCTCTGCGTTGGTTTCGACGGGTTCATTCTGAAAATTCGTTGTAGCCATGGCACCCAAGCGTACTGACCCGCGGGGCGGCTCGCCACGGTGAACAACGGTGCGGTTAGGATGAGTGGGTCGAAAGTTTGTGAACCACCACAGTGAAGGAAACATAGGTGTCTACTAACAGCCAGCGCTTGGATGATGCGCTCAATCAGCTCGATCGCGAGCTGAAGTCCCGTGACCGCAAACAAAAGAGCCGCCCACTGGGCGTTGTTCTCATGGCGGCCGTGGTCATTATCGCCCTCGTTGGCGGTATTTGGTTCCTGTCCACACGCTCGTCGGAGGAAGAGGAGATTCAGGCCGAGGAAAGCTCAGCTGCGAACACCACCACCGAAGCCCCCACTGCCGAGGCTTTGAGCGGCAAGCGCGCTAAGTCCCTTGGTGAGACCGTCACCTGCGAGTACAACGAGACTGGCGACGCTTCCCGTGAGGTCCCCACCCCGCAGGGCAAGGACATTCCTGCCAAGGGTGAGGTGACCGTCAATTTCGCCACCAAGCAAGGCGATATTGAGATGACTCTCGATCGCTCGCTTGCTCCGTGTACCGTCAACGCGATTACAGACATGATTTCGGCAAAGTACTACGACGACACCGTGTGCCACCGCATGACTGATGGCGGCATCTTCGTCCTGCAGTGCGGTGATCCCACCGGCAAGGGTTCCGGCGGACCTGGCTTCCAGTTTGCTAATGAATACCCCACCGATGAAGCTGACGACACAGCAATGGCCCAGCCGGCTCTGTACCCGAAGGGTTCCATCGCCATGGCTAACGCCGGTGAAGACACCAATGGTTCCCAGTTCTTCATTAACTACAAGGACTCGCAGCTTCCGCCTGCCTATACCTACTTTGGCAACCTGACGGAGAAGGGCCAGAAGACCATCGACGCCATTGCCGCTAAGGGCGTCAAGGATGGACAATCCGATGGTGAACCTGCTGAAGAGGTTCGCATCACCAAGGCCACCATCGAAAGCTAAGTTTTACCCCCTTTACGGTGATCAGCCTCGCACACGTTCAGTGAGCGGGGCTTTTCCTTTCCCATCCCTCACCATCCATCACGGTCTAAGAATTTCTTATCCTTGAGCTGTTCATTTAGCAAAGCATTCTTCGCCCGAAGGTGTCATATCGTGACAAACCCAGCTCACATGCGACAGTCAGCAGACCTTCAGACTCGCTATTCGAATGATAGAACCCTTGCAAAACGCACAATGCCTCAGTAGCATCTGTGAGGTCTTTGAAATTCCCGAGATACCTAAGGAACGAGAATGAAGCTCTTCTCCCGTAAGGCACTTGTTGCTGCCGCTACCGCCGCTACCGTTTCCCTGTCCGGCGTGACCGTTGCTACCGCTGAGACCACCAACGATGACACCAACGCGGTAAACAAAACCACCAACGACACCAACACCAACGAGGGCGCCGGCAAGGACGCTCCTGAGTCTGAGGGCAAGAACAACACCAACACCGGCGACAACGGCAAGGACGGGAACAAGGACAAGGACAAGGAGTCTTCTTCCTCTTCCTCCAACGACTCCGAGGGTTCCTCCATCTCCGACATGAGCCCGCGCGAGATCCGCGACTGGATCGCTGTCTTCACCGCCATCATCGGCGCTCTGGGCACCGTCTTCGCTTTCTACAACAAGAACTTCGCTAAGTAAGTCAGACCGAATAGCTCAGACTTTCCGTTCACATTCGAATCAGATTAGGACCACACCATGAAGTTCTTCTCCCGTAAGTCCATCGTTGCTGCTGCCACCGCTGCAACCATCGCTTTCTCCGGTACCGCAGTTGCTTCCGCAGCCCCGGTTGAGGATGACAGCTCCTCCAAGGCTTTCTTCGCTCTCTCTTCCGACGATGAGGGCAACATCAGCCCAAAGGAGATCCGCGAGTGGATCAAGGTCGTCACCTCCATCATCGGCGCCATGGATGACGCTATGCGTCTCGGCGACAAGCTCGCTGGCACCAAGTAAGCCACGAGCACCCTACTCTCCCCTTGCGCAATCCGCGCAGGGGGGAGTTTTCGTTTTACCGGACAGGGCGGCTTCAACGGCCCAAACAACCTTATCGCGGCTTCTAAGCCCGGCTACTCTTGCAACCTAGAAGACTGTTCCTAGTCCTGTTCGTCTACTTCCTCGATACGCTCGGCGCCTAGGACGTCCTTGAACACGGAGGCATCAACAAGCTGGCCACGGCGAATGACAGATATCTGGCCGGTAGGCTCCAAAATCATCAGCTGCACGTCGCTGCGCCGGCCCAGGCCAGCTTTGCGCACTGCGGAATTGACGTCTCTCTCGGTAATGTGGGCGAAACTCATGTTGTCTTCTTGCAGCTGCCCCTTGTACACGAGCAAGACTGGCTTGCGGTCGATGAACCGTGACCACGCCACTAGTTGACGAAACGTACCGAAGGCGGCTTCCAGGAGCATGAGGGTGAACAGACCAATGATGCCTGCGGCGAGCGTCGGTGGGTTACCCACGATGACGCGTCCAGAGACCGCACCAAACATAATGATGATGACGGCGTCAGAGGCAGTGATGGACGTCAGAACACGGCTGCCGAAAAGCTTGACCAGGACCATGAAGGCCAGATAGATACCCAGCGTTGCGAGCATCACCAGGGGGATGCGGTGAAGCTCAATGCCGAGCTGATACATTGCCTCGCGTCCAAAAAGCCTCAGTGTATCCACACCCTACTACCCTACCTTCCGGAAGAAAAAGCTAAAGCCCGCACCGTAGTGCGGGCCTGTACATCAGAAGTGACTAGATGTTGAACTGCTTGCGCAGCTGCTCAATTAACTGCTGTACCGGAGCTGGGAGGGCTGCTACCGGCATGTTAATGGCACCAATGACGGCTGCGATAGCAGCCGCGATTGCGGCAAAGATTCCCACGCCCAAGCCGATAGAGGACCCTACGTCCTTGGCAGAACCGCCGTCCTGAGAGCCGTCATTGCCGTCTAGGAACAGCGGCAGAACTGCTTCAGTACCAGCATCGGTAGTGATGTGCAGTTTCTCATCGCCCACCAGCTTCTCCGGGAGTGTGAGCTTGACGGTCGCGCGGCCGCGCTCACCGAACTGCTCGTCACCGGGCTGTGCTGCGTTGTCAATGTCTGCCTCGGCCTTAGCGTCACCCAGTGCAACGGTGACCTTCTTAGCCTGTGGCTCTTCTGCGTTGGAGTAGTTCAGGGAGGAAAGGTCGACTGTGATCTCCTCCCCCGGCTTCAGGTCACCAGACACGTGGGCACCAATCTGGCCCTGGCCGGTGCGAACCTTGGACTCGCCGGAAGCGATGTAGTCAATCATCGCCTGGGTGTCCATATAGCCAACGTCATTGCGGTTCTTGATGGAACCGGGCTCGAAGAAGCCATCGCCGCCGGCCTCCGTCTCGCTGGAGGCAAGGAAGGAGGACAGAGCAATGCTGTAGTTCTTCTCCGGGTCAATCGGTTCACCGTTAATGGTGACAGACTTAACGCGCTTGCCCTGCTCAGCCTTCTGGTCGTAGACAACGGTGACGTTGTTGGACAGGCCCAGAGCCAGGCGCGGGCGGGACTGGCCAGGCTTCCACTGGTTCTCCAACGCGGTAATGAAGTCTGCGCCGCTAACCTCCGCGGTGATCACGTAATTACCGAATGGCTGAACGGCAAAGATGTCCTGGTAGGAAACATCACCTTGCTTGAGGTCGGCGCGCACACCGCCTGCGTTCATGACACCGATTTCGATGTCCTTGTCCGTCTGCTTAGATAGAGCATAGCGCTGGCCATCGGCAATAAAGTTATTGAGGGTCGACTCCACACCGCGGTTGGTACCGGTGTCCTTGCCCTCATCAGAACCGCGGTACATGGCCTTCTCGGTGGTACCAGCAGTCTTGGCACCCTCAATCTCCGCTACCTTCTTTGCTTCCTCGACAACCTTAGCTACCTCGGGGTCGTCTTCGAGGCCCTGCAGCTGAGCGAAGACATCTGCGTCGGCCACGTCGTACTGCTTGAGATCAATCTTGGTGATCTTCTTCTCGGCCTTGTCGTAGGTGATGTCGGCGTCGTTAAGCACCTTGCCGTACTCGTAGCCCTGTGCCCAGTACAGCGGCAGTGCGTCCTCACGAGCAACCTCGCCCTGGGTCTTGACGTGAGTATCACCGCCAAAGAGGATATCCACATCCTTGTTGAAGCCCTGCGCGAACTGCTGAGCATCCTCGTGCATGAGCGCCACTACAACCTCGGCCTCGCCGGATTCCTTCAGGCGGCTGGCTTCCTTATTGGTGGCCTCGACGGGGTCGAAGAACTCGACACCTGGGATGGAAGCGGCGGACACCTTGTACTTGGTGTTGGTGGTAACGGTGCCAACGAAGCCGACCTTCACACCGTCTACCTCCTTGACGAAGGAAGCATCGAGCAGGGGCTTGCCATCCTTAGTGACGTTGGCGCCCAGGATCGGGAAGTTGGACTGGTCCTTGATACGGCCCATCAGGTCATCGGTGCCCTTGTCGAACTCGTGGTTGCCCACAGCCGTGACATCGAGGTTCATGGTATTGAGGGCCTCGTTGGTGTACTTGTCTTCAGAAATTGCAGACACGAAGGCGGAGCCGCCAACGTTATCACCGGCGGAGGTCAGGGCGTACTCCTGATCCTTGTTGACGGCCTTGATGAGCGCAGCCATGCGAGCAGCACCCATCTCGGTGTAGCCGCTCAATTCCTTAGTGTCCTTGTCGAACTCCTCAGCCAGCTCAAGGTGGCCGTGGAAGTCGGTGAAGTTAGTGACGGAGAAGGTCACTTGATCAGCCTCGGCGGCGAAGGCAGGTGCGCCGGAGATAGCAACGGCGGTAACGGTGGTGGCGGCCAACAGCTGGCCAAAGCGACGGAAGTTCACGTAGGTCTCCTGAGAATGAGAGGAATCTTGTCCACGTGTTTATAACGCATACATCACAATGGCGCAGCGCATGCTGAGACCACCACCAGCGGGTTTACGTAGGATCTTCTACGGTTTCACCCAGGCGCAACCTTGAGTTCAGCCACGCACCCCCGAATCAGGGGTGGCGGGTTAGGCGGTGACGCGATAAACGTCGAAGACACCCTCCGTGTTGCGCAACGTTGTCATGAGCTGGCCCAGTTGCTTGGTATCGGAAACCGAGAAGGAAAAGCGCACGGTCGCGATGTGATCATCACCGCGATTGGACGTCATCGACAGCACATTGAGGCTCTGCTCGCTGAAAATTCGCGTGAGCTCAAAAAGCAGACCTTGGCGGTCGATGGCCTCCAATTGCAAGGTTGCGGCGAATGCACCGGAGGACTTCGGCCCGCCGGCCCACTCCACCTGCATCATGCGCTCCGGCTCGGACTTCAACTTTTCGGCATTGGTGCAGTCCGCTCGATGGACAGACACGCCACCGCCGCGGGTGACGAAACCAAAGATGGCGTCACCAGGCACCGGCTGGCAGCACTTCGCCAACTTGGCCATGACGTCTGGGCTGCCCTCCACCAAGATGCCGGTACCAGTTGCGGAATCCTTCGTGTGCTGAGCACGGGAGTTCTCCAATTCGCTCAGTGGGGTACGCGAAGCCAAGGCATCGACGGCATCGTCTTGGTCCCCGAACAGGGCCATGAGCTGGTTGGCAACGTGCTGTGCCGACACGTGACCCGCGCCAATAGCGGTATAGAGTGCATCCACATCGGGATAGTGCAGCTGCTCAGCCACCTGCTTCATGGAGCTGGCGGTAAACAGGCGGTGCATGGGCAAGCCGCCGCGCTGCACCTCAGCAGCCAAGGCATCGCGCCCGGCCTCGAGGTGCTCTTCACGGCGTTCTTTGGCAAACCACTGCCGCACCTTCGTCTTCGCCCGAGGCGATACGAGGAATTCCTGCCAATCCCGCGAGGGGCCAGCATTCGGATCCTTTGAGGTAAAAATCTCGACCTTATCGCCGGACTTCAGCTCCGATTCTAGAGCCACGAGCTTGCCGTTGACCTTTGCGCCGATGCACCTGTGGCCGACCTCGGTATGCACCGCATAGGCGAAGTCCACAGGGGTGGACCCCGCGGGCAGATTGACCACGTCACCCTTGGGGGTAAAGGCAAAAATCTGCTTGGCTGTCAGGTCATAGCGCAGCGAATCCAAAAACTCGTTGGGATCTGCAGCTTCCTTCTGCCAATCCAGCAGCTGACGCATCCACGCCATCTGGTCCACTTCTTCTTGGTGGCCCGAGTTCTTGCCCTTAGTTTCCTTATAACGCCAGTGGGCGGCCACGCCGAACTCCGCGTTATAGTGCATCTCGTGCGTGCGCACCTGCACCTCAAGGGTGGAACCGCCGGCCCCAATCACGGTGGTGTGCAGTGACTGGTATACCCCGAATCGCGGAGAGGAAATATAATCCTTGAAGCGCCCTGGAAGAGCTTGATACAGCGAGTGCACCACGCCAATGGCCGCGTAGCAGGAATTGATGTCATCGACGAGGATGCGGATTCCCACGAGGTCAAAAATCTCCGCGAAGTCGCGGCCGCGCACGATCATCTTCTGGTAAATCGACCAGTAGTGCTTCGGGCGCCCCATGACCTCGGCCTCAATACCATTAGCCTTGAGAGCCTGGCCTACCTGGGCCTTGATTTCCTTCAGCGCTCGATCGCGTGAGGGAGCACGATCCGCCACCATGCGCACGATTTCGTCGTACTTCTTTGGGTACAGGATGGCGAAGGCCAAATCCTCAAGCTCCCATTTGACGCTGGCCATTCCTAGGCGGTGAGCCAGTGGCGCAATGACATCGAGAGTCTGGCGTGCCTTCTTCGCCTGCTTTTCGGGCGGCAGGAAGCGCATGGTCCGCATGTTGTGCAGGCGGTCGCACACCTTGATAACGAGCACGCGCGGGTCGGTGGCCATGGCCACGATCATCTTGCGGATTGTCTCTGCCTCCGCGGCGGCACCGAGGGCGACCTTGTCAAGCTTCGTTACGCCGTCGACCAACCGGGCCACTTCGGGACCAAAGTCACGGGTGAGGTCCTCCAGCGAATAGTCAGTATCTTCCACTGTGTCGTGGAGCAAAGCCGCCGCGACAGTCGTGGTGTCCATACCAATCTCAGCCGCAATTGTCGCTACCGCCAACGGGTGCGTGATATAAGGTTCGCCGGATTTGCGGAAAACGCCTTCGTGCAGACGCTGTGCCGTGGTGTAGGCATTGTTGAGCAGCTCCGCATCCGCCTTCGGGTGAAATTCCCGGTGGATCGACATCAACGGGTCCAGAGCCGGATTGATCTTTACTCGACCACCTGTCAGGGAGCGGGCCAATCGCGCGGACATGCCGCGCACACTGCCTGGCCGCCATGCAGTCTTGTCCTGCTTTTCAGTCGTCATGTCTGCCTCCGCGAAGTAGCTTAGGCATACAACCTTAGTCCTTCGTCCCCATCTGGTTGAGCACAATCAACGGAGAACCTTGCAGGCGCTCGCGGCCCTCAAGTCCTTGGACCTCTAGGACCACGACGTTGCCCACGACTTCAGCTCCAGCGGATTCCAAGAGCAAGGTGGCGCCGTGGAGTGTGCCGCCGGTTGCGAGGACGTCGTCGACAAGCACGATGCGCTTGCCCTTAATATCAATGCCGCTACTGGGGATTTCCAGTGCTGCAGTGCCGTATTCCAGCTCGTACTCCTGGGTCAAGACGGGCGGTGGGAGCTTGCCCTTCTTGCGGATAGCCAAGATTCCTAGTCCCAGCTTGTAGGCTACGGCTGAACCAAGCAGGAAACCGCGTGCATCGAGGCCGCCGATCATGTCTGCGCCGAGCTCCTTGCAGGCCTCTGCTAAGCCATCGACAACGACGGTGAAGGAATCTGCGTCAGCCAACACCGGGGTCAGATCCTCGAAAAGAATTCCCTCCTCTGGGAAATCCTGGACAAGGCGCACCTTATCCTTCAAGGCTTGTGCTGCTGCGACGTAAATCTCGCTCACGACTCTTCCTTTGTTTCAGTTGCTGTTGTGGGGTTATAGCTCCAACGGTCGAGGTTCCACCCGATACCCGCAAGGCCAGTGTAGGGCACCACGCCGGTGACAGCGCGGTCGACAATGAATGTGCGAGGCTGCGCGGCGATGGGAATAGAGGGCAGCTCCTCCCACAATTCCTGCTCCAGATTCCGCAGCGCCGCCGCGTGCTTCACGCTAGAGGACGGCGCGGAATGCTCACGCATCGGGTCCACGGCGCCGAGGTAGACATCTATCTCCGGCTGCCCAGTTGCAGGATCCGCGGCCAATTGCGCACGGGAAACCCGCTCGCCGGAACGGTCCTCCACCATGATCCCCGCAGGTTCGCACGCGGCGCGGAGCTCCTCCACCATCGCCTTATAACGCGGGTTAGGCCCGAGGTAACCCACTCCGATGGTGTAGCCGGACAGACCGGATGCCGTTGCATTGTCTACAGGAACGGTTGTCAGCGAAGACATCTGCGCCGCGACCGGATCATCATTGCGCACGGTACGGACGGTGACAGCGGGGACGTCCACGCCAGATTCCTTCGATGAGACCTGCGCCAAGTGCTGTGCATCCACACAGGCCGCAAAGGCAGCGCGTGCCCAGGGCTGAGAAAAGGTCCCAGCCTCGGAGAATACTAAGGTGTCTGTCAGGCTTCCTGCCGAAGACGTCACCTCTACTGGCTTGCCTTCTGCATCCCGGTCGAACCACGACGGTGACGCGGTGGCAGCCTCGGCAACGCGGAGCTCATCTGAGGCAACAAACGCGGCAGCGTCTGCGCTTCTCGGAAGCATGAGGATCTCGCGCAGGGTCGGCTTATCGCCGTAATAGTTATCGTTGGCGGTGAGCACAATGGCACCGTCATCCTCAACGCGCTCGATTTGATAAGGACCGAAGGAAACCTGTAACTCCGGGTCAAAGCGCCCAGGCTCCGTAGAGAAACCATAGCGCCACGCCTCTGCTACCGGCTGCAAAGTAGCTACGTCCTGAGAATGTAGAGCTGCATTGAGTTCTTCGAGGTTCATATCAGCCCGCTTGGCTAACACGTGTGCTGGGACAACCGAACCCGGCCCAAACAAATACCGCCACCGCGAGCCGGCATCAGGTGTAAACCATACGGTGAATTTCTTGCTGTGGGGCGCGCATTCCACTTCTGTCACTTCCTCCATCAGGGGAAGGTGGGAACCGAAAATTTCGCTCAGCTGCCCGGCGGTGAAGGCCAAAAGGTAATCATCACAGGTCACGGCTTCACCGTCAGCAAAACGTGCTTGCTCAGTGAGCGTGAAGTCCACGTGCGCCCCAGCGTCCTCATCCTCGGCAGCGAAGAACTCAGCATCGGCAAGATCTGAATTAGGGACCATCTGCCCCGCCGGGCCCGGTACGTAGAGTGCCGGGAAAACACGGCTAGCCAGCTGGGCCGCCCCCACCGCATCCCCCCACGCCGTGGCTGCATTGCTGGTGGCAATGGGGGCGTCGGCCAGCACCGCAAAACGCGATGGCGGGGTGTCTTTGTCAAGGCCGCCTTCCTGTGCCCCGCATGCGGTCACAGTAAGAGCTACCGCGGCACACAGCGCCGCGCATGATGGACTACGCACGGCTTAGCGCCCAGGGCGCCAGGACGCCCCACCGGACTCGTCGCTACGCGGCCCGGATTCGGTCTGTGTTGCGGCTGGTGCAGAAGCTGCGGCCGGGGATGCCACGGTGCGTGTTGCCTTCGGTGCATCCTCATCCTCTGCTTCTGCAGTCCACCCCTCGGCGCGGTAGGCAGCGACCACCTCATTGTGCTTCTTAACGCTCTTGCGCTGATTCGACAAGGTCACCAGCAACGTGGTGGCCAGGAAGATGGAGGAAAAGACACCTTCAATAACGCCAATGAACTGAACCAATGCCAGATCGCGCAAAGTACCAATGCCCATTAACCACACGGCGACGATGAACAGCGCGATGATAGGCAAGGCCGAAATCACCGAGGTGGAGATGGAACGCATCACGGTCTGGTTGACAGCCAAGTTAGTGAGCTCGGCGTAGGTCTTCTTGCGTTGGCCTTCCAGCCCCGTTGTATTCTCATCCACCTTGTCGAAGACAATGACGGAATCGTAGAGGGAGAAGGTCAGGACTGTCAGCAGACCGATGATGACTGCCGGGGACACCTCGAATCCGAAGAGCGCGTAGATGCCCGCGATGAAGACACCGTCAAAGATGAGCGCGAGGATAGCGGCAAAAGCCATATCGCGCTGCAGGCGGACCGCCACATAGATGGTGGCCAGCACGAGGAAGACCGCCATGGCAATAACCATGCGTTGGGTGATCGACGAGCCCCAGGATTCCGACACCGTCGAGGAGCCAATTGCATCCGGGCTCGGCTTGCCGTTGTCATCCTTGACTTGGTAGGTCTCAAAGATAGCCTGGCGGGCTTGGTTAACCTCATCTTGCGACAGGCGCTCGGAGGTGATCTCCAGAGTCTCCGAAGAACCGGCGCCCACAATCTGCACCAGCTCCGGAGTGACACCGGTGGCTTCCGTGAAGGTTTCTTCTACCTGTTCAGTAGAAAGATCGCCTGCAGGCATGTTGAGTTTCGTGCCGCCCTCGAAATCAAGGGACAGATTGAAGCCGCGAAGTACGATAGCCAGGATCGAGGCAATAAGCAGCACGCCGGCGATGGTGTACCAGGTCTTAGCCCGGCCCACGAAGTCAAATCCACTGCCGTCCACATAGAGACGGTCAAAACGGGAAATCTTGCGGCTAGTAGTTTCGACAGCCATGGTTACTTCTCCTCATCCGTAGCAGTAGCGACGGGTTTCTTGGCCGGTTTGGCATAAAAGCCGCGTTCACGGCGCTCCTCCACAAGGTTGTAAATACCGCCCAGGCCGTTCATCGACGGCTTGGCAAAGGCTGGGCGGCTACCAAGAAGCTGCATGAGCGGTGCCATGATCAGGAAGGATACGACGAGGTCGAAGATGGTGGTGAGGCCCATGGTGAAGGCAAAGCCCTTGACGGCGCCAATGGACAAGAAGTAGACCACGACGGAGCCGATGAGAGTCACGGCCTTACCTGTGACAATCGTTGCTCGCGAACGCTCCCAACCAGTGCGGGTGGCGGAGCGGAAGGTACGTCCGCTCAAGAGCTCATCCTTCATACGCTCGTAGTAGACGACGAAGGAGTCAGCGGTGGCACCAATACCGATGACCAAGCCCGCCATGCCGGAAAGATCAAGCGAGTAACCGATCCACCGGCCCAGCAGAACCAGTGCGCCATAAAGCAGAACGCAGGTAGCGATGAGGACCAACAGAGCCACCGAAGACAGGGCACGGAAGTAGTAGATGGAATACAGCGACACCAGGATGAGGCCCACGATGCCCGCGATGAGCGCTGCCTCAAGAGCTGCCTTGCCCAGCGATGGCGGAACGGTTTCTACCGTGCCCCCCGGCTCGCCGTTAGCGCCGGTAAAGGACAGTGGGAGCGCACCATAACGCAGGTTATTGGCCAAGTTCTGTGCCTCCTCCTGCGTGAAGTCACCGGTAATGGAAGTAGCAGAACCAACCGGGGTCGGGCCTTGGATTACCGGCGCGGAAATCACGGCGGAGTCGAGGGTGATAGCCACCTGCTTCTGGAGGTACTCCTGGGTCAGGGTGGCCCAGGTTTGCGAACCATTGGGGCCATCGCCGGTCTTGAAGGCGAAGTTAATCTCCATCTGACCAGTCTGGGAATTGAGCCCGCCCTGAATCGGGGCGTTGTTATCAATCTCGTTTCCGGTCAGGCGAGTTCCGTTCGGATCTTCAATGCCGTCCAGCAGCGGAGCCGGGTTAAGAATATAGGGCTGCTGATTCGAGTAATCACAAGCCACCAAGGGCTTTGCAGGGTCGTCGGTACCTGCCAGCGGATCGGATTCCGCATCACAGGTCATCAGTCCCAAGGCTGCGGTCTGCACGGTGGGGTCTTCGGACTGGCGGTCCTTGAGCAGAACCTCAGTAACCTTGTCGCGGCGCTCAGTTTCCTCAAGGGAGTTCGCTGGGTCCGGAAGCGGCTTTTCGCTCACAGTCGGAGCCGGTGACTTGTCATCCTTCTGATCGCCGCCCTGGGCGGCGTCGGCACTCTGGTTGAGTGCCTCATGGATGGAGGCCAGCGACTGATTAGCATGCTCCGGAGTTACCACCCCGTACTTAACCCACCGGTTAGCCATATCCGTCATGGTTTTCTCAAGCTTGCCCATGTCTGGCATCGGCTGCTCGCCCACTGGGCGGAACAACAGCTGGGAGGTTTGGCCCACGGCCTGCGCCTGGGAGGCATCTTCACCGGGGACGGTAATGACCAAGCTGGAGCCACTGATGACGACCTCAGAACCGGACACCCCCATGCCATTCACGCGCTGCTCGAGGATGGTGCGCGCCTGCTGCAGCTGTTCCTGGGTGGGGTCTTCGCCCTGCGGCACCAGGGTCACGCGGGTTCCGCCCTGCAGGTCAATGCCGAGCTTGGGTGTTGGTGACTTATCACCGGTCAAAAATATCAGCGCATAAACCACGATGACAATGAGCGCGAAAAGCGCCATCGCACGCTTGGGCCATTGCCGTTGACGGCTGCTAACGCCACCACGTTTCGAAGCGGACACAAAGATCTCCTGTGTTGTGAGGAACAGGGCTAAAAATCATAGGTCATGGCAGCAACCGCCGCGCACGCACTGGGCGCCGCGGTGCCTCCATGACTAAAGCACAGTCCACCATGGTACGTCATGGACTGTTGTTTTCCTTAACAGACTTAAGGTACGCGCCCGCACTGTGACGAGCGCAACGCAATCTTAGAGTTTCGGGAAGCGCTCGTCGTTCTCGTCCTCCGTCTCCACTGGCGCATCAGTGTTTGCGCCGGCTGCGTCAGCGGAGCGAACGATGGCCATCGTGTCGAAAGTCATCACCGTGCCGTCCTTGACCTGCAGATCAACCTGCTCGCCGCGGGTTTCGACGACGGTGCCGGGGAGGCCGCCGGCAGTAATCACTTCCTGCCCCGCCTGCAGCGAGGATTGGAGCTTTTGCATCTGCGCCTGGCGCTTGCGCTGCGCTCGCATCGACATGAAGCTCGGCAAGATGACGAGGATGGCGAGAACAAGGAGAAGAAGAAGTTGAGTTCCGTTCATAAAAGGCCAGTGTGCCAGACCGCCCTACCTCCGGGCCAATTAAAAAAGGGTCCCGCCAACCGCTCCCTCGGGCGCCTCCAGTCCTAGGTGTTGCCATGCGGCGGCTGTTGCCACACGGCCGCGGCCGGTTCGTGAGATCATGCCGGCACGCACGAGATAGGGCTCACAGACCTCCTCCACCGTCGATGGTTCCTCGCCCACCGCGATGGCTAGGGTATTCACTCCTACGGGGCCACCGCCGTGGCCTTTGATCAAAGCCCCGAGCACCGCGCGGTCAAGACGGTCCAATCCGCGCTCATCGACGTCGAAGACCCGAAGCGCTGCCTGGGCAGCTGCAACATTAATATGTCCATCCCCGTTGACTTCGGCATAGTCTCGGACTCGGCGCAAAAGCCGGTTGGCAATACGCGGAGTGCCACGCGAGCGGGAACCAATCTCTACCGCGGCATCCTGATCGATGTCCACCTCCAGAATCCGCGCTGCACGGCTAATTACCCGGGTGAGATCCTCAGTATCGTAATACTCCATCTGCGCGGTGAAACCGAAGCGATCACGCAACGGACCAGTCAGCATGCCCGCACGAGTTGTCGCTCCTACCAGTGTAAAAGGCGGGATTTCCAGCGGGATGGACGTCGCTCCTGGGCCTTTGCCCACGATGACATCGATGCGGAAATCCTCCATTGCCATGTAGAGCATTTCCTCAGCTGGGCGGGCGATGCGGTGAATTTCATCGATGAAGAGCACATCCCCCTCCATCAGATTCGACAACATCGCCGCTAGATCCCCGGCCCTCTCCAGCGCTGGGCCCGAGGTCATACGCAAGGAGCTTCCCAGCTCTTGGGCGATGATCATCGCCATGGTGGTCTTGCCCAGCCCAGGCGGGCCGGAGAGCAATACGTGGTCCGGGGTGACACCACGGTTTTTCGCGCCATTGAGCACGAGCGATAGCTGCTCGCGCACCTTGGGTTGGCCAATGAATTCATCGAGGGACTTCGGGCGCAGCGAGCGCTCAATATCGTGCTCGCCCTGTTGCTCTGTGGCGTCCACATCCTGGTTACGCTGCGGGGGCGAGCTTAAATCCATCCCCTCCGGAAGCTTAAATTCAGTGCGTTCTACGTCTGACATGTCACCCACTCTCCCCTATTTCTTGGCGCCAAGCTGGCTCAGCGCTGCGCGCAGCACCACCGGCGTCGCCGCATCGGGTTGCTCTGCCGCCACGGATTCCACCACGGGGCGGGCCATTTTATCAGTAAAGCCCAACCCAATAAGAGCCTCAACGACATCCTCAACCACCGGCCCGGCGGCAGCCGGGGCAGCAGCCGAGAGATCCGCGCCTTCTGCCGGGGCGAAAGCCTTGACCTTATCTTTGAGCTCCAGAATCAACCGCTGTGCAACGCGTTTGCCCACTCCCGGGATTTTCTGCAAGCGTGCGGCCTCCTCCCCCGCAATCGCCTGTGCCAAATCGCCCGCGCTCATCACGGACAGAGCAGCTAGAGCCAGTTTTGGCCCCAGCCCAGAAACCGTTTGGAGGACGTGGAACATATCGCGGTCATCCTGACTGGTGAAGCCGTACAGCGTCATCGAGTCTTCCTTTACCACGAGCGTGGTCATGATCCGCGCTTCCTCGCCACGCTGTAGGGTTCCCAGCATGGCCGGGGTGGCCAGGACCTTATAGCCCACGCCAGCGCATTCCAGCACGGCATGATCAAGCTGGATGTCTAGGACGGTTCCGCGCAAAGATGCAATCATTAATAGGGTTCCTTGGTGTGAGTGGTTGTGCCAGTTAGCTTAGGAGGTCGTCTTCGCCGCCCGGGAGACGGATGCGGTACGCGGCGAGGTGCCGCGTACTCCGCTCGTTCGTGCCCCGGCCCCGACGCCAGCGCTCGCATCACCGCCGGTCATCCATGCCAGGGCTGGCGCACGCCAGCAGTGACACACGGCTAGGGCTAGGGCATCCGCAGCGTCGGCCGGCTTAGGCGCCTCACTGAGCCCCAAGATTCGAGTAATCATGGCAGTCATCTGCTTCTTATCAGCACGTCCATTGCCTGAAATTGCCTTCTTGACTTCGGAAGGGGTGTACATGTGCACCGGAATATCCCGCTCTGCTGCGGCAAGGACCAATACCCCAACCGCGTGCGCGGTCTGCATCACGGTTGAGACTTGACCGCGTTCGAATACGCGCTCGAGGGCCACAACATCCGGCTTATAGTCATCCATCCATTCCCGGACTGCCACCGATAGTCGCTTCAGGCGCTCCCCTAAGTCCTTGTCGCTGGGGGTGCGGACGACCCCTACGGCGATGGGAATGACCCCACGCCCACGACCGGCTTGGACAACTGACAGACCGCAACGCGTCAGACCGGGATCAATGCCCATGACGCGCAACCCCTCCAAGTTCACGGCCGCCTCCTCGCCCTTGTTGCACGCGCCCTTGTGAAGCGCTTGTTTATCTAGGAACAGTGTACACACATGTGTTCTAGTCTAGGCAGTCCCCCAAGCCGCTTACTCGCCTCTCCTACTGCGCGGCGTAGAGTGGCGCGCATGTCTCAACATCCTAATGACTATTCAGAGTTTATCCGTTCCCGCCATTCCCCGCGCGCATTCCTTCCGGAGCCGCTCCCCGCTGATGTCATAAAGCAGGTGCTTATCGACGCCCGATCCGCCCCCTCCAATTCCAATACCCAACCATGGAATGTGCACCTCGTCGGCGGTACGGCACTGCAAGAACTAAGCGCTGCTCTCATATCCGAATTCGATAAGAACGGCATCAACCCAGACTTCACGATTGATTACGGTCAAGGCGTTCACCCGCAGCGCTCTCAGCAACTGGCAGCCAAAATGTATGGGCTCCTCGGCATTGCGCGTGAAGATAAAGAAGCCCGCACGGAATTTATCCGTGAAAACCTTCGCTTCTTCGGTGCCCCGCACACCGCGCTGCTTTTCATTCCCCCGATGGGTGACCGCATCCGTGCCGCTTTTGACCAAGGCACCTATGCGGAGAATTTTTTGCTCTCGCTCCAGGCGCACGGCTATCACGGCGTCCCGCAGGGCATGATTTCGCTGCTCGCCCCAACCGTCCGTGAGTTCCTGGGCGTGGACGAGGATTACAAACTCGTCACCGCCCTAACTTTCGGCGTAGCAGACCAGTCCAGCCCCGTGTTCAAGACTGCCCCGGGCCGCGCACCATTGTCAGAGACGGTGACTGCTCATGGCATGGAAGGCCTCGAGCTCGACTAGCCTTCTTAGTCCTCGTCCAGCTCGGCGAGGACCTCTTCGCTTAAGTCCATGTTGGTATAAACGTTCTGGACATCATCCGAATCCTCGAGAGCATCGATGAGGCGGAAGATCTTGCGGGCATCATCTGCCTGCAGCGGCACCTCAACGGAAGCACGGAAGTCGGTATCGGTGTCATCGACCTCGATATCGGCAGCAACGAGCGCCTCGCGCACGGCAGGAACATCGCCCGGTGCGCAGGTGATCTCGAACTTCTCGCCGTTGTCATTGACCTCTTCGGCGCCGGCCTCGAGGACGGCGAGAAGGATGTCATCTTCACTGAGTTCGCCCTTCTCCACCATAACCAGACCGGTGCGGGAGAACATATATGCCACGGAACCGGACTCGCCGAGGTTGCCGCCATTCTTAGACATCGCAGTGCGGACGTCCGTCGCCGCACGGTTACGGTTATCCGTCAGGCACTCGATGAGCATGGCCACGCCGTTCGGGCCATAGCCCTCGTACATCACGGTTTCCCAATCGGCACCACCGGCCTCTTCGCCGGAACCGCGCTTGCGGGCGCGCTCAATGTTGTCGTTGGGAACGGAGGCCTTCTTAGCCTTCTTGATCATGTCATCAAGGGTGGGGTTGGCTGCAGGGTCACCGCCGCCGGTGCGTGCTGCCACCTCGATATTCTTGATCAGCTTGGCAAATTCCTTGCCACGCTTGGCATCGTTCGCCGCCTTCTTGTGCTTCGTTGTTGCCCATTTAGAGTGGCCTGCCATGTCATCCCTTTCGATGTGGCTTAAAAGACTTGTGTGGAAACTGTTGTAATTATACGGCCTCACCGAGCCTCCACCAGCACAGGGGGCCGTGCCCCGCCTGCATCCTAGACGTTTTGCCAATTGCCATTGGCGCTGGAGCCATCACTATCCGGATGCAAGGTGCGCGTCAGCCCCTCCTGCATCGCCACGGCCAGTAGCTCGCCGCGCTGGTTGAAAATCTTTCCCTGGGCAAGTCCCGTACCGGATTGCGCTGACGGGCTGGACTGCGAAAACAGCATCCACTCATCCACCCGCACTGGCCGCAAGAACCACAGCGCATGATCCAAGCTGGCTAGCTGAATCCTTTCGCCTTGGTGCGGAAGAAGCGCCGTGCGGATCAACGTCATGTCAGACATATACAACAACGCTACCTGGTGGAGGGATTGGTCAGAGGTAGCAGCAAGCAGGTCACCGGTGTTGCGGAACCAAATATTTCTAAACCCTGCCCCAGTGGTTTCGGCAGCGACAGCATCGCGGTCCGCGTCCGGAACGAGCCGCACATCCCAGTCTTCCCACTCCTTCAAAATGATACGGGTGGAGTAAGGCGAGTCCTTAATGATCTCCGGTGGCGGCACCTGCGGCATGTCGGCCTGATGCTCAGGACCGATATCCCCGGTCGCGTGGAAACCGGCACTGAGCATGAAGATCAAGCGATCATCCTGAAAGACTCGCACGTGACGGTGCGCAAAAGAACGGCCGTCCCTAATCCGCTCGACCTGGATGGTGGTGGGAGCGCTGGAATCGCCCGGGCCCACGAAGTAGCAGTGCATGGAGTGCGCTAGCTTCTCATCGACAGTAAGCTGCGCTGCCCGCAGCGCCTGCGCCATGGTTTGTCCGCCGAAGGTGCGCGTAATGAGCGAGGGAACCACCGGGCCGCGAAACTCGTCTTCACCGATCCGCTCGATATCGACCGCCTGGGCCACCGATGCCATGTTCTGCTCCTCTTTCCCTTCTGTTATGGCGCTCGCCACACTAACCCCGACCATCCTACTCACGTGCTGATCCGCTCTCGGGAGTTGCGTACTATATTCGGCATGACTTCAACCACCCCGCACAGCGTGCACCGTGTGGCCGCGTACCTGGAAATGTTCACGTGGGGCCTGCTGATCTTCTCCATGATCCTCAAGTACTCCGGCACGACCGAAGCACTCACCCCCATCGCGGGAGGTATCCACGGCTTTGGCTTCCTCTGTTTCCTGCTCATGACGGCGCTGGTATGGATCAATAACCGGTGGTCACTCGGCGTGGGAATTCTGGGGTTAGTCGTAACCGTAATCCCCTTCGCGGCCTTGCCCTTTGCAGTGTGGGTATCGCGGCGCGGACTCGTCGCCGGCCCCTGGCGGTTTAGCAATGCCGATGACTCAGAGCCGCACGGTGTCTTCGACACGATCTTGGCACAGGCCATTCGCCACCCGGTGCGCACCGCGCTCATCGCGCTGCTCGTCGTTGCCGTAGTGTTCAGCGTTCTGCTCATGGTGGGGCCACCCGTCGACGTCGAGTCCGCCATTGAAAATAATCGCTAAGGCCCCAAGCATCTGGCTTGGGTGGGTGCTGGCACGCCTTTTCCTTATCTACCTACTCCTCAACGAGAAGGGTCCGCTCGGGGACGTTCGGTATTACCTCGAAGGCGTCTACGGCGCTAACCCCAGCGACATGACGGAGTATCCCCAAGTCGGTACCTGGCCCAGCGTTCTGCTTGCGTGGCTTACTGGCTACGACTTTGAGCGCTATGCCATCGGTTTTACGGCAATGATGCTGCTTGCTGACGCCACTTTCCTCGCCCTCCTCCTGCACCATCACCGTTCCACCCCAGGGGCATATAGCGCTGGGTGGTTCTGGGTATTCTTCGGCACCGCGGCGGGACATGTATTTACCTGGCGGCTCGATCTCTACCCCGCCTTACTAGTTGCCGGTGCGGGCGCACTTCTGGCTACCCGCCCGCGGCTTGCCTCAGTTCTGTTGGCTTGGGCCACCGCAGCAAAGCTGTGGCCCGGTGTCCTCGCTGCCGGACTCGTCGGGCGCGCAACCTCCCGCGCTACGTGGCAGCGACTAGTCGCGTTCTTTGGAAGTCTCGTTGCCCTGTGCATCGGCGTGGCAGCAATGACCAGCGTGGACAGAGTTCTATCCCCGTTGACTTATCAAGGAGAGCGCGGCCTCCAGATCGAATCTCTGGCCGCCACCTGGTTCGTCTACCAAGCTCATCACCAGCCTGATGTGTGGACGATGGGATACGCGGCCTCGAAAAGCTTTGAGATCACCGGCCCGGGCGTCGACACAACGATTGCGCTGAGCAGCATCGCCATGGGAGCGGCCCTCGCGTGGATCGTGGGAGTGGCACTCGTGCACTTTCTGCGCGGGAATTGGAGCCCGCACTCCTCCCTCGTCTTCTTCATCGCGGCGATTCTCCTTCTCATCGCGACAAATAAGGTCTTCTCCCCGCAATACATCGTGTGGCTTGGGCCGATACTAGCGGTGGCGCTTCGCTCCCCTACTCCCACGGCGGCCACCACCCCACGGAAGGTGGCCGCTGACATTAAAGGGGTACGCGCCATCATGGCGGTGCTCGCTGTAGGAACGGCGGCCTTGGGAACCGTCATCTACCCCTATGGGTATAACTACATCTGGTTCTTTGTGGGCGAAAACCCCAACCCGGTCTACGCGCTCCTGTTGCGCAATCTGCTCATCCTGGCAATGACCGCATGTGCCGTCTACTGGCACCTGCTTGAGTACCGTGTGGCAAGAGCGAATCAGGCGCGGGTGTGACAGGGCGGGTGAATCACACGTCGATCTGACTGAGCTCAAAGTACTCCGGCAATTTCGCGGTTCCTCCCAGACGCAGCAGCTTGACGGCTGGCCGCAGGCGCAGCGCGCGGGTATCGCTGACTGCCTCGTTGTAGAAGCGATGCGCTAGGTGGATGCGACCTTCGGCGTCGGCAAGCACGGGCGGGCGTGACTCAAAGCGCTGCGCAATAGCCGCCGAAAGCTCCCGTTCCCGGGCGGCTCGTTCATCGAAATGCCCTTGCACAAGCTCCGTTGACTCTGCGCGCGCCGCGATAGCCTCAAGCTCAGGAGCCAAGGCACTTATCACTGCTGCGCGGCGATCCAGAGTGGCTTCGAGCTGTGCCAAGGCTGCGTCCGTGCGAATGTGGAGCGAGTTGAGCCGCTGCGCCGTGTACAGCGCCCACATACCTAGTACGAGGAGCACAGCGAGGGTGATAACTATCTCGATAGCCATTTATGACACCCGGACCTTTGTGCCATCCGCCACGGTCTCGTATACCTGCATGACGGCTGCGGCCACATGATCCCAGTCGTATTCGCGGGCACGCTCCACCCCCGCCCTAATCAAGGCCTGCCGCTTGTCCGCATTGATCACTAAATCCTGCAACACCCGCGCTAAGTCCGTCGCATCACCGTTCTTAAATAAGGCGCCTGCGGGTTTCTCCGAGTCTGCGTTGCACACCGCGGCGAAGGCCTCCAGATCTGAAGCCACCACTGCGCATCCAGCGGCCATTGCCTCAACAAGAACAATGCCGAAGCTCTCGCCGCCTGTATTGGGAGCCACATAAATATCAGCGCGCCCCAAAATAGCCGCCTTCTCGGCATCACTGACACGCCCCACGAAGTCAACCCCCGGAACGCGTCGCGGGTGTCCCCCGCCCATAACCGTCACCCGGACCGGCTGCGGGAGTAGCGTGAGAGCCTCAAGAAGAATGTCCAAGCCTTTTCGCGGCTCATCGAGCCGGCCCAAGAACACAATCTCAATCTCTGAATCATTCTCTTTATGCTCGGCGCGGGCACGCTCGCGCGCATAGACAGAGGTGTCGACCCCATTAGGGATGAGCACAGGGTCCCCTCCCAACTGCTCAACCTGCCAGCGCCGAGCCATCTCTGAAACCGCAATACCTCCCCGAACCTTTTCCAGATACGGACGGAGGAAAGGCTTAGCCAGGGTCAATGCCAGAGAGCTCGAGGCCGAAGCATGGTACGTCGCTACGATGGGCCCGCGCACCACTGCCAGAGCAGCCATGGAATAACTTGGGGAGTTGGGTTCATGGATATGGAGGATGTCGAAATCTCCCTCGCGGATGAAACGCTTAATATTGCGGCGCACGTGCGGGCCAATAGAGAGACGAGCCACGGATCCGTTATAGGTAATCGGCACCGCCCAGCCACCCTTGCGAACAAAGCTGGGAACCTGCGTGCTCGCCGCTGCGGGCCCGAGTACTTCCACGTGGTGTCCTTGCTCAATGAAGACAGTCGCCAAGTCAAGGATATGAGCCTGAACTCCACCGGGTTCGTCGAAGGAATAAGGGCAGATGATGCCTATGCGCATGATCTGTGTTCTGCCTTTCTACTTCTTCTGGCGAGCGGCTCGCCGCCGCTCCACATCGGCGTTCCAATGCGGCTGCAACATGTGCCAGTCTTCTGGATGTGCCCTGATGTTCTCCGCAAAGCCATCCGCAAGGCGCTGGCACGTCTCCTGCAGGTCAGTGACCTCCACCTCGGGGCTGACCGATAGCCCCCAATCCTTACCGTCAAACCACGAGTGCACGACATGGAGTGCAGCTCCTGTCTCGATGGCCAGCTGGGCGGGGCCGGCGGCAACGTTAGCCTCTTCGCCCATGAAGTCTACCGTCACACCGGTGCGCGTGAGGTCCCGCTCAGACAACAAACACACCACCCCACCGCGTTCCAGAGTGTCCTTCAGACGCGGGTAAGGAGAAGAACTGCCACCGGTCAGTGGCAGGACAGTAAAGCCAAGGCTCTCGCGGTAGTCCACGAAGGCGTCAAAAAGCACCTCTGGCTTCAAGCGCTCAGCCACCGTAGTGAAGCCGCCATAGTGCCCCACGCAGAAGACACCCGCCATGTCCCAATTACCGGAGTGCGGAAGCGCAAAAATCACCCCGCGCCCGGAAGCCACGGAGGCATCAGCATGTTCCTTGCCTCGCAGACCTGCCAATAGATGCCTCTGCAGATCCGGATCCGAATGGATAGCAGGCAAACGGAAAGCCTCGAGCCAGTAGCGCATATAGGAGCGCATCGAATCCCGCACCAACTCCCGCGTGACGTTTTCCGCCCCCACGACCCGGCTCAGGTTCTGGCGCAGCTGTTCCATGCCTTGGCCGTTGTCACTTGCCAGATCCGCGCCGCGTTCGAACAGCCAGGCTGCCAGCGGCTGGGGAAGGAAGCGCACAACCTTCCAGCACGCGATGTATGCGGCGGCGGTCAGCCGGTCACGGTCCAGTAGAGCCACGGTTCGGGAGCCTTTCTGTGTGGGCTGAGGGCGCGGTACCTTCCGGTAGAAGAGGGTGTCGGACTAAATGTGCTTCAGTTCCTTCTTGAAACGCGCCTTGGTGTCCTGACGCGCTGCTTGGCGCATGCGCTGGTAAATGGTGAAGACAGAGCCCACGGCCAGCAGCCACAGGGCAACCTCGAGTGCATAAGGCACGCCCAAGCCTTCCAGCCCCACGCCGCCGAGGCCCAAGATGAGGCGCTCGGGGCGTTCGACGAGTCCGCCGACCATCTTAAAACCGGAGGCTTCGCCGCGCGCCTTGACATAAGAAATGACCTGGGAGCTCACGAGCACCACCATGCAGGCGGCGAAGTTGAGAGGGTGGGCGTTATCGACGTACACCATCCAATAGGCGATCGCTGCGAACAAAGCACCGTCAGTGATGCGATCGCAGGAGGCGTCGAGAGTCGCGCCGAAGTTGGATCCGCCGGTGGTCAGGCGCGCCATGGTGCCGTCGAGCATGTCGAAGGCAGCGAAGAGTCCCGACAGCAGCGCCGCCGCAAAGAGGTGATCAAGCGGGATCAGGATAACCGAAATAGCAATGGTGACGATTGTGCCCACGACGGTGACGACATTGGGCGTGAGCCCCACCTTCAGGAAGAGTTTGGCCACTGGGACCACAACCACGGCGGCGGGTTTGCGCCCATGAACACTAAGCATGCGCTTCTCCTGAAATGATTCCCTCGGCGGCGAGCTCCGCCCACCCCTGCGCCAACAGGGACCGGGTGTCTTTGAGGAGCTGCGGCAGCACTTTGACGCCGTCCACAATAGTCATGAAATTTGAGTCCCCGCTCCAGCGCGGAACGATGTGCATGTGCAGGTGCTGCCCCACCGAGCCGCCCGAGGCGCGCCCCAAGTTAAAGCCAGCGTTGACGGCATCGGGGCCGGAGACCTTCTTTAGGACGCGGATGGCGGCTTGGGCAAACTGAAAAAGCTCGCGAGATTCTTCCTCGGTGAGGTTTTCCAGCTCTGATTCCTGACGGTATGGGATCACCATCATGTGCCCGGCGTTATAGGGGTAGAGGTTGAGAACACAATAGACAAACTCGCCACGCGCAACGATGAGCCCGTCCTCGTCCGACATCTGTGGAATCTCCACGAACGGATTATGGGCTTCCTTGGGCACGTCGCCGGCGCCGCCCTCACGCTTGATGTAGCTCATGCGGTACGGCGCCCACAGGCGCTCTAAGCGGTCGGGGGTTCCCAGGCCGGTATCGACGTACTCTCCCACTCTGTGTGTTCTCCTTTTCTAACCTCTACCTAGATGCATCCGCCTAGAAGCGTTCAGCGATAGTGTCCTTAGTCGGTTGCTCGTTGTTGCGCTCACGAACCCATGCTTCAATCACGTTGATTGCTGTCTCTACGGGCACACCGTTGACCTGGGTGCCGTCGAGGAAGCGGAAGGACACCGCGTTGGCATCCACGTCACGCTCACCGGCCAACAGCATGAATGGAACCTTGCCCGTGGTGTGGTTGCGGATCTTCTTCTGCATGCGGTCATCAGAGGTATCCACGTCAGCGCGCAGGCCGCGTGCGCGCAGCTGTGCACAGACTTCCTCGAGGTGCGGGGCGAAGGTATCGGCGACCGGGATGCCCACCACCTGGTGAGGTGCCAGCCACGCCGGGAATGCACCCGCGTAGTGCTCCAGTAACACGCCGAAGAAACGCTCGATGGAACCGAAAAGTGCGCGGTGAATCATGATCGGGCGCTGCTTGGAGCCATCCGACGCCGTGTACTCCAGTTCAAAGCGCTCCGGCAGGTTGAAGTCCAGCTGCACAGTGGACATCTGCCAGGTACGGCCGATGGCATCGCGCGCCTGAACGGAAATCTTCGGGCCGTAGAAGGCCGCGCCTGCTGGGTCCGGGACCAGCTCGAGGCCGGACTTCTCCGCCACCGACTGCAAGATAGCCGTCGAGCGCTCCCAAATCTCATCCGAGCCAACGTACTTGTTGGGGTCCTTGGTGGATAGCTCCAGGTAAAAGTCATCCAGACCGTAGTCCTTGAGCAAGGAAATGATGAACTCCAGAACCTTGGTCAGCTCGTCTTCGAGCTGCTCCGGGGTGCAGTAAATGTGCGAATCATCCTGGGTAAAGCCGCGGGCGCGGGTCAGGCCGTGGATAACGCCTGACTTCTCGTAGCGGTAGACCGTGCCGAACTCGAAGAGGCGCAGCGGCAGCTCACGGTAGGAACGACCACGAGAAGCGAAGATGAGGTTGTGCATCGGGCAGTTCATCGGCTTGGCGTAGTAATCCTGCGGCTGCTTAGTGCAGTTGCCGTCCTCATCCCACTCACCGTCGAGCTGCATCGGCGGGAACATGCCATCCGCGTAGAAGTCGAGGTGGCCGGACTTCTTGAACAGGTCTCCCTTGGTCAGGTGCGGGGTGGACACGAAAGAGTAGCCGTCCGCGATGTGGCGACGGCGGGAGTGCTCCTCCATCTCCATGCGCACGGTAGCGCCATTCGGGTGGAAGACGGGGAAGCCGGAACCAATCTCATCCGGGAAGGAAAACAGGTCCAGCTCAGCACCCAGGCGGCGGTGATCACGCTTTTCGGCCTCTTCGACCATGGTCTTGTAGGACTCCAGGGCCTCCTTGGATTCGAAGGCGGTGCCATAAATGCGCTGCAGGCCAGCCTTGGACTGGTCGCCGCGCCAGTAGGCAGCAGAGGATCGCGTCAGGGTGAAAGCCGGGATGTACTTGGTGGTCGGCACGTGCGGGCCGCGGCAAAGGTCAAACCACTCCACCTCGCCGGTGCGGGGGTTTACGTTGTCATAGTGGGTCAGATCTCCGGCGCCCACCTCGGCGGCCTCATCGGAATCTGGATCCACGTTGCCCTTGTCCTGGACCAGCTCCAGCTTGAAGGGCTCGTTGGCCAATGCCGCTTCAGCTTCTTCGGTGGTGGCGTAGACGTGGCGCTCGAAGCGCTGGCCGCCCTTGATGATCTTCTTCATACGCTTCTCAATGGCCTTGAGGTCCTCCGGGGTGAAGGGCTCAGCGGTCTGGAAGTCGAAGTAGAAGCCATTCTCGATGGCCGGGCCAATGCCCAGCTTAGTGCCGGGGAATTCCGCCTGCACTGCCTGGGCCATGACGTGTCCGCAGGAGTGGCGGATAACGGCGCGGCCGTCTTCCTCGCAGGCAGCAACCGGGGTGAACTCGGCGTCCGTGTCCGGGGTGTGGGAAAGGTCGTAGAGGGTTCCATCGGCGCCGCGGACGACGACGACAGCTTCCGGGCCCTTGTTGGGCAGCTCATGCTCGCGCATCGCTGCTCCCACGGCAGTACCGGCGGGGACCGTGATTGGTTCGTAGTTCACCGGGACTGCTGGAATCATTTCCGCCATGACTTGGTGCGCTCCTTTGCGCTCACGCGCCGCTCGACATACCTGGCCGATCAGCACTCAACGAGAAAGTTACAGCGGCTTAGTCTACCCCTCTTAACTGCGTATGAGCGATTCGCCCCAGAAGGTTTCGCCTTCAGTTCCGGCCGGCATGTAATACACGGCCGAACCAATGTGGCGAATCCACTCATTGAGGCGATCCGCTTCATCAAGGCGCGCTTGAATAGGCTCGAACTGCGTCGTCGGGTCCTTCTGGTAGCAGATGAAGATCAATCCCGCGTTGCTAAGTTCACCGCGCTGGGTGGTCTCCGGAGTCGGCGGCAGGTTGTAGTTATACGGGCGACGCAAAAGCTTTTGTTCTGGATGCTCTGCCGGCGGATGCGCTCTGGCGACATGCGAGTTTTCATCAATGGCTTTGAGCCCAAACTCGTTGCGGGCATCCAGATCCACCGGGTCGAACTCGTCCTTAGCGCCTATAGGAGCTCCGGTATCGAGCGTGCGCCCAGTCGAGTTCTCACGTGCCGCGCGATCAAGCTGCTCCCATGTGTCCAGGTTCATGTGAATGCGGCGTACCACCATGGCGCTGCCGCCGGCGAAGGGGCCGTCTTCGATCCACACCTGTTCGTTGAAGTCTTCATCGCTTCGGGGATTGACCGTTCCGTCCTTTTGCCCAAAGAGGTTGCGCGGAGTCATACCCTTCGGTGCGGAGCCATAGGCATGGCTGAATCCCTGTTGGATCCACGCAACATCGGCGTAATCTTTGCCCGCGCGGGTCATATGCCGCAATACGAAGGCGGCAGTGAAAGGGTCATCGCTGCAGATCTGCAGGACGATATCTGTCTGGCCCCATTCCGGGCGGAGGTCATCATGGTCAAAAGCCTGGATATCGCGCAGCCAGCTGGGCTTGGCGACGTCCACCGTGTCGAAGAATCCCTCTCCCCAACCGCACGTGACGGTGAGGTTTGCTGGGGTGGTAGACAATTCGGGTTCGAGGCTGCCCAACGGGTTCTCACCGGTGCACAGACGGCGGGCGTCTTCTGTCCACAGGCGCATGAGCGCGGCCGCGCCGCGTGCGGTGGTCCCCTTTTTCAGGTTAAAGCCCGCCAGTTCCACGTGCGCTTGGACCGGAGTTTGGATGCCCGCTTGGTGCTTTCCGTCGAAGGCGACGATATCGCCGCCCATGGTCTCCTCGCGGCTGTCCGGACCGGTGCTTCCAGCGTCACCAGCCTGCGCTGCGCGGGAGGCATCCCCAGATGCCTGTCCAGGTTCATCCCCTTTCGCACAGCTTGCAAGCGCTACCGCGCTTGCCGCCACAGCACTTCCGGCGAGTAATCCACGCCGGCTGACAGGTTCCGCGAACCCGCTCATCCTTGATTTCTCCCTATCTCGTGAGAACCGATTTCTTGCCTACTTTGGCCCAGAGCACGCTAGTTTCTAGTGCGCGTGCTCTTCCTTCTTCATGTCAGACATGTCTGCGGACTCCGAGTGGTCCATGTGCTCTGCATGGTCCATGGATCCGTGGTCCATATCGCCGTAGTCTTCGTCGCCGGCACCAATGGTGCGCACCGGGATATCGCCGAGCTCGACGGAGGAACCGTCGGCAAGCTCCAGCGTGAGGGTGGCAGTCTCACCGGCCATAACAGGCTCGGTCACGCCCATCAACATGAAGTGGAAACCGCCCGGCGCGAGCTCAATGGATTCGCCGGCAGGGATATCGAAGCCGCCCTCCTTCTCCTGCATGACGCCATCGACAACCTCATGGATCTCATAGTGCTTCGCCTTCACCGAAGAGCTGAAGCCAACCACGTTGATGTCCTTGTCCGTGTTGTTGTGGAGAGTGCCAAAGATCGCGGTCATATCCGAGTCCTTCTCCATGGCGCGCACAACAGCATCCTCGAAGGTCACACCGGACTCAGCGGAGGAAGAAGCCGAAGTACTGGTCTCTGCGTCCTTGTCCTTCTCGGCGCCATTCTCAGCACTAGCTGCAGCGCTCGACGGAGCCGCGGCGGAATCCTCTTCGCTCGGGGAGCAAGCCGCCAAGGTCAGGCTGCCTGCTGCGAGAGCCGCCACGGAGACACGGAGGAAAGAACGGGTATTCAGCATGGGACATGCCTTTCTGCAGTAACAGTAGTTAAGGAAAGTGCGGATTGACTCTCGTCTCATCAGCGGCTGGTGGTGTTTAGCCTTCTGAGCCTTTTCCACCAGCGCGGCGGGTCTTTGCTCCGAAGGCAAAGAGCGCTGCGCCGACGACGAGAACTGCCCCTACGCCAATGATCCATCTGGCCGCAGTGGGCAAGGAGCTCAGCGGATCCTGAGACTCCTGCGCCTCTTCGCCTTCCTTGGCACCATCAGCAGAAGCATCTGCAGCCTCATGTCCGCCGGCCCCAGAGCCCACGCTAAACGGCACGGAACCGAGCGTGGAGTGGCCATCGGAGGAGGTAATGCGGAAACCTACCTGGTATTCACCATCGCCAGGTTCGATGTCCTGAGGAACCTCAACGGTGAGATTGCGGCCATCAATGGTTGGGGTGGCGTCAAAGAGCACCTCGCCGCTTGACTTATCGCTCACGGCAAAAGTATTGAAGTCATCCCGGGGAATACCAGAGAACTCCAGCGTGATTTCACGCGGAAACTCTTCCAGCGGTGCGTCACCCACCACGTTTCCGCCAATGACTGAGTCATGTGCCACCGCTAGCGGCGCGGACAACCCAATCGCAAGGCCCGCGGCCCCAGCGGCAATTCCCGTAGTGACCTGACGCAGCTGCATTTCCCGGATTACTCCTTGATGGTCTGATGAAACTTTTGGTTGAAGGCTCCCTCATCCTATCGCCGGAAGGGATCCTCGAGCCAATCCTTACCCCGCACGGATTGTGCGGGGTTACCAAGTAGTCGTTGCACGCGGCGGAAAAGTTCCCAGCCCTCTCCAGCAGCAAGGTCGTGTTTCTTATAAGACTTCTAGTGGCTACGTCCGCGCAGAAGGATAACTACCAGGATGATTACGGCAACAGCGATGATGCCCAAGGCCGCAGCTAGGAAATAACCGAGAGCGCCAAGGCCGAGGCCTTTATCCTCATCGGCCCTTGCTGCTTGGTCCACATTTCCTTCGTCACCATCACTCTTCGGTGCCTCAGTCTTGTCCTTGACAGGCTCATAAATGGGCCCTTGGATTGGCTCCCCCAACACCTTGGACGTGAGGTAATATTTCATGGTGGCACGTTTGTCAGTGAAATTGCCTTCACTATCCGCTAGATTATTCCCTTTACCTGCATCTAGTGTCACCACGATGTAGTAGTCACCCTCCAACCAGTTCGCGTTGCCATAAGAGGGTGCAGAATCCGAGCTGAAGCGGTTAGTGAAAGCAATAGGGTTTGCTGCCGAGACCGATCCCTCGTCCCCCTCATCGGGCCAGATCAAAGACTCATGCTCTCCAGCTTTCTCACGAACTGGATTGAGGATAGACACATCGAGGCCTGAGTACTGGAGAGCCTTCTTATCCGAAGCCTCTCCTGCTCTAATTGCGGCAGCCAACTGCTGTCCTTCCTTCATGGGGACCTTGTAGACGTGCGCTTCGCCCTGAACAATGTCGGTTTCGATGGCCTGACCGCTGCGAAGCTCCGTGGCATTGTCAAACCAGTTTCCGGGAGCCATCTGTTCAGCATCGTTGGCGTTGGCATGGAGTTCGCCGTCCAGCTCGCTGCTAAGACCACTAACAAGCTCGTCAATGTTGGATACTGGGTCAACACGGTGAAGCAGAATCTCCACGTCGAAAGGTTCATCGGCCTTGTACTGGCCTGCGCGCATCGCCGTCAAGACCAAGTCGCCCTGGCAATTCTTGGAACCGATTTCGTAGGTATAAGCGCTAGCGTTTGCCAAGGCCTCAGATACAGTGCCGGTGTTCGCACTTTCCCAGTCAGCTGTGCAATCATCTGAGCCTTCGTCGCCACCATGCGTACCCGTTGGCGGTTCTGTACCATCGCCGAAAAATGTCTTCAAATACAGGTCGTTCGGTGTTCCCACTCCACCTTCAAGTGTCTTGTACATCGTCGCCACATAGCGCTCACCCGGCTTGACGGGGATCGACCATGACTCAGCATGGAAATCGGTGCGAGATTCCTCGCCGCCGTTCGGTGGGGCATCCAACTCCGCGCGGAAGATGAAGTCCTCACCAGACTCCCAGCGTGGAAGCTGCGTTGGTCGGCTGATGTCTTCGGTGCCTTCAATCTGTTCAACATCGGATTGATAGATGTCCGCGGCGCGCCCTGCTGCCTTCTTGATCATCGCTGCCAATGAGTCTGCATCATCGGCGTCGAGATACTCGCCGCCAGCGGCATCTGCAATACAGGAGAGCTCCTTTCGGGCCTCCTCATCGACGTTAAAACCAATGGTGTTGATGACCAGATCGACGCCCTGCTCGTGAAGCTCTTTGGCCACCTCACATACTGGCGGCGGCGCACAGGTATCGATTCCATCAGAGACAAGCACAATGGTGCCGTGCTGGCCACCCAATTCCTCGGCAGCCTTCTTCAGGGAATCACCAATCGGGGTGTAGCCCTTTGCATGGAGCGCATCGATCGGGCCAGTGAAAGAATCCCCTACATCCTCTTTGGGGCCACTGACCACGTGGATGTCTTGGCACCCTGCTTCCTGATTCTCCGGTGCTTCGTCGACCGTGCCGCCGTAAGTAACAAGACCTAGTGGGATAGTCCCACCAAGCTCAGAGACGAACTTCTTCGTTGCGTCCTTCGCGGCGTCGAGGCGGGTCTGCCCGCCAGCGTCTTGCGCATTCATCGAGCCAGAAGAATCGAGAACAAGCATCGTCGCGCCGCTCTCGGGATCTGCGGCGTCCCCATCGGGGCCGGACTCCGGGTTATTCGTGGTAGCGGCCTCGGAGCTCGGAGCTGTGCTGGACGACACCCCGGTCGGATTCTGCGCAGACGCTGGCACCGCAACGACGGTGAGAAACGCGATGAGTAGCGCTGCGAGAATAGCAAAGACCCCGCGTAACAGGCCCTGCGGGGAAGACGAAGGTGGAGAAAAGGCTTTCATGATGTCTACTTCCTTGAGACGACAAGACTGTGAGAAACATCATAAACAGCTGACTGGAAGTTCTCTCGCTGACGGGGAAGAGCCCCCTCACCCCCTTAATCCTTAACCCCCCTTAAAATCCGGGAGACAGAAAACTAAAAGTGCCCCTCCAATTTGGAGGGGCACTCGATGTGGAGCGGATGACGAGACTCGAACTCGCGACCCTCACCTTGGCAAGGTGATGCGCTACCAACTGCGCTACATCCGCGTGACGAGCTCTCGCTCGTCGTGGGCTCCTAGTGGAAACCCTGTGCGCGATACTGGGATTGAACCAGTGACCTCTTCCGTGTCAGGGAAGCGCTCTCCCGCTGAGCTAAACGCGCTCACGGCACCCAGAGTTGGGCGCCTGCTCTTGAGGTGGAAACGGGAATCGAACCCGTGTGCACGGTTTTGCAGACCGTTGCCTCACCACTCGGCCATTCCACCGTGGCGATACCGCCTCACACACTACATGTGCTGGAGCGGATGACGAGACTCGAACTCGCGACCCTCACCTTGGCAAGGTGATGCGCTACCAACTGCGCTACATCCGCATTCGAAACCAGGCCCGGTTTCTAGGACTAAGTCCTTGTGCGCGATACTGGGATTGAACCAGTGACCTCTTCCGTGTCAGGGAAGCGCTCTCCCACTGAGCTAATCGCGCCTATGCATTTATCAAGACTCTTACTTGAACCTAGCCAAGTGACCTTGACTTCAAGAAAGTCCTGGAGCGGATGACGAGACTCGAACTCGCGACCCTCACCTTGGCAAGGTGATGCGCTACCAACTGCGCTACATCCGCATTGCACGTTCCCGGCCGGTATGCCGTGGTGCGAGAAGAAACTTTATCGTGCGCCGCCCCAGTTTCCAAATCCGCAGCCCACGGCACTAATCCCCTGACTTCCAACAGGATTCAGATTACATCAGTGTGATTGAGACTGCAGTTACAACGGACACGGCAGGGATGGCGGTTGCAAGCCCCCTTATTAACTCCATCAAGGCTCTAGTGCCGACAAGCCACAAATTAAAACACGGTTGAG
Source organism: Corynebacterium sp. HMSC05D03 (assembly GCF_001807205.1). Lineage (NCBI taxonomy): Bacteria > Bacillati > Actinomycetota > Actinomycetes > Mycobacteriales > Corynebacteriaceae > Corynebacterium > Corynebacterium sp. HMSC05D03. The sequence goes on along the minus strand of NZ_KV788182.1, from coordinate 82,920 downwards.
CTGGACGATTAGGGGTTTCCATATGCGCGGTGTACCTTAAAGCCTGCACCGAGGTTCTATAGCTCAGTGGGAGAGCGTTCCGTTCACACCGGAAAGGTCGCTGGTTCAATCCCAGCTAGGACCACCATTATTACTGCAAGTCAGCAACATGCAGTACTGGATAAAAGCCTCCGCGTGGAGATGATGAGGATAATAAACCTGCATTCATCCTTTCTCGCGGGGGTGTTTTCTCGTTGCGCCTCATACTGACCACCGGAGCTAAACGCATACCTTAACGCGTTGGGGTCACGGCACGGTCGAACAAGCCTGCACAACATTGAACCTGCCCCCTGGCGCAGTTATCCAATTAGTCCATAAAAGTTCACTAGCAACAAGTGCAGGAATAGGATGATTTTCGTGCAGTTGCCAAAATTTGGCCCAGCCTGGGCAGGCGCCTTGATGGGAACCTCCATTGCGTCAACTTTGTCGGGTTTACATGGTTTAGACGTAGGCCAAATTGTCTTCGCTCTTATCGCAGCAATGCTGCTGGTGATTTTTACCGTGGGGGCAAAGAATGAACCTCCTCGGCACCACAACATGGCGGCGTGGGGGATGTACACGATGGGTCTGCTGGCGTGCGGCTCGGCGTGGACTGCGTTAACCGGAAACGTTGCCTTCCAGTTAGTAAGTTGGTGGATTGGCGCACCCCTTTCTGTCGTGGTGTGCTTGTGGCAGCTCTGGGGGTTATTCAAGCAGCCGCACCACTACGACAAGCCCGCTTTTCCTTGGGGGCTAGCGCTGGTTTCCCCTATGGTGGCGGCGACCTCCGCAGGCCAATTGGCTATCAACCATGGGCAGTTCTATCACTTTGCCGGCGAGCTGTGCTTCTTCCTCACCTTCATCACGGCAATTCCACTGTTCGCCTATTGTTACCGGTCTCTTGTACAACGCCGAGATAGGCCGCGCGGCGCAGCTGCAGGTACAGCGTGGATCCCGCTGGGCGTGGTTGGTCAATCAACGGCCGCCTCGACTTTGCTTTTTGACGCCCACCTCTACGGCATCATCATGTTCGCCATCGGAGCACCCTGCGTAGCATTCGCCATGTACTGCTTCTACCAAGCGGTATTCGCGTGGGCTCCCTACGGCCCCGGCTGGTGGGGTTCGACCTTCCCAGTCGGAACGCTGTGCCTAGGTTCATGGGATGAAGGCTGGCACCAGTTGTCCTTCGCTTTACTGGTGCTCTTGCTGCTCCACTGGGGAGCCTCCGCGCTGCGTTTCGGCACGTGGCGGCTCCAGAGCGCCTAAACTTCTGAAGCTCGGCCCAGCCCACAGCCCAGTCCAGCGCAGGGGCAGCCCAGCCCAGGCATAGTCACCCTTTGAGGTACCGTAGGGCGCCATGAGTGACACTGCGCTAATAGAACGCCTGCTGGGCCCAGACCAAGAAGGAATCCGCTTAATTGCGGTGAGTACGCTCCACGGCTCCGCCACCATCGATGGCACCTCCGAACCGATGGGCAACGACACCGACGCTGAACTCTTTGCCGCCCTACGCGAGTGGGCGGACGTTGCCGTCGTCGGCTCAGCCACGGTGAAAGCAGAAGATTATGGGCCGGCGTCAAATACCCGTCTCGCCGTCTTCAGCCACTCCCTCGATTTTTCCGGCTTCGAGGACTTCATTGCAGCTGGCCCCCTCGTGCTTACCCCCGCAGAACGCGCATCTTCACTCGAGGCACGGCGCTTAGCCGACGCTGGTGCCGAAGTCGTTAGCACAGGTACCGGAACCATGAGCGAGGCTATTGCTGCCCTCCGCGCCCAGGGCGCGCGCCGCATCAGTTGTGAAGGTGGGCCATCCGTCTACTCCGCCTTTATCGCAGAAGGCCTCGTAGACAAGCTGTATTTGACGCTTGATCCGCACCTTTCCCCTTCCGTCGAAAAGCCAGTCGTTGACGGCGAGGCCACCTCCCCCGCGCTCAAGCTCGAGCTAGAGAACGTCACCGCCGTCGACAACACGGTGTTTCTGCGCTACCGGCGCACTCAGACCCCGTAAACTGTGCTGCCGTGACTTCTCCGGCTCCCTCACCCTCAGATTCCACATTCGCTGATTCCGCGCGACTGTGGACGGCCGCCGCGTGGCCCGCCGCCATCGTCTTGGTTTTCCATCGCGTGTTCGTGCTCGCCTTCAACGGCACGGTGACTGATGATTTCGGCACCGTCTACCGCGCGATCCGGAACCTGTGGGAGGGCACCCCGGTCTACGAGCAAAACTATTCCTTCGTCGAACCGCTCTACCTGTATAACCCAGGCGCCACGGTCCTCTTGTCCCCCTTGGGGCTCGTGTCCGAGGAACACGCGCGCATCGCCTTCATTCTGGCCAACGCCGCCGCCATCATCGCTGCACTAGCCGTGTTGACCCGCTTTGTAGGCCACAGCCTGCGGGGCCCGCTGTGGCCGGTCAGCATCGCCGCTGCCTTCGCTACCGAATCAGTCATCAACACGTTGGTCTTTACCAACATCAACGGTTTATTGCTGCTCGCGATGGTGGCGTTCTTGGCCTTGTTGGATAAACACGGCTGGGCCGCTGGCTTGTGCATCGGACTGGCGATTCTGGTCAAACCACAATTTGCCCCGCTGCTCTTCCTCGCCCTCGTCCGCAAGCGCTGGCTCACTGTAGGCTTGGGCGTAGCCGTACCTTTGGTAGTCAACCTTGCAGCCTGGCCGTTCGTCCCCGGCGTGGAGGGCTTCCGCGCCAACCTTGTGCCTTACCTGTCCACCACGCGCGATTATGCCAACGCCTCGTGGCCGGGCGTGCGCGTCTACTTCGATCTCCCCGGCATCATCTACTATCCCATCTGGTTGCTCTTCGCAGTACTTGCGGCAGTGGCGATCCTCGGTCTGCTGCGCTGGCACGACAGTGAGCCCACCTTCTGGGCGCTGAGCACCAGTGGTGCCATCATGGTCGGCATCTTCTTCCTTTCCTCCCTGGGTCAGCAGTATTACTCCATGTGGCTTATCCCCATGCTGTTTACGGTGGTACTTGCGCGCTCGGTCTTCCACACGTGGGGAGCATGGTTGGCCGCATTTTTATTCTTGGCGCCGCTCGAGTGGACGTCGTCCAGCATGCCCACCGCCGCGCACTGGATGAGCGTCTTTATCGCTACCATTGGGTGGGGACTGCTCATTGTGGTCACCGCCGCCTCGGTGGCCGGCTGGTGGGCTGCGGAGCGAGGCACTAGCCCCAAGCCTCAAGCGAGCGATAAAATCCCTACATGACTGATTTCAAGCTCATTGCTGATACCGAATGGCGCAAGCGTCTAAGTCCGGAGGAATACCACGTCCTGCGCGAGGCTGGCACCGAGGCACCGCACGTCGGTGAATATACCAACACCACCACCGAGGGTGTGTACTCCTGCCGTGCCTGCGGTGCCGAGCTCTTCCGCTCCACGGAAAAGTTCGAGTCGCACTGCGGTTGGCCGTCCTTCTTCTCCCCTTTGGCCAGCGACGCCATCATTGAGCGTGAAGACAATTCACTGGGCATGCGCCGCATCGAGGTGCTGTGCGCCAACTGCGAATCCCACCTTGGACACGTCTTCGAAGGCGAAGGCTACGATACGCCGACGGACCTGCGCTACTGCATTAATTCCATCTGCCTCGACCTAGAAGAAAAGCCGGTCGAGGACTAGACCCTCAACCGGCTTCCGGTGCCTTTCGCTGCCGCTACCGCGAATTATCGCAGCTCTTAAGGCAGGATAGCGATGAGCTCAGCGACGTCCTTCACGCGGCGGCCGGTGTGGAAGGGAATTTCCTCACGCACGTGGTGGCGAGCCTCGGTGTAGCGCATCAGGTACATCAGGTCCACGATGCGGTGCAGCTCTGGGGCCTCAAAGGCCAGGATCCACTCATAGTCACCCAGCGCGAAGGCCGGCACGGTGTTTGCGCGCACATCCGGGTAATCACGGCCCTGCATGCCATGCTCCATGAGGATGCGGCGGCGCTTTTCTTCATCCATGGTGTACCAGTCGTAGGAACGCACGAAGGGATAGACAGAAATCCACTCGCCAGGTTCTTCGCCCATGATGAAGGACGGCAGGTGAGATTTGTTGAACTCCGCCGGGCGGTGCAAAGCATTTCCTACCCACGTCACCTCAGAAACCTGGCCCAGGACGGTCTCGCGGCGGAAATCCGCGAAAGCCTTCTGGATGTCGGCGAATTCTTCCGCGTGCCACCAAATCATGTAATCAGCGCTCTCGCGCATTCCGGACAGGTCATAGATACCGCGAACGGTAACCACGCCTGCTTCCTCGAGCTCAGAGAAGAACTTCTGCGCCTGCGCAACGATCTCCTCGCGCTCCGTGCCCAACGCACCCGGGATCACCTGAAATACCGCGTGCTGCGAGTAGCGCTGGACCTTGTTGAGCTCGGCGAAGTTGACCTTCGACATGCCTTTCTCCTTCTTTCAACCGACAGAGTTTCTTATCCATCATAAGTTGGAGGCGCCTCCGCGCGCCACTAGCTTTTCGGCGCGCCTTCCACCGCCACACGGGCGGAGCTTATACCTTGATCCCCGTGAGCAATTCCGACGTTTCTTCGCGCAACCTCGCAGGGGCACCGACCAACCTGCACGATCGCGCCGCCGCCTCTTCCGCCGAATCGCGCCCTGCGGAGCCGAGCACTCCGACCGCCTTCACGGAGGCCGTCGAGTCCCTCCATACCGCACAGCTGCGCCCCGAAATCACCTTGGGCACCATCCGCCCACCGCAACGCCTGGCTCCATTCAGCCACGCCATCGGCCTCGAGGTTGAGCGCACAGAACACGGGGACCTTATCCCTACTGACTCTGAAGGCGATGCCTTCGGCCGCCTCATCCTGTTGCACGACCCAGGCGCTGAGGAAGCCTGGGAAGGTGCGATGCGCCTGGTGGCCTACATCCAGGCAGACTTGGACGATGCCGTCGCCGGGGACCCGCTGCTTCCCGACGTCGCCTGGGAATGGCTCACTGAATCCCTCGACGTGCGCGAAGCTACTCATACGAATTTGGGAGGCACCGTCACCTCGACCGCTTCCGTTCGTTTCGGCGAAATTGGCGGACCACCGCGCGCCTACCAATTAGAAATGCGCGCCTCGTGGACTGCCTCCGGCCTGGATCTCGCCCCACACGTCGAAGCTTTTGCGCAAGTCCTCTCTCTCGTCGCTGGTTTGCCGCCAGAGGGCGTAGCCGAACTCGGACGCTAAGATGAGCGAATTGCGCCAGGTACCGGTTGATGGGACGCCGAAAGTCCTCCTTTCTCCCCGTGAGTTTCAGGCCGGTGCCGCCCGCTTAGCTGCGGGCACCGGGCCGTTTGCCATCGACACCGAACGCGCCTCGTCCTACCGTTTTGATGACCGCGCCTTCCTCGTGCAAATCCGCCGGGAGGGTGCAGGCACGTTCTTGTTCGCCCCGGAGCACCACCGCGATGAGCTCCGCGCAGCACTCGCACCGGTGCTCAATGGGCAAAAGTGGGTGGTCCATGCCGCCCCTTCCGATCTCCCGAGCCTAGCGTGGCTGGGCCTATACCCGGGCATGCTGTTCGATACCGAGTTAGCTGCCCGCTTCGCCGGTTTCGCACACCCTAACTTGGCCGCAATGGTGCTGGAGCTTTTCGACGTTGAACTGGAAAAAGGCTACGGCGATTCCGACTGGTCCGAAACCCCCATCCCGCGGAAGTGGCGCAATTATGCGGCGCTCGACGTGGAGCTTCTCAACGAGCTCGCCGTGACACTGCGAGATATTCTTGCGGAACAGGACAAGCTCGACTGGGCTTATGAAGAGTTTGAGAGGATTGTCGAAGACCACGCCCGCATCACTGGGCCTGAACCTAGGTCGTGGCGGGCCCTCAAGGATGTCTCCTCTCTGCGCTCCCGAGAGCAACTCGTGGTAGCCCGTGAACTGTGGCAGCGACGCGAATCCATCGCCCGCTCCCAAGACATCGCCCCTAACCGAGTACTGCCGCACCGTGTGCTCGTCGACATCGCGCGCCGCGTGCCCCGGTCGCCGCACGAAATCAATCAAGTTAAAGGCTTCCCCCGCCGCCGCGGCGGCGCCACCTTGCGCTGGTTCGATGCCGTCGAGACCGCCCTTGCTAGCCCGCGCCAGCAGTGGCCGAAGGCGTTGCGCAGCCCACGCCCGGTTCCTTCCAAATCAGCTTTTAACCGAGATTTCCCCGAGCTGTGGCAGCTCTATACCGAGATCCGTAGTGATTTCGAGGCTCTCGGTGAAGAGCTGGGCATGAGCTACGAGCTGATCCTCAAACCCAGCTTGGTCCGCGCTGTAGTCTGGGCGGCCTGCGGACCTGAAGGCGGTGTGGCGGGCGAGATCGCAGCAGACGCCGATATCCCCGATTTCCTGCGTTCCCAAGGCGCGCGCGAATGGCAGGTAGAGCTGTCCACGCCGCTTCTGCGTCGCGGTCTAGCGCGAATGCGCTCTATGCCACCGCGCCTCTAGCTCCGAGCAGCTACCCACTCATTCACGGATTCCGTGATTCCCTCCGGGGTCAACCCGAATTCCTCAAGGATTTCTCCGCGGCTGGCATGCTTGGGGAAGCACCCAGGAACACCAAGGCGGTGGACTGGGGTATCCACATCCGCGGCGTCGAGTGCTTCCGCCACCATGGAACCCACGCCGCCCCGCAAGAGGCCATCCTCTACCGTGACCACAAGATCATGATCAGCAGCGAGTGCAACGATGGATTGCGGGACCGGCACCGGCCAGCGCGGATCCACGACGGTGACGTTGAAGCCTTGGGCTTCGAGCAGCTCAGCTGCTCCCAGGGAACGCGCACTCATGGCACCGATAGCGACGATAAGTACATCAGTGGCCTCCGCCGCAGCAGCATCGGAATAGCTCAGGATATCTACCCCGTCATCGAGGCGCTTGAGTTCGTCGCGGTCATCAAGGAGGTTGCCCTTGGGAAAGCGCACCACCGTGGGGCCATCCTCAATAGCGATGGCCTCATTAAAGAGCTCACGCAGGCGTGCGCCATCGCGCGGCGCGGCAATGCGCATCCCCGGGACGATGCTCATCAACGCCATGTCCCACACTCCGTTGTGCGAAGGGCCATCAGAGCCCGTGACACCGGCGCGGTCGAGCACGATGGTGACGGGCAGCTTGAGCAGCGCGATGTCCATGACGACTTGGTCCACTGCACGGTTAAGGAAGGTGGAGTACACCGCCACTACCGGATGCATTCCGGCCAGCGCCAGACCGGAGGCGGAGGCCATGGCATGCTGTTCGGCGATGCCAACGTCGAAGAATCGCTCCGGGAATTCCTCCTGGAAGGGCGCAAGACCCGTCGGCCCCGCCATAGCAGCGGTAATAGCCACGATATCCTCGCGCGCATGACCGGCCTTGATGAGTTCCTCGGAAAAGGCCGCAGTCCATCCCGGCTGCTTTTGCCCCTTGGAGACACCGGTGACCGGGTCGATAGCTCCGGTGGAGTGCATCTGGTCCTTCGGCTCATTGACCGCCGGGGCAAAGCCATGCCCCTTCTCCGTGACGGTGTGCACGATGATGGGACCGTCATAGTCCCGGGCATAACTCAGTGCCCGGACCACCGCGTCGATATCGTGGCCATTAATGGGGCCAATGTATTTGATTCCCAACTCTGGGAACATCTCGGTAGGCAGAACGGTGGACTTTACGCCCTCCTTGACCGCGTGCAGAGCATCAAAGGTACGCTCGCCTACCCAACCCATCGACTTCAGGCGTTTCTTGCCCAACTCCATGAACTCGTCATAACCATGCTGTGCACGAATACGCCCGAGGTTCTCCGAAAGGCCGCCAATGGTCGGCGAATAGGAGCGGCCATTGTCGTTAACGACGATGACGACGTTGCGGTCTTTATCCGCAGAGATGTTGTTCAATGCCTCCCAGCACATGCCACCGGTGAGGGCACCATCACCGACGACTGCCACGGCATTGCGGTGCGATTCACCGCGAATCTTGAAAGCCTTGGAAAGGCCGTCCACCGTGGATAGCGCTGCAGAAGCGTGCGAGGATTCGGTCCAGTCATGTTCCGATTCCCCACGGTCCGTGTACCCGGATAAGCCGCCCTTCTGGCGCAAGGAATCAAACTGGTTGGCACGGCCGGTGAGCATCTTGTGCACATAAGACTGGTGCGAGGTATCGAAGACGACGGGGTCCCGCGGGGAGTCGAAGACGCGGTGGATCGCCACCGTGAGCTCCACAACGCCCAGGTTGGGCCCGAGGTGACCGCCCGTGGCGGACACCTTCTCAATCAAGCGCTGGCGGATATCCGCCGCGAGCTCAACCAGTTGCGTCTTGCTCAGGGCTTTGAGATCGCCTGGTGATTGAATGGAATCCAGAATGCCCATAGAGCTTGCCTTAAACCCCTTCATCGATCGTTTTCTTCTCTACCACCGTACCCGCTTATACGCGTGACACGTCAATCATTACCCCGGGATCTTCCGCCGCGGATGCATCCTGCCTTATGCCGCAGGAACCAGCAGTGCCAAGGTCTCAAAATGGTGTGTTCCCGGAAAGGCATTCACCATAGCTAGGCGCTCCATGCGGTAGCCGCGCTCGGACCATGCAGCGATATCACGCGCAAACGTAGCGGGGTCACAGCCAATGTGGAGGACGCGCTGCGGCGCCGCAGCGGCAATGGCGTCCACCACCTCAACACCCGCACCGGTACGCGGAGGATCCAAAATGACCGTTGTTGGCCGCGGCAGCTGGCTTGCGGCCTGCTCCACCTTAGCTGTCCGGAAGTGCACATCAATTCCTGAAAGGCCCGGCTGCGCTGCCGCAGCCGCCGGCGAGTAATCGACGGAATACACCGTGGCGTGCCCACCCTCAGGTGCAGTGACTTCAGCCAGCGCGGGAACGAATAGCCCTACTCCTCCGTAGAGATCCCACGCTACTGCTGTGACCTCGGATCCCTTCGTTGCTTCGTGTTCTTCGGCCTCGCCTTCAGCCGCGAGCCACTGACTCGCAAGCCGTGTGTAGACATCAGGTGCGCCGATGTGTGCTTGCCAAAAGGCGGTGGGTGGGAAGTGAAACTCGTGGCCATCAGCGCGTTGAACTACGTCTTGCGTCGGCGCCTCGATGGTCTCCCGAATAGTCTCGATCCGCCGGCCGCGCGGTGCCTTCCGGGTTTCCACGACGTGGCGGTTACCGTCGCTGTCCATGACCGCAATGACCTCCGCGCCAGGGCTAAATGTGCGGGTTCCAGGACCGACCAGACCGCTGACAAGGCCCGGTACTAGCTGGCTGCACGCCACGTCCGTAACCAGTTCTGTGGATCCGCGCTTGCGCACACCAGCACGGCCTTGCTGGTCGACGCCCAACCGGACCCGCGTGCGCCACCCTCGCTGGGGCGCCACATCAATAGGCTCAATTTCTGGAATACTCTCAAGGCGTCCTACCCGGCGCAGTTGATCCCGCAAGACTGCGACCTTGATTCCCGGCTCCGCCGCTAGGTCTAGCTCAGCGAAGTCGCAGCACCCGGCACCACGCTGTGCCGCCGGGCAGGCAGATTCAACGCGGTCAGGGCTTGCCTTGAGCACAGCATCAATTTCGGCTTCCACGAAAGATTTCTTCACCTTGGTAGCCGTCACTACTACCTGGTCTCCGGGAAAAGCGCCGGGGACAAAACACACACGCCCGTCGGGTGCTGCGCCGATTCCGACACCGCCGTGCCCCATGCGCTCGATGGAGGTACCGAAAGACTGGCCTTTGGTGATGGCTGCGCTCTCAGCGTTCCGCTCAGTCTTAGTCATGAGTTTTCTCCTTGTGTAATTCCGGAGCCCTGCGCTTCCTCAACAACAGCGTTGGCGCGACGCACCATCCAAACAGTCAAGATGGTGACGATACCGGTCAGCGGCCAGCCCATGAGGATGCGGACGATGCCGAGGGTTGTGGTCTCGTCGGCGTCGTACAGCGCGCGCTGCACTATGAACCGGGCGATGAAGACTGCGGCCCACCCTGCTGTTGCTAAGGCATAGGCCCGCCGTGCCTTCGGTACTGTGCGCCACCCCATGTCATCGCCGTTCAGGCCCTTCCAGACCACGCCCACGAGTGGCCAGCGCGCGATGATAGAGACCACCGCCACGATGAACAGCACGAGCGACATCCAGATTCCATAAAGGAAATAGCCCTTGGCATCCCCTGTAAACCAGGCAATAGCGGCGCAGATAGCTACGCCCAACAGGCCGGAAACAGCCGGCTGCAGGGTCTCTTTGCGGGCCAAACGCCACACGCTAATAGCCAATGCCACGCCGAGCGCCGCAGCCAGCGCTGGTCCCAGACCCCAGACGTTGTTGACTGGGATGAGAACCAGCACCGGTAGGGTCGCGGACACGAGCCCAGTCAGGCCTCCCATCTGTTCGAGCAACGATGGTTCCACCTCGGCATCCGGGACCACGGCCGTTGCCTGCGGTGACGTATCGGTACTCGGCCCCGCGGTATCTGCGGGGCTAGGGGCGGCGCCGCGCTCAGTGAAATCGTGCTCTTCAGGCGTAGGGGTGGTCACGTGTTTTAAGAATCCTTTTCGCTAGTGCCGGGGAGAGAAAACAACGTTTAAAGTTTTAGTTCTTCTCGTTGTCTTCGAGCTCCCGCAGCTGTTCGCGGGCTTGGGCCTCCGCGGCGTTCTCGACGCCTTCGGTAGCTGATGCGGCCTCCGGTGTTGCAGTGTTGTCGGCATCGGCAGCCTGCTGCTGGCGCTCCTTCAGGGCCTGCTGAACTTGCTCAGCCAGTTGCTGCGGCAGCATAACAGGAAGCGAACTTCCGGCCAGGATAGGCTCCTCACCACGGTAGATGAAGGTACGGGCGACGACTTCACGCCCCAGCTTTGCGAGCTCTTCTTCCTTGCCCGCCGGGGCGGCCAGGGTCAATCGGTACATCCACCGCGGCCCCTCCACGCCGATAATGCGGATCCCGCCTTTGTCGCTGGATCCAACAATTTCAGATCCCCAAGGCCCGTCCTCTGGGTGCGCGGCAAAACCATCGGCTTCCAAGCCTTGGACGATATCCTCCGCAGATTCCGCCCATTGCCCTGGCGTGCGCGGCGCGGCAAAGGCTACGGGGGTCATGCGGCCGTGCGGCGTAAGGATGTGGAGCATGCGCGGGCCGTCTTGGCCCATCTCCACCTGGACCTGCGAGCCCTTCGGCAGCGGGATGCGCATGGAACCCAGGTCCAGCAAACCAACCGAGAAGTCCTCAAAGTTGAACTCGGCAATATCAACGTTATCGCCGTCGTAGGGCCCCATTTCCCCGTTGATGGCATCATGTGCCACGGCCTTAATCCCGGTAACACCATGAGAATCATCGTTGGCTTCGCGGACTAGGCCAGCGCTGGATTCGGCAGGAGCCGTGGCAGCGGTATCGGCTACGGTCTCTGCTGCCTCCGGAGCAGCCTCGTCCTGACGGAGATCCGGGTTCTTCCCCGCGTCCTCGGTCTTATTCTCGTCCTTCTTCTTTTTGCCAAAGGGCCACATCGCCATAGTTTATGCCTTCCTTAATTCGTGTGTGTTGCTGGTCTATTCGAGTCAGTTGACGCCAGTGGAGCCGTAACCGCCTTCACCGCGAGCGGTCTCATCGAGTTCCTCAACCTCACGGAAACCGACCAACTCCACGCGTTGCACAAGGAGTTGGGCAATACGCATTCCCCGCTCAACCTCAAAGGTCTCTACTGGGTCGTGGTTAATAAGGCAGACTTTAATCTCACCGCGGTACTCCGCATCGATGGTGCCTGGCGTGTTGACCACGGAAATCCCATGCTTGGCTGCCAGGCCGGACCGAGGGTGAACCAAGCCGACCGTGCCCATCGGCAGGGCAAGGGCTATACCCGTGCCAACCAAAGCCCGCTGGCCGGGACGCAGAGTGACATCGTGCGCAGCATAGAGATCCGCGCCGGCATCGCCACGGTGGGCGCGCTGCGGCAGCGGAAGCTCCTTATCAAGGCGCTTTACCTGAATCTGACCAAAAGGACTTACCGGTTCTACGAGGGGATGTTGCTCATTCACACGGCCCAGCCTACCTTGCTCCCACCGTGCCGCACCCACGGGCTGGGGCCTGGAGGCTATGTCTACTCGGCGCGTTGGGTTCTCCCCTCCCCAGACGACTAGACTCTGAGGTCATGTCTTCGAGTTCTTCGTCTGCTTCCCCCTCGGCGGCTGCCGAATCCCCCGTCATCCTTTACCGCGAGCGCCAGTGGGTGCCGTGGCACTGGTGGTTGATGGCGGCCGCCGTTGTGGTGATCTCTACAGCCACGGTCAGCCTCAACCGCGGAATCATGTGGGTCATCATCCCCGCTATTCTGCTCAGCGCCATCGCCGCGTGGGTCCTCTTAGCATGGTCCAACACGGTGGTGCAGGTGGAACAGGATACCGACGGCACGCGGTGGCTCACCGTGAAGGATGCGCAGCTGCCACATGATGTTGTCGCCCGAAGCACCGCGGTGCCGGCCACCGCGCGTCGCAATGCGTTGGGCCCACAGCTCGATCCCGCTGCATTCCTTGTGACACATGGCTGGGTACCAGAACATGTGATGCTTGTCCTCGATGACCCAGAGGACCCAACACCTTATTGGCTCATTGGCTCAAAGAACCCCGACGAGCTACTTGCGGCCTTCGTGCCCGAACAGGCCGCTGCTGCCAAGGCTTAAACGCCGCGTGCAGAATCAGGAAGCTCGTTAGCTCATTGGTTCAACCAATTGGCCGACCAATGAGCTAAGCGCAGTCCATGCAGACGGGCTGCCCGTCTTCTTCGTGGTCCAGGCGCTTATTGGACTGCACCAAGTAGCACACGGAACAGGTGAACTCGTTTTCCTTGCGCGGCACGACAGTGACGTTGAGCTCCTCGCCCGTCAGGTCTACTGACGGCGGCTCAAAAGCCTCGACGATTTCGCCATCGTCATCCATGCCGTTGTTGTCATTTTCAGCCGCCTTCAGGCCCTCGAGGGAATCAGCCTCGAGCTCATCTTCAGCGCGGCGACGCGGTGCGTCATAATCGGTGGCCATAATGCTTGCCTCTGTGAGTCAGATAGATAGGTACGTGTATTTATCGACGGCATCCTAAACCACACAGGCCCGCGTGTCACACTCGCCCCGCCATGGGGGCACCATGCGGCTCACCCTAATACCCCCTCCGCTCCTGCTTTCATGGTTCTAAGCTGTGCGTTTGCACCTTTCGTATCGTGGAAAATTTTTCTGGGTAAAGCTCCTCACACCCCACCCAATATGCATTGGGGCACGATGCATCGGACAGCGAAAATCGAAGTATTCTCCCCCACACCTTCGGCTTAAATGCTGAAGTATCACCACATCATCGGGCGGCTAAACATAGACTGTCGGTATGACCGTGCAAGAATCACAGCAGCAGGACACGAATCCGAGCCCCCAGCACCATGGCCATGCCTTCGGCATCGATGTTGGAGGCTCCGGTATCAAAGGTGCCGTAGTAGACCTCGCGACAGGAGGGTTCGTCGGTGACCGCCTCAAGATCGCCACGCCACAGCCTGCCACCCCCGACGCCGTGGCCACGGTAATCGCGCAGATCGTCGCTGAGAAGAACTGGGACGGTCCTGTCGGAATCACCATGCCCGCGGTGGTCAAAGAACAGATTATTCGCAGCGCAGCGAATATTGATAAGTCATGGATCGGGGTCGATGCACAGGACTTGCTGGGCAAGTACCTCGCTGCTCCTTGTACTGTGCTTAACGACGCCGACGCAGCCGGCCTCGCCGAGGTGGCCTACGGCGATGACGTCGCGCGCTCCGGCCCCGTTATCTTCCTTACCCTAGGCACCGGCATCGGCTCTGCCTTCCTACTAGATGGCCAGCTCTTCCCTAATACGGAGATCGGCCACCTCATCGTCGGGGAAAAGGAGGCAGAGCACCAAGCCTCGTCCGCAGTCAAGGATCGTGAGGGGCTCAAGACTAAGCATTGGGCAAAGCGCGTCAACCGAGTACTCCATGAATACGAGGCGCTTTTTAACCCCTCAGCTTTTGTCATCGGCGGTGGAATCTCTCGAAAGTTTGACAAGTGGGGCGAGCACCTGAGCATCGAAACCCCAGTCGTTGCAGCTCAGCTCCGCAATCGCGCGGGCATCGTCGGGGCCGCAATGGCAGCGAAGGAAGGCATTCGCCCATAAACCGAGCAGACCCTATCTTCCCCAGTCGACCCCAGTCACCGCCTAGTGACAAAAATGATCTATACTGGGCTGTCGATTATCGAATATCCAGCGGCGCGCCTCCCCTGCTCATTACGGAGGCGGGCTAGCATCGGGGACTAGTCGCGATAAACTTGCGCGTCCCCATAGTTTCCACTCAAAGAGCAAGTCGAAAGGGCGTACGTGGCAGCCACTGATTCTTCAGACCAGGTACTCGGCGAGGGCGAGAGCGCCTCCGAGGCATCTGCACCTGCACAGAAGACCGCCAAGAAGACGGCAAAAAAGACAGCCAAGAAGACGGCTAAGAAAACCGCGAAAAAGACTGCGAAGAAAACGGCTAAAAAGACGGCTAAAAAGACCGCCAAGAAGGCTGCTAAGAAGACAACTCGCAAGTCTGCGCAGAAGGCGACGAAGAAAACCGCCAAGAAGACTGTGCGCAAGTCGGCAGCCAAGAAGGCAACCTCGCCTGAAAGCTCTGAATCTGCCGAAGAGCTCGCAGAGGATCAGAACGACGAGTTGGATGCCGAAACCAACGACGATGCCGATATCGACTTCGATCCGGACAACGCAGAGTTGGACGAGGACGACGAGTTCGGTGACGACGATGACGACCTCGAGGGCGAGGACTCTGAAGAAGAAGATGACGGCTCATCTGTCTGGGATGAGGATGAGTCCGCAGCCCTGCGCCAGGCTCGCAAGGATGCAGAGCTAACTGCCTCGGCAGACTCTGTCCGTGCCTACCTGAAGCAAATCGGCAAGGTCGCCCTGCTCAACGCAGAGCAGGAGGTATCCCTCGCCAAGCGCATCGAGGCCGGCTTATACGCTCAATACCGCATGGATGAGATGGAAAAGGCCCGCGCCGAGGGCGACAAGGCCGCCAAGCTCTCCCCCATGGAGAAGCGCGATATGCGCGCCATCGCCCGTGATGGACGCAAGGCAAAGAACCACCTCCTCGAAGCGAACCTCCGCCTCGTCGTGTCCTTGGCTAAGCGCTACACAGGCCGCGGCATGGCATTCTTGGACCTCATCCAGGAAGGCAACTTGGGCCTGATCCGTGCCGTTGAGAAATTTGACTACACCAAGGGTTATAAGTTCTCCACTTATGCCACGTGGTGGATTCGCCAGGCCATCACCCGCGCCATGGCGGACCAGGCCCGTACCATTCGCATTCCGGTGCACATGGTGGAGGTCATCAACAAGCTGGGCCGTATCCAGCGTGAGCTGTTGCAGGACTTGGGCCGCGAGCCTACCCCTCTGGAGCTGGCGAAGGAAATGGACATCACCGAGGAAAAGGTGCTGGAGATCCAGCAGTATGCCCGCGAGCCTATTTCCTTGGACCAGACCATCGGTGATGAGGGTGACTCCCAGCTCGGTGATTTCATCGAGGATTCCGAGGCCGTCATTGCCGTCGACGCTGTGTCCTTCACTTTGCTGCAGGACCAGCTCCAAGATGTGCTCACTACCCTTTCTGAGCGCGAGGCCGGCGTAGTTCGCCTGCGCTTCGGCCTGACCGATGGCATGCCGCGCACTTTAGACGAAATTGGCCAAGTCTACGGCGTTACCCGCGAGCGTATTCGCCAGATCGAGTCGAAGACCATGTCTAAGCTGCGCCACCCATCGCGTTCCCAGGTGCTGCGCGACTACCTGGACTAAGCAAACTGAAGAAATAAAGCGGCGAGGAGGTTTATCCCTCCTCGCCGCTTTTTCTTTGCCCTATACAGCCGGCAAACCCAAGGGCTTTCTAGCCTTCGATCCCCAGCTCAATGGCTGTGGCGATCCGATCGATAACGTCTTTATCGGAAACATCTCCGCTGATGGTCACCGAAGCGCCCTGGGATACCCCGAGAGACATCAGCATCATTGCAGAGTCTGCCTCTGCCGACTCTCCGTCACAGGAGAGGGTGACATCCCCTGCCGCTTCCGCCGCCAGCTCTGCAATCCTTGACGCCGGACGTGCATGCAGACCCGCCTCATCGGCCACAGTCACTGTCAGCGAGTACCCATCAGCGTTTGTTGCTAGGTCATCCTCGGCTGCAGACGCAGTGGCTGAGGGCTGCTTCGGAACGAAGACTTCGATGGCGCGTTCCGCGGCTTTGATCACGGCGGCGAGTCCATCGCCCTGCTGAGCGGCGGTGGCTGCTGCAATAGTGGATTCGACCAAGGGGGCATCGACAAACGTCACCGTGTCTTCGTCAAGGAACTCGAGAACGGACTCAACGGTCATCGTGGCCGAGCCCAAATCGGTGAGGACAACCACGCTAAGGCCTTGGCCACGTGCGTGGCTGATAGCCCCTTCGACGAGGTCAAAGGACGTTCCGATGCCGCCCTCCTCCAGACCACCGGCAGGAAGGATGGTCACGTCAGGAGCCATCTGAGCAGCAAGCTCAGTCAGACCTTCAGCGAGCTTTGCCGAGTGTGATACGAGAACGAGTCCAACGCGGGGCTGTGCCATATCCTATGCTTCCTCCTTGAGGGTTTCGGCGGCGCCCGCAGCCGCAGCGATGAAAAGTGCCGAGGATGTAGCGCCCGGATCCTTGTGTCCAGCAGAACGCTCCCCTAGGTAGGAAGCGCGGCCTTTCGTGGCCACCATCGGGATAGTCGCTTCCGCGCCTGTTGCTGCGGCGTCGGCAGCCGCGCGCAGCACTTGATCGGGGCTCTGTGCGGCATCCGCCGCAGCGCGAGCGGCCCGTGCGGCCGGCGCCCAGGCATCGACCATCGTCTTCTCCCCTTCAGAGGCCTTACCACGGGTGGCTATTCCCTCAAGCGCGGCCTCAATGAGAGCGGCCGTCGTAGGCGCATCGATCTCTCCAGAGCCTGCGGCCTTAGCCGCGCGTAAGAAAGCGGTTCCCAGCAATGGACCAGAGGCGCCACCAACGGTGGACATAAGCGTCTTTGCCGTCAGCTTCAACACATCAGCAACGTGAGACGTCTCCGGTGAGATATCCGAATCCACTTTCTCCGCGACAGCTCGGAAACCGCGGTCGACGTTTGCGCCATGGTCACTATCCCCGATGGCGCGGTCAAGCTCGATGAGTTCCTCGCGGTGTTCGTGTGCCGCTGCGGCGCAGTTTTTCATCCACGCCTGGGCCCACGCTGTTGACAAAGTTGCATTGTCGGTCATATCTACATTCCTTGTCGTAGTGCAGCGGTGTGGCACGGGGCATCAAAAAGCTCAAGGTCTTCCTCGTCCGCGCGCATGACTGTAACGGAGCAACCGGCCATATCTAGACTAGTAACGAAGTTACCCACGAGGGAACGCTCGATGCTAACACCCGCGTCCTTCAGACGCTGAGCCACACGACGGTAGACCACATACAGCTCGGACGCCGGAGTAGCACCCATGCCGTTGACAAGGACAATGGTACGCTCCCCATCACCCAGCTTAAGGTCTGCCAACACCGGATCAAGCAGATGGTCAGTTACGTCGTCGGCAGAGACCAACGGAATTTCCTTGCGGCCCGGCTCCCCATGAATACCCACGCCGAGCTCGACTTCGTCTTCCCCGAGGTCAAAGGAGGGCTTGCCCACGTGTGGCACCGTGCAGGCACTCAGCGCTGCGCCCATGGTCGCGGTGTTTTCTACCACCTTCTTCGCCACAGCGGCCACCGCCGCGAGATCATCACCGCGCTCGGCTGCAGCACCCGCCAGCTTTTCTACCAACAGTGTGCCGGCAACACCGCGGCGACCAGCTGTAAAAGTGGAATCCTCCACCGCAACATCATCGTCCACGATGACCTGGCTGACCTCAATATCATCGAATTCCGCCAGCTCCGCCGCGGTGTCGAAGTTGAGAACATCGCCGGTGTAGTTCTTGACGATGTAGAGCACCCCCGCCCCGGCATTAGCTGCCTCCGTGGCCGCTTGGATTGCGTCCGGCGTTGGCGATGTAAACATGGCACCGGGCACTGCTGCATCCAACATGCCGTAGCCAACGAAGCCGGCATGCAGCGGCTCATGTCCAGAACCGCCCCCGGAGACTATGGCTACCTTGCCGTCTTCTTTCTTCTGCGAGCGGGACACAAAGAGAGGATCGGTGGATCGAGTGACTATGTCACCGTGTGCTAAAGCAAAGCCCTCCACGGATTCCTCTACTACGCTGTCCGGCGAGTTGATGAGCTTCTTCATCATCCTTCTCCTTAGGTTTTCATTGCCCTCGAGCACTCTTCTGGGAATGCTGCCGAGCCTACCCTCGCTACCGGACGGTCTGCCGAGACCAGCGTAACGCTCCTGTAGCCCCCGCCTCACCTTCTTAGCTCTTCGCGGCCTTTTGAACCTGCAACGCACCAAAGACACCGAGTACCAAGAACATCACTGCGGCCAGAAGCGACCATCGAGCTGCATCACTCATGCCTTCGCTCAACGCCTGCACCAACGCTGTTGTCTGTTCCCCAAAGGGTCCAGCCGCGCCCTGTGCGCGAAGTCCTGCGATGCTCGAGCCCGCGGACTGGCGGGTAGCTTCCGCCATGGCATCTGCGGCTGGGCCGACGACGTCGATGTCTTCGAGCGCCTTCGGCAACGCCAGTGCTAGGGCGACGGAAAAGACGGAACCAGAAACCGCGGTGCCGAGGGAGGAGCCGATCTGGCGGACCGTGCTCTGGGTAGCAGATGCCTGCCCCGAATTCGCTACCGGTATCTCGCTCAAGACCGTGCCCGTCAACTGCGCAGATGCGAACCCCAAGCCCACGCCATACAACACAAGCGGAAGCGCGATGACCCAGCCGCTAGTGTCCGGACTCAGGAGCATCGCGAGGATAAGCGCGCCGACAACTTCTAGGCCCAGACCTATGAGCACTGTTCCAGGAGCACCAAAGCGGCCAGCAACATGCCGTGCGGCGGCTCCCGAAATAAAGGCGCCGATTGCCATCGCCGCGAGCACGAGGCCAGCGGACATCACACTCAAGCCCAGCGCATTAATGAGGTACAGCGGGAGGATAAAAATAATCGCAAACTCACCGATAGCTACCGCGCCCGCGGTGATGTTTCCCCAGGAAAACGTGGAGTAGGAAAAGAGGCCCAGGTCCAGCAGCGCGGAGCGTTGTACTCGCTCACGGTGCTCCTCCCAGCGGATGAACAAACTGAAACTGATCGCGGCGATGAGCAGTGCAACTGGCACCGCAGATACCGGCGCGGTGGTGGGCCATGTCCAGCCGAACACCGTCAGCTCGGACTGTGGTGTCCACCAGCCAAGACTTGGCCCCTCAATCACCGCGAAAACAAGGGCTCCGAAGGCAATCGCGCTCAACTGTGCGCCATCGACGTCGACCCCGGGCCGTTTTTCGGGGCTACGGGTTTCCCGCACGGTGAGCACAGCTCCAACAGCCACGATGATGCCTATGGGAACATTGACCAGGAAGATCCAATGCCACGATACCCACTGGGTAAGCGCGCCACCGGCCAAAGGTCCGACGGCGGCGGCGCCAGAGATAACTGCGCCCCACACACCGAATGCAGCCGCGCGATACTTGCCTCGGAAAACGGCGTTCACCGTGGACAAGGTTGAGGGCATGATAAACGCTGCACCCACTGCTTGTACTGCACGCGCGGAAATGAGCGTGCCTGCGGAGTCCGCGAAACCCGCCCACACGCTGCCTGCTACGAAAATGCTAAGACCGGCGAGAAACGCTCGCTTGCGACCCCAACTATCCGCGATCTTTCCGGTGGACAACAACAGTGCGGCAAGCACTACCGCGTAGAGGCTGTTGACCCACTGCGCCTGAGTTATGTCCAGTTTGAGGTCAGTAATAATAGCCGGCAGCGCTACCCCGACGATGGTGCCATCAAGGACAATGACGCCCAGTCCTACCGACAAAACCGCAAGACTAATCCAGTCACGGCGGGTCGGCACCGCCGTGATGGAACCCGCTGTGGGCGACAACATGA
The DNA here is from genome assembly GCF_001807205.1 of Corynebacterium sp. HMSC05D03. NCBI lineage: Bacteria > Bacillati > Actinomycetota > Actinomycetes > Mycobacteriales > Corynebacteriaceae > Corynebacterium > Corynebacterium sp. HMSC05D03. Next base: position 62,897 of record NZ_KV788182.1, on the reverse strand, counting down.
CTAGGCGCTCACGGGTGCCGGGGTGGAAGAGTTAGCCGGCTCCTTCAATGCGCGGCCAAGTGCGACAACGAAGAGAACGAGGCCAATCGTGATGAGGATGTGGCCAATACCGGCAATCCTGGCGATCATGGCGGTGGATTCCTCGCCCAACACGGTCAGGCTGCCGTGCCAGATGAGCATTCCAACGGTAAGCACGACACCAATGTTGTAGAACCAGAAGAAGGAGTTAAACAGCTTCTTATTCCGCGAGACGCCGAATACCTTGTCCACGACGAGGAAGATCAAAAACATCATGAATCCCAGCGCCAAGAGGTGGGTATGGGCCACGCCCAACTGGGTGAACTGGCCCTCCGGGAAATCATTTGCGCGTGTGAACTCACGGTAGAATAGTCCTGCTGCCAACCCCATAACGAGGTAGAAAATAGCTGCTCTATACAGGGACTTCATTACTTGTTCCTTCCTAGCCACGGTGTTGTGGCTGCTGCACCGAGGGTGTTATCTATCACGGCCAAAGCCTTCTGGTATCCATCCTGCTTGGCGCAGCCAGCACAGTCATCGAGTGGTCGGCTGATTTTGACATCAACCAACTAGTTGATCGCGCACCTAGCCCTCAGCCCGCAGCTCTCTTCTTCCCCGAATCCACGCCGACTCAGCGGCGCCAACTACCACTTGCGCAGATAATCGATGCGCTCTTGGAGCTGCTCGGCGTCGCACAACGCAGTGGGAGGGCCGCCGCAAGCCTTGCGGGCTTCAGTGTGAATAGCGCCGTGTGGGCGGCCGGTGCGTTGAGCGGTGATGGACACTACTGTGTTGAGCTCCTTGCGCAACGCGGAAATCTCATCCACCACACCTGACTGGGAACCGGTGCTGCTTGCCGATGCCTCCGCCCCGCGCTTGGGCGCATGCGGAGTGCCGTAGAGCTTGCGGCGTTGCTCCTCTGCCGCCTCTGCAGCCCGGCGCGCCTTCTCTTCTGCCTCGCGGCGGTCCAGCTCATCGGACTGCTTCTTGCGCAAGAGGTCCTTGACCTGGTCGGCGTCGAGAAGCCCGGGGATGCCGAGGAAATCCTCTTCTTCATCGGTGATATTGCCCGTGGTGAACTGCGAGCCGTTGTAAAGCAGTCCTGAGAATTCTGCTTCCGCGCCTAAGGATTCATAGGAAGGCTCGAGCATGTCCGGTTCGGACTTCTTCTTATTGGCGTCCTCGAGCAGCTCATCGTCCCAGCCATCCTTGTCGGGGTTTTTCTCCCCTCCCAGGACGTGGTCGCGCTGCTTCTCCATGTTCTCGGCAAGCCCCAAGAGCACCGGCACGGAAGGAAGAAAGACGGAGGCGGTCTCCCCTGGCATGCGGGAGCGCACGAAGCGCCCGATGGCCTGCGCGAAGAAGAGCGGTGTCGACGCAGAGGTGGCATACACACCCACGGCGAGGCGGGGAACGTCGACGCCCTCCGACACCATGCGCACGGCCACCATCCACTCGTCGGTGGATTCAGAGAACTCTGCAATACGCGCCGAGGAGCCTGGGTCATCGGAGAGGATGACGGAGACGGGGGTATTGGAAATCTGCTTGAGGATCTTGGCGTAGGCGCGCGCGGTTGTCGTGTCGGTAGCGAGCACGAGACCGCCGGCATCCGGCATGTTGCGGCGCATCTGCATCAGCCGTGTGTGCGCCGCCTGCAGGACGGTGGGGATCCACTCGCCTTTCGGGTCGAGGGCCGTGCGCCATGCGCGGGCGGTCTGCTCCGGATTGAGAATATCGCCGAGCCGGGCCGCATGTTCCTCACCGGCGCTATCACGCCAGCGGGATTCGCCGGAGTAGCTGAGGAAGACGACGGGGCGCACGACACCGTCGGCAAGCGCATCGCCATAGCCATACGTGTGATCAGAGCGGGATACGAGGTGACCTTCCCCATCCTCCTCGTAGCGCACGAAGGGAATTTGCGAGTCATCGGAGCGAAAGGGGGTACCGGTCAGCGCGAGGCGGTGCTCCGCATCATCATAGGCTTCCCGCACGCCATCGCCCCAGCTCTTGGCATCACCGGCGTGGTGGATCTCATCGAGGATCACCAGGGTGCGCCGGGCTGAGGCCACCGCGCGGTGTTTGTATGGGTGCATGCCCACCTGCGCATAAGTCACCACGACACCGTCCATCGCGGGGTTGACTCCCGAGGAGTTTGTGAACTTGGGGTCGAGCGCTAAGCCAACGCGGGAGGCGGATTCCGACCACTGCACTTTGAGGTGCTCGGTGGGCACCACCACGATGACGCGCTCAACGGTGCGGTCCGCCATAAGCTCTGTGGCCACCCGCAGGGCGAAGGTGGTCTTACCTGCACCTGGCGTTGCCACCGCCATGAAATCCTTCGGCTTGGTGGCTAGGAACTTATCCAAAGCAGCGCGTTGCCACACGCGCAGCGAACCGTTATTGGCAAATCTCTGTGCTGGAGTCTGTGTAGACACGGTCAGCGACTATCCCCCTCTAGTTATCCCAACATCCCGCTTCTGTGAAGTTCTCTATCCCTAATGCTTGGCATCGACGCAGGATGAACGTCGATGCGCAGCTTAACGGCGGCGCAAGCTCTTATAGACGCGCTCGCAGTCAGGGCACACGGGCGAACCAGGTTTGGCTTGCTTGGTTACCGGGAAGGTCTCTCCGCACAGGGCAACGACGTACTTGCCGTTGACCGCGGAGTCGAGGATCTGGTTCTTCTTCACGTAGTGGAAGAACTTCGGGGTGTCGTCGTTGGTCGACGTATCCTCGCGGACATCAGGGCGCTCAATAGTCTTAGTCGTCGTACTCACGCCCACTATCATGCCGCATCAGTATCGAAGTTGGCGAGTCCTCCAGCTACGCTGATAGGCATGACCCCTTCGAACTCGCGCGATAACGCCCGCCATACCCCACGATCGGGGCAGCGGCGCGGACGCCGATTCGGGCGCGAAACGCACCTCATCACCACGGCAAAACTCGCCCCCGGTCAGGACCGGCATCGCCGCGAGATCATCTACTCCATACTGCAGTTTCTGCGCGTTCCATCCCTCCTGATAGCCGGGGCCATGGTTTATGTCTGGCAGTGGTGGATCCCCGCCGCCCTTGTCGTGGCCGTCACCTTCCCCCTCCCCTGGATCGCTGTGGTCATTGGCAATGGCCGGGGTCAAAAGAAAGACAAGCGCGAAAAAGCTGTTTATAAACCAGCCCTTGCCCGGCAAATGGCGCAAGCACAACGTGAAGAACTCACCAGCGGTTCCCATGGTGAACTGCCCAGCACGCCTGGGCGGCACAAACCCTCGTCAGGAGCAGACACAAACAGTACTGCAGCTGACACTATTGACCACGAAGATTAGAACATCACTGTATTCCCTCCCCGATGCATTTAAGGATTCTCTTGTGAGCACCCAGCAGCCTTCTCCTTTTGGCCCAGCGATGAACCCGGAACACCCCATCGCAGACGTTGCGGCAGAACTTTCCCGAGTGTTTGCGGAGGCAGGGTTTAGTGCGGATGGCATCGCAGGCCATTTGGGACCCGAGTACACCGAAGCCCTGCATCGCGGCGAGCCCGCCGCAGTTGTGCTAGGAGCAAGCGGCGATTCCCGCCTGGACCATCTCATCCGTATCTTCTTGCTGCATGAACACGTACCAGCCACGCTGCTTTCCGACGTCCTCGGAGCACGCCTAGCCGCCCAACTCATTGATTGCGGTGTCGTGCTCAGCGACGAACACGGCACCGCCTACGTGGCTTATGACATTCGACCGCACATCATCGTGGGCAAGAATCGTGTCGTGTTCTCCGATGTTGATGCATCTCTGGTGCATCACGTCCCCGGCCCCGAGCATGTGTTGGGAGTGGGCTCGGCCAGCCTGTCCTTGTTGCATTCAACGCCAACGACACCAGTGGAATCAGTACTAGATTTAGGCACGGGTTCAGGCGTCCAGGTCCTTGGGCAGCTGGATTCTGCGCAACGCATTGTGGCTACCGACGTCCATGAGCGAGCCCTTGAACTCGCCCGCGCCACCGTCCTCGCGGCGGAGGCGGAAGACCGCGTTGAGCTACGCCACGGCTCCTGGTACGAACCCGTTGAGAATGAGCGCTTCGACCGCATCGTGGCTAATCCTCCATTCGTGGTTGGCTTACCCGAAGTGGGGCATGTCTATCGAGACTCCGGCCTCAACCTGGATGGAGCAAGCGAGCTGGTGGTCTCCCAGGCAGTCGAGCATCTCAACCCTGGGGGCACAGCGCACGTACTCGCAGCCTGGGTGCATCAAGGCGAAGAATCGTGGCAGCAGCGCGTCGCCTCGTGGCTACCGGATACCGGCGTCGCTGCATGGATCATTCAGCGCGATGTGGCGGACCCAGCGTTATATGTCTCAACCTGGTTGAGCGATGAATCCGTGGATGTTCGCAGCCCTGAAGGCCAAGAGCGGTCTCGCCGGTGGCTGGAGCACTTCCGTGAAAACGAGGTCACCGGAATCGGGTTTGGTTTCGTGGCCATCCAGCGCATCGGTGAGGACGAGCCCTCGGATATCTTGGCGGAGACCATGGCGCAGCCAGTTATCGATCCGCTCGGCCCGGAAGTGGAAGAATACTTCGCGCGCGTCGAATGGCTGCGCAACCTGGTGCCGGGTGAATTAGAAACTAAGCATGTACAGCTGCGCCCCGGGGTGGCCCGTGAGGACGTTGCGCTGCCCGATGGGGACCTGGGCATGGGCTTTGAGCGCGCGGCACTGCGGCTCAGCCGTACCGATGGCCCCCGCTGGCAGCACGATGTCGATGAGCATCTCGCGGCCATTGTCGCCGGGTTTAACCCGAATGGTTTGAGCATCGGTGAAACCATCGAGCTCTACGCCGCCGCGCAGGGTTTTGAAGAAGCCGAGTTGGTCAGCGCAGCACTTCCAGCCATCGTGGATCTTATCCGCCACGGGCTTCTCATCCCGACTGAGCTGCTAGCTTTTAGCAACACTGAGTAGCCTCGCGCCCCACTAAGAGCCTCTTTCCTCCTTCAATCCCCGCGTACTTCTCATCCGAGAAAGAACTCCTCTACAGAAAGGTTGTGTACTTCCCTGCCATGCGTGCTGTTTTAACCCGTGTTTCTGAAGCCTCTGTCACCGTTGACAACGACGTCGTTGGGTCCATTACCTGCCCCGACACCGGCGGAGTCCTAGCACTCATTGGTGTGTCGCGGGAGGACGTCGAGGCAGGTGGTGACGCCACCGCTAGCGACGGCCCGACTTTAGAGGAGAAGATGGACACGATGGCGCGCAAGATCGCTGAGCTGCGCATCCTCGAGGGTGAGACCAGCGTGGTCGATAGTGGTGCGCCAGTTCTGGTGGTAAGCCAGTTCACCCTCTACGGACGAACCGCGAAAGGCCGCCGACCTTCGTGGTCAGATGCAGCCCCAGGCGAGGCCGCGGAGCCGGTGATCCAGGGTGTAGTTGCGCGCCTGCGCGAACGCGGAATCACCGTGGAGGAAGGCCAGTTCGGAGCGATGATGCGCGTCTCCTCGGTCAACGAAGGGCCGTTCACCGTGCTCGTGGAGGTCTAGGTGCGGCGCGCCTCCCCCAAAATGGCCTAAAACCTCACTCTTCCCGCGGGGTGTTAGAACATTTTTCGGGCCACGGGAACTAACTGCGCCGAAAGCTCGTTGTAGGAGATGAACCAAGCCGCAACTTAGGAGGCATGAGATGGCCACATCATCCGCTGCTAGCGTCCAGGACGAGGACGGACAGGAAGTTGACCGCGGCTCACGCCGTAACCAAACAAATGACAATCCCTCTGCGGACTTGGTCCGCGTTTATCTCAACGGAATCGGCAAAACGGCGCTGCTGAGTGCTGAGGACGAGGTTGAGCTCGCACAGGCCATCGAGGTAGGCCTGTACGCCGAATACAAGCTCGCTAATGCCGAAAAGTTGACCCGCGCTGAGAAGCGCGACCTGAAGATTTTGGCCCGCGAAGGCAAGAAGGCTCGCTCCCACCTCTTGGAGGCCAATCTGCGTCTCGTAGTCTCCCTGGCTAAGCGTTATACCGGCCGCGGCATGCCGCTGCTGGACCTCATCCAGGAAGGTAACTTGGGCCTGATTCGTGCGATGGAGAAGTTTGATTATGCCAAGGGCTTCAAGTTCTCCACGTATGCAACGTGGTGGATCCGCCAGGCCATTACCCGCGGCATGGCTGACCAGTCCCGCACTATCCGCCTCCCTGTGCACCTGGTTGAGCAGGTAAATAAGCTTTCCCGGATTAAGCGCGAGATGTACCAGTCCTTGGGCCGCGAGGCCACGAATGAGGAGCTCGCGGAGGAATCCGGAATCGAAGAGTCCAAGATCGAGATGCTGCTGCGCCAGTCCCGCGATCCTGTTTCCTTGGACATGCCGGTCGGTACCGATGAGGAAGCCCCGTTGGGTGACTTCATTGAGGATGCCGAGGCAACGGATGCCGAGACCGCTGTGGTGGCCTCCATGCGCCACTCCGATATCCGCTCCGTGATTGGTTCCCTCGAGGAACGCGAACAGGATGTCATCCGCCTGCGCTATGGCTTGGACGATGGTGTCCCGCGCACCCTCGACCAGATTGGCCGCAAGTTCGGCCTCTCTCGTGAACGCGTTCGCCAAATCGAGCGTGAGGTGATGGCCAAGTTGCGCGAGGGCAACCGTGCGGACCGCCTCCGCGAGTACGCGCTCTAAGCCTTAGCTGACTTCCCAGCCTTAGCCATTGAGGAATGCCTTTGCTGCCCAGTTGACTTGTGCTGCTGGGCCGCAGAGGACGTTGCTCGGTGGCTTTTTCTTTCCTCGCGGTGGTCCTCACGGTTTTTAATTCCCGCCCCTCTCCTCCCTGTCGAACGCACAGTGCTGCGCGCTCTCAGCTTTCGAAAAATGCGCTATTGTTTAAGATATTCTCTTAATACACTTTTATTACCGCGCCTAAACCTATGTGGCTACGGACCGCCGACAACGCAGAAAGGTAAGCCCACGTGAGGGACCTAGTTGACACCACGGAAATGTATCTGCGAACCATCTACGAGCTCGAAGAGGAAGGTATTACCCCACTGCGTGCTCGAATTGCAGAGCGTTTAGAGCAGTCCGGACCGACCGTCTCCCAGACCGTGGCCCGGATGGAGCGCGATGGACTTCTTCACGTGCGCACCGACCGCAGCCTTGATCTCACTCAGCAGGGCCGCGAATTAGCTACCAACGTCATGCGCAAACACCGCTTGGCTGAGCGGTTGCTCACGGATGTCCTTGGCCTTGATATCCACAAGGTCCACGACGAGGCCTGCCGGTGGGAACACGTCATGAGCGAAGAAGTAGAAAAGCGAGTCGTCGCGGTGCTGGAGGATTCCTCCCGCTCACCATTCGGCAACCCAATCCCCGGTTTGGCACAGCTGGGCATGTCTCCGGTAGAGCTCGACTTGGGCACGCGCGCCATCGACCTTCCCACGGGGCAAGAAACCGAGGCCACTATCGTGCAAATCAATGAGGTCTTGCAAGCTGATAATTCCACCTTCCACGACCTGTATGCCTGCGGAATCCAGGTTGGCTCGCACGTCACCGTAGTCAATGAGAGCGGGACGATTAGGCTGACAACGAAATCAGGACACACTGTCGAGCTTGTCGACGACCTTGCTCACGCTATCCGCGTCAAGGAGGACTAAACCGATGAAGCTGTTAGTTACCGGCGGCGCCGGCTATGTCGGCAGCGTATGCGCGGCCGTCCTCGTTGAAAAAGGCCACGATGTCACCATCATCGACAATTTCTCTACCGGCAACCGCGAGGCCATCCCGGAGAAGGCGCGCCTTGTCGAAGGCGACGTGGCCGATGTCGCTCGTGAGGTGTTATCTGAGGGCGGTTTCGAAGGAGTCTTGCACTTCGCGGCCCGCTCCCTCGTGGGCGAATCTGTGGAGGCCCCGGCTGACTATTGGCAGCACAACGTGGTCACAACTCTAAAGCTGCTCAACGCTATGCGTGAATTCGAGGTCACCAACCTCGTCTTTTCCTCAACCGCTGCCACCTACGGTGAGCCGGCGCAAGTGCCGATCACGGAGACGATGCCCACCCAGCCGACGAACCCTTATGGCGCATCGAAGCTTGCCATCGACTACATGATTACTTCTTATGCCCAGGCCTATGGCTTGGGGGCGACTTCCCTGCGCTACTTCAACGTCGCCGGCGCCTACGGCGATATCGGAGAGAACCGCGAGGTGGAAACCCACCTCATTCCCCTTGTCCTGCAGGTAGCGCTGGGACATCGCGAAAAGATTTTCATCTTCGGCGATGACTACGACACCACCGATGGCACCGCAGTGCGCGATTACATCCACATTCGTGACTTGGCCGAAGCCCATGTCTTAGCGCTGGAGAGCAATGCCGCTGGCACCCACCGCATCTACAACCTGGGCTCCGGGGACGGCTACTCGGTCAAGCAGGTTATTGAGGCCTGCCGCGAAGTCACTGGACACCCCATCCCAGCAGAGCTTGCGCCGCGCCGCGCTGGTGACCCCGCGACGCTCGTGGCGTCCTCAGACAAGATTAAATCCGAGCTCGGATGGAACCCAGGCCGCACCGACTTGAAGACCATCGTCACGGATGCTTGGAATTTCACCCGGCAGCTCGGCGAGCGGGCTCACTCCGCTCGGCGCTAAGCGTCTTTTCTTTAGGCTCCTCCCCTAGGGCGGTGTCATAAGCCTTGAGCGCCCCTGTATGAATCGAATCACGTACCTTTTCATGCAGGCCATGGCGGTACGCTTGGCACAGCAGCGCCCCGAGGCGGTGGCTGGGAAACTCCTCCGTGACGAGCTGCAATGCTGGTCCGGCAAGGATATCCCACTCCTGCTCCAACTGCGCTAATGCGAAAAGGGTCAGCGCATTCGCCCGCAGCTCCCCGCTGAATGTGCGGGCCGCTGCGAGGAGAAGGTCCGCCCCGGATTCGCCTGCCTTCGCGCAGATATCTACTACGAGGTCGCGCGTCCACGTCGTCGCGAGCCACACTGCGCAGGTTTCCAGTAGCTTGCTGTCCTGTTCTGCTTCTTCCACCGATGCCACTTGGTCAAGCGCCCACTGGGCATCCTCAAGAAAGTGATCCAGCAGGTCTTTGCGCTTCTTTCCGTGCGCAACGGCCACCTGCTCGCGATATCGCGTTGCCGAATCGCGGGCTTGCTGCGCTAAGACTTTAGCTTCTTCAGCGTCGAGGTAGCTATTCCCCGGCGCAAAGACGGAAAAGAAATCCTCCCGGTTTAGCTCAGGTACCACATTGTGGTCGACGCAAGAGCGCATCGAGGGGGCGTCGGTTAGCGCCGGTATAGTCCCCTCAACCCACTTCTTCATCGGCCCGCTACCGTCCGCGTTGACGGTTCCATGCAGCAATATATAAGGCGCATTCTGGGTGATTTCCTGGGCATACCACGCGGCGTCGATCTCCACCCCATCCTCAGCACGGTCCAGGCCATAAAGCCAGTGGGACACTTCCCGCAGTTCGGTGAGAGGCTGCTTCGAGATGAGGAAGGCAAAGACACCTTCGCGGGCATGCTCCGCTAGTAGCAGTGCGATGTCTGTGATCGTTCCTTGGGCATCCGTGATGTCGACGCGAGCGAGCGGCCCCATGGCTGGGCCGCGTGGAGTGGTGTCGATGGCCATGAACACCACTGATTCGGTGGGATAGAAGCCTAAGAGGCCGGGGATGTTAGCGAGAAGATGACCTGGAGTTGTTATTGGTGGTGTACGGTCTGTGTGCGTTGAAAAAGTGTTCATACCCTGTAGCCTGAACCACCAACGGTAGCCACCGCTAGGGATACCCCGGCGCGCACGGCATATCTGTGGATAACAAGTCCGGACTGCCACTCAATCCATGGAAATCCACTGGGTTATCCACACCTTGGCAAAGGCAAGCCTGGAAGAAGTAATGACTATATGGCATGCTTGTACGATCAACACCAGTTCCCGCAGGCAGTCCCACATACGCAGCCTCCCGGGTTTGTGTTCTCCTTGGAGCACCATTTCAGCTGGGAATAGGCAGCAAGCCTTAAGCGTTGCATGACACAGAACGCTGATGAAGTCCGTACGCTCGTTAAGAAGCGCACGATGAGAAGGAGGAGTCACTACCATGCAGGAAGAACAGCGCCGCATGTATGAGCTGGAGTATCCCGCTCCAGTGATCAAGGATGATTCGACTCCAGACAACGGCCCCACGATGATCGTTGCTATGAATGGTTATGCCGACGCCGGACAAGCCGTCGAAGCCAGTGCCGATCACCTCAAGGCCGCTTTGGAAAACCGCCAGCTGGCCTCGTTTAACAATGACGAGCTCATTGATTACCGCTCGCGCCGCCCCGCCGTCACCATCGATCATGACCGCACGGTGGAGATTGAGAACACTGACTTGGGTATCAAGGTGCTGCGGGATAACTCTGGCACTCCATTCTTGCTTCTCTCGGGCCCTGAACCGGACTTGCGGTGGGAGGCCTTTACTGATGCGGTAGTGAACTTGGTGGAGAAATTCGATATCAAGAACACCATCATGCTCTACTCGGCCCCCATGCCGGTGCCGCACACCCGCCCCACTGTGGTAACAGCGCATGGCAATTCGCCGGAGCTCCTTAACTCAATGGTGCGCATGGAATCCACCATGATGGTCCCCGGCGCCGCCGCCCTGTATATCGAGCGAGCCTTGGACAAGAAGGGCCGCCGCGTTGCCGGGTACACCGCCCATGTTCCGCACTACTTGGCCGCCTCCCCGTACCCGTCGGCCACGCTGCGTCTTTTGGATTCGGTGGCAACCGCAGCTGGCCTCAACATCCCACTGGGCAGCTTGGAGGCAGACGTGACTCGCGTTAACCAGCAGTTGGAGGAGCAGGTTACCAACTCTGAGGAAATTGCAGGCGTGGTCCACCAGCTGGAGGAGCAGTACGACGCCTACATGGAGCGCTACCGCTCCCGCCACCCGCAGGCCATCATGCCTGGCGAAGAGCACATGCCTACTGGTGAGGAGATCGGAGCAGACTTTGAAGCTTTCCTGGCGGGCCTCGACGACAATCCGGATATCCTCTCCGAAGATATCGATGACCGCGAAGACAACTATGGGCGGGAGCAAGGACCCGGCTCGGATATGGACGATGACGTCTAATCGCGGTTAGATCTACCGCACGAACACAGGCACCGAGGACAGCCATCTGGGACTCCGGGGGGAGGCCTAGTCCGCGGTGCTTTTCGCCTAAGGTTTTCGCCTAAGGTGGGACGGGTGAACCTTTCTCAGATGTTGCCCGATCTCGCCGAAGTCCCCGAGTCGATGGTTGATGAGGCCATCTGGGACACATTTTTGTCCTGGACTTCTGGCCGTGGTATTTCGCTTTACCCAGCGCAGGAAGAAGCCTCCCTCGGCATTCTTGCCGGGGATAACGTCATCCTGGCAACTCCCACTGGTTCCGGCAAATCCATGGTGGCCAACGCCGCCCACTTCATTGCTTTGGCGCGCGGCCAGCGCAGCTTCTACACCGCACCCATCAAGGCCTTGGTGAGCGAAAAATTCTTCGCGCTCTGCGAGATTTTCGGCCCCGAGAACGTCGGCATGATGACCGGTGATGCCACGGTCAACGGCTCCGCTCCCATCATCGCCGCGACGGCTGAGATTGTGGCCAATATTGCGCTGCGTGATGGCGCGGAAGCCGCCATTGATCAGGTAATCATGGATGAGTTCCATTACTACTCCGAGCCTGATCGCGGCTGGGCCTGGCAGGTTCCGCTGTTGGAGCTACCGAAGGCCCAATTCTTGCTCATGTCCGCCACCTTGGGCGATACCGCCTGGCTGGAGAAGGATTTGACGGAGCGTACCGGCCGTACGACGACTCTGGTAGCGGGAACAACTCGCCCAGTGCCCCTCGACTTCTCTTATGTCTTTTCCGCGGTCCACGAAACCATCGAAGAATTGCTCGCCGATGGCAAGGCCCCTGTCTATGTCGTCCACTTCTCCCAGCGCGAGGCCTCAGAGCGCGCGCAGGCGTTGACTTCCCTGTCGAAGATCATCACCCCGGAGGAGAAGGAGGCCATTGCAGCTGAGCTCGCGGGCTTCCGCTTCACCACGACGTTTGGCAAAGACCTCTCTAAGCTTCTGCGTAAGGGAATCGGTGTGCACCACGCTGGTATGTTGCCGAAATATCGGCGCTTGGTTGAGCGCCTGGCCCAGAAGGGCCTTCTCAAGATTATTTGCGGCACCGATACTTTGGGCGTGGGCATCAACGTCCCCATTCGCACAGTCCTGATGACCGGCCTTGCCAAATATGATGGAACCCGCCAGCGCATTCTGAAGTCTCGCGAGTTTCACCAGATTGCCGGCCGCGCTGGCCGCGCCGGTTATGACACGGAAGGCACCGTCGTCGTGCAGGCGCCGGAGTATGAGATTGAGAACGCCAAGGCGCGGCGCCGTGTGGGCGATGACCCAGCAAGGCTCAAGAAGCTGAAAAAGAAGTCTGCGCGCGACGGTGAAGTGTCGTGGTCGGAACAGACTTACGCACGGCTTATCGACGCCGAACCGGAGCAACTAACGTCCCAATTCCGAGTGTCCAATTCCATGTTGCTCAACGTGCTCGCCCGGCACGGCAACGGCTACGAGCATCTCAAGCACCTGCTGCGCACCAGCCACAACACGCGTGCCCGCCAGAACGAAGACATCCTGACGGCATTGAGTCTGTTCCGGGGACTTCTCAATTCGGGCGTAGTGCAAAAGTCTACGAAGGGGCTCGATATCTACGGCCGTCCCTACCACGTCGTGCGAGAGATGCCGCGCGATTTCGCCCTCAACCAGCCTTTAGGACCCTTCGCGCTGGCAGCGCTCACCTTATTAGATCCAGAATCGGATACTTATGCACTCGACGTCATCTCTGTCTTTGAATCGGTGCTGGATGATCCTCGCCAGGTACTCATTGCCCAACAGAAGCAGCGGCGCGGTGAGGAAATCGCGGCGCTCAAGGCCGAGGGCGTGGACTATACCGAGCGCATGGCCATCGTGGAAGACATCACGTGGCCAAAGCCTCTGGAAGAGCTCCTCGAACAGTCCTATGAGACCTTCTGCCAGACCAACCCATGGGCGAAGGAGTTCGAGCTGCGGCCTAAGTCTGTAGTGCGCGACATGCTGGAGAGCGCCATGACTTTTTCCGATCTCGTCGCCACCTACGGTCTGGCCCGCTCGGAAGGCGTCATTTTGCGCTACCTGACCGATGCCTGGCGCACGCTCAAGCAGTCTATCCCTGCGGAGTTCCTCACAGAGGAACTCGAGGACATTATCGTCTGGCTCGGGGAGCTTATCCGCCAAGTCGATTCTTCGCTTGTCGACGAGTGGGCTGAGATGGCTGGCGAGGACTCCCCCATTTCCCAGGAAGATTTGGACCGCGAGTTGGCCTTCGGAGTCGAGGATCCCTCCGCCTTGACCGCGAATCAGCGGGCTTTCAGCATCATGGTGCGCAACTACTTCTTCCGCCTTGCCCAACTCTTTGCGTTGGAGAAGGAAGAGCGCTTGGCAGACCTGTTGGACTACTTGGAGGAGATTCCTGACTTTAGCCGTGCCCTCGATGACTACTTCGATGACTACGATGACATTGACACTGGGCCAGCGGCTAGAGGCCAGGAATACTTCCTCCTGGACAAGGGCGACGCAGGTTCGGGCGCTCGTGGCGTTGGCGGCTCGCGGTCGTGGACCGTGCGTCAGATCCTTAAGGACCCAGAGGGTGATAATTCCTATCAGCTCGTTGGCACCGTAGATCTCGATGCCTCCGATGAAGCCGGGGAGGTACGGCTATCCGAGCTGCGCGTGGAGTACTAGGGCGCATAAGCAGGGACTATTAATACCCCCTTTCTGAATTAATATTTTCTACACACCGCATATTATGCGTATGATTGGGGAATGAGTACGCCACAGCAGATAGACGAACGCAAGCTTTCCCCTATCCCTCACGCCAGCGCAGCGCCTGCGGCCGAGCGCCTCACCCCCGGCTCCTTCACCATGAAGGTCCTCAACGGCATCTCCATCGCCGTCGTTGTGTCGCTCGTCCCACAAGCACTGCTCGGTGAATTAGCCAAGGCGCTACTCCCCTTGTGGTCCGGCGCAGCCACCGTCATTGCACTGACGGGCTTAGCCGCAAGCCTCTTGCCGGTAATGATTGGTGTCCTCGTGGGCATCGAATTCAAGATGACCCCCATCCAGACTGCTGCGGTCGGCATTGCTTCCTTCTGCGGCTCAGGCGTGGCCACTGTTAATCCCGAAGGCGGTTTCTTCCTCAAAGGCACCGGTCTTGTTATCAACTCAGGCCTTACCGCAGCCATAGCAGTGGGATTATTGCTCTTTATCGGCGACAGGCTGAAAAATTACTCTATTTTGTTGCTATCCACCATCGTGACGCTGGTGGCGGGCACCATCGGTTGGGCTGTCACCTTCCCCATCGTCAAGGTCTTCACTCTTTGGCTGGGCAACTTGGTCAATGGGGCAACTACCTTGCAGCCGGTTCTCATGGGTGTTGTCCTCGCCGTCCTTTTCGCCATCATGATTGTCTCTCCAGTCTCCACAGTCGGCATTGCCACTGCCATCTTCATTGACGGCATCGCCTCCGGTACCGCGAACCTGGGCGCCGTCGCCGCTGGGTTCACACTCCTCGTTGCCGGCTGGCGCGTCAACGGCTTCGCCACCTCTATCCTGCATGTTTTGGGATCCCCCAAGGTGCAAATGGCCAACATGCTATCCAAGCCAGTCACCTTCCTGCCCGTGATGTGCTCCGCTGCCGTGCTGGGCGGCGTCGGGGGCGCTTTAGGAATCTCCGGCACCCCTATCTCTGCTGGCTTTGGCATCTCCGGCCTCATGGGCCCACTGGCAGCCCTCAATTACGAAGGCTGGGGTTGGAGCGCCAGCAACGTGATGATTATTACCTTCGTTTATGTCATCCTTCCCCTCGCCCTTGCGCTGCTCTTTTGCTGGCTCTTTGAAAAGGTTCTGCATCTGACTAGGGCTGAGTACTTTTCTCTCGACTTTAAGTAGGTATCCGGGGAGTACAGTGGGGGCCGCTATGAACGAACAGAACACCCCACCCACCGGCATCCGCCTCGCAGGCGTTCATTTTGAGACGCACGAAGACGCCGTCACCGTGCATTGGCTCCTTGGAGGAATGCCCCACCACCGTGACGCCGTGTTCACCCTGCACACCCTCGATCTAGAGCTCACCGCTCATTTCGAACAAGACCAGCTCACGTCGATGAAAATCTCTTCCTTCGGTGAGGACACCAGGGATGCCCACCGCCCGGTTGATTACCCCTACACGTACACCCCGGAAGAGTTGGCCGTTACCCTCCCCACCGCTCATTTCAATCTCTCGGAAGAAGTGTTCACCATGGCTCTTTCCGTGGACGGTGCGGCATGCGGTGAATGGACCGGCACTATAATCTAAGCCTTCACTCTCTGCATTCAGCTAAGCCTACACACGCTTTACAAGGCCCTGACCAGCGGCGATACTGGAACATAAGAAGTTCTCTAGACAACTGCGAAAGCACTAGAGAGCCACGCATATTCTGGTATCCAAGGAGCTGGCAATGCCACAACATATCAGCGAACCCCACGGAGCCTCACGCAACGCTCGTCTGAACTCTCTTCGCGCAGGTGTACTTGGGGCTAACGACGGCATCGTCTCCGTCGCGGCACTTCTACTTGGCGTCGTTGGTTCTGGGGCGTCGGCAAGCGCCATCCTCACCGCCGGCCTAGCCGCAACGGTGTCGGGCGCTGCCTCCATGGCACTCGGAGAATATGTCTCTGTTTCGGCACAACGCGACTCCGAGCGCATGATGATAGACAAGGAGACCCGCGAGCTGGCAGATCTCCCCGAGCAAGAGCATGCCGAGCTCGTTTCTATGCTCGCCAGCTACGGCATGCATACCGAAACCGCGGATACTGCCGCCCGCGAGATCGCTGCCGAAGATAGACTTCTCGAGGCACACCTTCGACTGGAGATGGGCATTGATGGCGAAGACCTGACAAATCCTTGGCACGCCGCGTTTTGGTCGGCCGTATCCTTCCTTGCCGGCGCCGCACTCCCCCTGTTATCAATCTTCCTCGCACCCATGAGCATGGCTGCAGCAACAGTCGCCATTGTTACCCTGATCGCCCTGGCAATCACGGGCTACGTTTCGGCACGCCTCGCTGACACGGATGCCGCGCGCTCCGTCTTCCGCCTGGTTATCGGTGGTGCGCTCGGCTTAGCCATCACCTATGGCATCGGCGTAGCCTTCGGCGGGGTCATCGGCTAGCCCATGCTAGGACACTTTCCTCTGCCCCAGGTCCGGGCCCAAGCCGACAATGCACAAAGTCCCACTCACCGCAGTGCGAGCGGTGAGTGGGACTGCTTAACTGCGCTTGGGAAAGCGCACTGAGTCATTTACTCAGCGGAGCGTACGGCTTCGGCCTGGAGCGCTTGTGCAACGGCCTCAACCACACCAGCGACCTTGATGCCTTCCCAAATCTGCTCCTTGGTCACGCCTTCCTCGAGGAGAGTATTAGCGTGTGCGGACAGGCAGTGCTCGCAGCCGTTGATGGCGGAGACGACGGTGCTCCACAGCTCGAACGTAGCCTTGTCTACGCCAGGCTTAGCAATGATATTCATGCGCAGACCAAACTTGACCTGGGCAAAATCATCACCCAACCAGCTCTTTGCGCGGTAGGCCACGTTGTTCATAGCCATCACCGTGGCGGAGCCGAGAGCTGCGTCAATTGCCTCCTCGCTGAGGTGCTCGCGAGCTTCCTCAAGAATCTCCGACAGCACCAGGTCATTGCGGGTCGCAGCGGCGGCAGCAACCAAGCTGCCCCACAGCTGCTCCTCATTCAGCTCGGTGCTACGCGTAAGGGAACCAATGTTGAGCTTCTGATCCTTGGCATATGCCGGAAGCGCGGACTTCAGATTTTCGATGGACACTGATCTAACTCCTTTAAGGTTGGGCGGTTGTGCTTAGTGCTGGTTTATAGAGCGGACTTAACAACCTCGAGCTTGTCGATGTTCTTGGTCGGGTCATTAGCCTCCCAGTTGCAGGCACAGACCTCTTCAGACTGCAGGGCGTCCAGCACGCGCAGAACCTCATCTACGTTGCGGCCGACAGCATCCGGAGTCACGGACACGAACTGGATAACACCGTCCGGGTCGATGATGAAGGTAGCGCGGTCAGCAACACCGTCGGCGTTTTCCACACCGAGGGCACGGATCAGGTCGTGGCGAATATCAGAGAACATCGGGAACGGAACTTCCTTCAGCTCCGGGTGGGTTGCACGCCAGTTGAAGTGCGCGAACTCGTTATCGGTGGAGCCGCCAAGAACCTGGGTATCGCGGTCCAGGAATTCCTCGTTCAGCTTGCCGAAAGCCGCAATTTCAGTCGGGCAGACGAAGGTGAAGTCCTTCGGGTAGAAGAACACGACCTTCCACATTCCCTGGTACTTGTCCAGAGATACCTGCTCGAAGTAGTCCTCCGGCTGGTTAGCGTTGACGTCGTGGAGGTCGCCACCCTTCAGCGCGGTCAGCTCGAACTCCGGGAACTTCTCACCAACGGTCAAGATAGGCATAGAAGACTCATCTCCTTCAATAGTCACAACAATGCACAAAAGTGATGCAAATCTCTACGACCGCACACCACTTTGCCTTTTGGCTGGTACGCAGTCGCTCGCTTGTTAAGTATGCCACGGAAGGCTTGGCACGTCAATAGGCTCCACGAATTAGAGATGTTAGAGTTATAGGCATGAACAATAAGGAGTATCGCCCAACCCTCGCCCAGTTGCGCACCTTCGTCACGATTGCGGAAAACAAGCACTTTGGAACCGCAGCCGCCAAACTCGATATCTCCCAACCTTCGCTCTCCCAGGCCCTCGTCGCACTCGAGCAAGGTTTGGGAGTACAGCTGATCGAACGCTCGACCCGCAAGGTCATCGTGACGTCCACAGGTGAAGCGCTACTGCCTTATGCCAAGGCAGCACTCGAAGCTTCCGATGCTTTCCTCAGCCAAGCGCGCGGCGCCAGCGGCACGCTTAACGGCCCCCTCACTATCGGCATCATCCCCACCATCGCGCCCTATATTTTGCCGGGGATACTGCAGTCCATCAGCGAGACCTATCCCGATTTAGAACCCCGCTTCGTCGAGGAACAGACCCAGCACCTGCTAGACAAGCTGCGCGAGGGCAACCTGGACCTGGCCATTGTTGCCCTGCCCACCGAAGCCCCCGGAATGGTGGAGATTCCTCTCTACAGCGAGGCCTTCACCGCAGTTACCCCAGCAGAGCACCCACTTGCGGGTCGAAAGGATCTCACGCTCGAGGATCTAGGGCACCTTGATCTGCTCCTGCTTGACGACGGCCACTGTCTCCGCGACCAAGTCCTCGACCTGTGCCGCCGCGCGAAGGTCAATCCCTCCGAAGCCACCAATGCCGTCACTCGAGCCTCATCGCTGACTACTATCTTGCAGCTGGTCATGGGAAACCTCGGCGCCACTCTCGTCCCCGAGTCCGCCCTGGCAACGGAATGCCAGAATCCGCGGCTCTCCGTCGCACACTTTGCCCCTTCTGTCACGGCGGAGCGGCACGTGGGGCTTGTCTTCCGCTCTTCCGCTGCCCGTGCCGATGAGTTCAGCGCTTTCGGGACCTTGGTCACCGCTGCCTTCCACGACGCCGCGGAGCGTTCCCGGACACTTTTCACGGCCTCCTAACTGTTCCCCAGCTCCAGCATCAGAGCTAAAGAAGACGACAACGCCGCCCCTAACTCACCTCATGAAGTCAGGGGCGGCGTTGCATATCGATTCGACAGCTTAAGCCTTAGGCTGCAGGAGCATAGCGACCCTGGCACTGGCGGCACAGGTGTGCGGTTGCCAGCTGCAGTGCCGGCGCGATGATGATCAGTGCCAAGCCCAGGGTGATGAGGGAGGCGAAAGCCATCAGACCGGACAGGACAATGAACAGCAAGATGTGACCGTAGTTTTCCTTGCCCAGCTTCAGGCCCTGGGAGAAAGCCTCGCCAACGGAGGAGCTATCGGCTGCCAACCACGGCATGAGAGTGAAGAAGGGCTGAATGAACAGCGCAATCAGCATGACGATGATGACTCCGCCGAAGATAGAGCCAACGAGTGCAAAAATATCATTTTCACTGAGCTGCTCTGGGTTCTGGAGGTCCACACCTGCCACACCACCGAGGCCCACCATAAGCAGGCCGACGATGACAATCACCAAGACAATCGCACCAAGAATGCCCAAGACGATGTTCACCACGAGCGGCGGTACCCAGCGAACACCCTGGAACAGGGTGCCCCATGTGGGGCTCGGCTTGTCGATTTCACGGTAGGCCAAACGATAAACAACCAGAGCAATGACAAAGGACAGGATGGACACCGCGAAGGAGAAGAGGTCCAACATAATGGAGGTCTCCGCCCCATCGGCGTTCTGCGCACCAACGCTGATTCCAATTTGTGGAACAAACTGAATAGCAAACACGACGACGGCGCCCAGCACCCACAAAAGTGCGTTACTGAGCGCGGCTTTGAAACCCCACTTGATAGCTTCGATAGCGCTGACCGGACCGGTGTAGGCCGGGCCGGCGCCTGGGCCTGGGCCTTCGTAGCTGGAGTCGCTTCCATAGCCCGCACCAGCGTAGCCCGGCTGGCCAGCCTCGTACCCACCATAGGACTGGGAGCCGTAGGCGCCGCCGCCATAATTGCCGTAGCTGCTGGACTGGCCGAAGCCAGCCTGATCTTCTGGGTGAGAAGTAGGCTCGTATTTGGGAAGTCCGCCGTTGTTTCCGGAGGAGTCGCCGGAGTTATGAGCCGGGTTGCTGCCAAAGCCCCGGTTGGAGCCGTTATCCTCCGGATTCGATTCAAAAGGATTAGTCATAATTCATACCCTTCATTGATTAGTGTTCACGCAATAAACACGAGGGTACCAATATCTCCACCTCGACCTGTGAGCGAATAGCCTTCCGAGTAGACTTTTAGGTCGATTATGACTGCTACTCGCGAAGACCTTTACGGCGCTCTCACTTCGGTTTCCTTGAGTGATGAGCGCGCTTTCCGCCGTCGCCTGCGCAAGGCCCGCTCCCCCAAGGCCCTGGATGCCATTGGAGCTGATATCGCAGCCGCCCAAGACAAGGTGCGCACCATCGATGCGCATGTACCACCCATTACCTACCCCGAACAGCTTCCCGTCACTGGGCGCCGCGATGATATAGCTGAAGCTATCGAGAATCATCAGGTAGTCATCATCGCCGGTGAGACTGGTTCGGGAAAGACCACCCAGATTCCCAAAATCTGTTTGGAGCTCGGCCGCGGGCGTCGAGGGCTCATTGGGCATACTCAGCCACGACGTTTGGCAGCGCGCACGGTTGCTGAGCGCATTGCAGAAGAGCTTGACCAATCCATCGGGGACTCAGTCGGCTATGCCATCCGCTTCGATGACCGAGTCTCCTCCACCACCGCTGTAAAACTCATGACGGACGGCATCTTGCTGGCAGAAATGCAGCGTGACCGCTTCCTCAACGCCTATGACACGATCATCATCGATGAGGCGCACGAGCGTTCGCTCAACATTGACTTCCTTCTCGGGTACCTCAAAAGGCTGCTGCCCAAGCGCCCCGACCTAAAGGTGATCATCACCTCCGCCACCATTGATCCGGAACGCTTCGCCAAGCACTTCGCTGACGCTCACGGTGAACCAGCGCCGATCATCGAGGTATCGGGGCGTACCTACCCCGTGGAGATCCGCTACCGCCCGCTCGAGGTCGAATCAGGTGGCAAGACCATCGACCTCGATCCCTTGGACGCCCTCTGCGAAGCCATCGAAGAACTCATGGCCGAAGGCGAAGGAGACATTCTGTGCTTCTTCCCGGGCGAGCGCGATATCCGCGACGCCATGGAAGCCATCGAAGGGCGCCATTGGCGCAACGTGGAGGTCACTCCGCTCTTCGGACGACTGTCCAACCAGGAACAACATCGCGTCTTCCGCTCGCACCGCGGCCGCCGAATCGTGCTCTCTACCAACATCGCTGAGACCTCATTGACGGTGCCTGGCATTCGCTATGTCGTCGACACGGGCACCGCGCGCATCTCGCGCTATTCCACTCGCACCAAGGTGCAAAGACTGCCCATTGAGCCGATCTCCCAAGCAAGCGCTAACCAGCGCTCAGGCCGATGTGGTCGCGTTGCCGATGGCATTGCCATCCGCCTCTACAGTGAACAGGACTTCCTCTCCCGGCCAGAATTCACCGACCCCGAAATCCTGCGCACCAACCTGGCCAGCGTCATCCTGCAAATGATCTCGTTGCGCCTCGGTGATATCGCCGACTTCCCCTTCGTTCAATCCCCCGAACCGAAGGCCGTGCGCGATGGTCTGCTCCTCCTCCACGAACTGGGCGCACTCGAGGGCAAAGAAAAAGATGGGCTGCCGGTACTAACCCGAATTGGACGCAATCTTGCCCGCATTCCCGTGGATCCGCGCATGGCCCGCATGCTCGTTGAAGCCAACACCTCCGGATGCCTCCACGACGTCATGGTCATTGTCGCCGCGATGACAATCCAGGATGTGCGCGAGCGGCCTACCGACAAGCAAGCGCAGGCTGACCAAGCCCATGCTCGTTTTAAAGACAAGTCTTCAGACTTTATGGCAATGCTCAACCTGTGGGACTTTGTCCAAGAAGCGCGCGAGGAGATGAGCGGCAATGCTTTCCGCAAACGGATGAAGGCCGATTTCCTGCACTATATGCGCATCCGCGAGTGGTTCGACCTGGTGCGGCAGCTGCGGGACGTCACCAAGCAGCTCGGATGGAACGCTCAAGAGGGCACCGAACGGCGCCCCGATGACATCCACATGTCGTTGCTCTCTGGCCTGCTGTCCAACATCGGCGCACGTGACGGTAACTCCAAGGAGTTCATTGGCGCACGCAATACCCGCTTCCTTGTTTTCCCGGGATCAGCGCTCGCAAAGAAGCCACCGGAGTTCCTCATGGCAGCCGAGCTGGTGGAAACCTCGCGACTGTGGGCACGCGATGTTGCCGCCATCGACCCGGCCTGGGTGGAAAAACTGGCGAAGGATCTGTTGAAACACAACTATTCCGATCCAACATGGTCACGGAAGCGTGGCTCAGCGGTCGTTACCCAACGCTCGACGTTGTACGGCGTCACCGTGGTCGCAGACCGGACGGTGCCCTACCACCGCGTCGATCCTGCGGCGGCACGCGATATGTTCATTCGCAATGCGCTTGTCGACGGCGAATGGACCACCCACCATCACTTCTTCCACGACAACAAGCGCAAGCTTGCCGAGGCCTCCGAGTATGAGGAGAAGGCCCGTCGGCGCGGCCTCGTGGTGGATGAAGACACGCTCTTCGACTTCTATGACCAGAGAATCCCCGAGTCTGTCACCACTGCCCGTCACTTCGATTCTTGGTGGAAGAAACAGAAGAACAAGCACTCTTTGGACTTCGACCCGGAAGCACTCCTCGAAGAGGACCACACTGTTACTGAAGAGGCTTTCCCCGACCGATGGCTGAAGGGAAGCATCGACTACGACCTCTCTTATAAATTTGAACCCGGTGACCCCCTCGATGGTGTCACGCTCATGGTCCCTGTCCCCCTCCTTGCGGGATTGGACTCCGAGGGCTTCGACTGGCTCGTACCCGGCCTGCGGCTAGAGCTGGTAACGGAGCTGATTCGCTCACTCCCGAAGGCTCTTCGGCGCACTGTGGTTCCAGCACCCGAATTCGCTGAACGAGCGCTGCCCAAGCTTGTGCCCTATGAAGGCGCACTCACTGAGCAACTCGCTGCTGTTCTGCAAGAAATGGGCGGCCAAGGCATCAACGCAGGGGATTTCCGCCCCGACCAGCTCCCTCCGCACCTGCGCATGAACTACGCGGCAGTGGACAAACGAGGAAAGGTCATCGATTCCGATCGAGACTTGAAGGCGCTCGTGCAACGCCAAGCCGGGCATATCTCGTCCTCCGTCTCGCGTGTTGGCCGGGCAGCTGAATCCACCGCCGTCAAGGAATGGTCAAAGGACACTCTGGGCGCTATCGATGAAGAGGTAACCACTGTCGTTGATGGGCACGAGGTCACCGCCTATCCAGCACTCGTAGCAACGAAGGAAGGCGTCGCTCTCAAGGTGCACCCGACAAAAGCGGCTGCCGACGCCTCCATGATCACCGCCACCCTCACCTTGTTGCTTCGGGAAATCTCCGTGAGTGCACAACAGATGGTCAAGGGCTTACCGCTACAGCAGCGGGTAGCTGTCGACTCCTACCCACACGGCGGAGCCGAAGGGTTGGTCAACGATGCACGAGTAGCCGCAGTGCGCGACATCATGATGGAGAAGGGCGGGCCCGTAAGAACTCCTGAGGAATTTACCGCCTTGCTGAACGCCGTAAAGCCTGAGGTCCCGGGGCGTGTGCGTCAGGCGGTGGTGGCCATTGCCCCAGGGTTGGCAGAGTACTCCAACCTCAACGCAGAGCTGAAGCACTGGGAGGGGCCGGCAATCGATGATATTCGCGCTCAGCTCGACTTCCTATTGCCACCGCACGCCATCACCGTGCATGGAATCCAACACTTGCGCCACCTACCGCGCTATATCCAGGCTGCACGTATCAGGCTTGATGATATGAACCTGGATCCAGATCGTGACGCTGACCGCCAGGCAGATGTCGACGAGGCCAAGGCCTACCTGAATAATCGTTTGCGCTCCTTGCCTGCAGGCCGCGAGAAGACGCGTGAAGTTAAGGAGATCTTGTGGATGATCGAGGAGTTGCGCGTATCGCTCTTCGCGCAACGCCTAGGAACCGCTCATGCGGTGTCTGTTCGGAGAATCCAAAAGGCCGCGGATAAATTGCGCTAGAAGCTATCGCGGTCACGCCGACGCATCAGGCGGATTTCCGATTCGAAGTCGTCTGCGCTTTCGAAAGACTTGTATACGGAGGCGAAGCGCAGGTAGGCGACCTCATCGAGATCGCGGAGAGGCTCCAAGATGGCAAGGCCGATGTCGTTGGCATTGACTTGGGAAGACCCATGACTGCGCACGGTCTCCTCGACTTCTTGTGCAAGCTTCTTCAGAGCATCGTCACTTACATCACGTCCTTGGCACGCGCGTTTGACGCCGCGAATCAGCTTGTCGCGGCTGAAGGGCTCCGCTAAGCCATTGCGCTTGACTACCGACAGGACCGCCTTTTCGATCGTGGTAAAACGGCCTTTACATGCGGCGCATTCGCGACGCCGCCGGATTGAGGTTCCACTATCAATCACGCGCGAATCGATGACTCGTGACTGTTCATTGTGACAGAACGGGCAATACATAGTGCCGTAACCTTCCTCTCCGCCGATGCGCCTTGCTTCCCCGGCCCAAGGAATTCTAGCGCGAAGTTGCCTCCGCGGTAGCTGAAGCACCACTGTTACTAGGAACCTCACTATCGATGCTGAGGCCACCCCACACTGTTCCAATAAAGACTGCAGCGCCAAAGACCGCGCCCAAAACATAGTTACCTACGTTCGACCCACCACGCCGGCTCCGCGACACACTCCGCGGGGAAGAAACACAGGATGGTGCCGAGCTGATCGTGCGCCCCTGTGTTCTACCCTCCGAAGAGAGCGTTCGAACAACAGACGAGCCACGGGAAGAAATAGGTGATAATTCATGGGTTCGCACCTGGCCCTGCACAGGATCCCAAATTGCCGCCGGAGGGACCAGCACTGCCGTATTGCGAGGCTTCCGACGAACATCCCTACGCAGTACAGAGGCATTATTGAGAGCGATAGCCATGACGGCTCCTTTCTAGTTCTTCCTTCTCCATCGACGCAATATCCGAAGTATAAGAATCCAGGCAGACACTTTCGAACATCACCATCGACCAACCGTTCGATTTAGCGTGTATGTTCGATTTATAGCACCGTCTCGAAAATTTGTCCACAATTCGGCGACGACAGTCGAACATTTTTTCCTGTCGTGCTAAAAAGGAAAGCGGAAGCACCACCGGCAGTCCCATACATGCCTGGCACGCCAAAGCCTCAACCACGAATGTGCACATCGCAATAGTTTTAGGAGAAAGAATGGCCCGCAAATCCAAGCGAAGCGACCACCCTTCCCTCGACACCCTGTCCGCCCGCCAGCGCCGCATCCTGGAGGTTATCCATGATGCCGTAATGCTCCGCGGATACCCGCCAAGCATTCGTGAGATCGGTGATGCCACCGGCCTACAGTCCACATCATCCGTGGCCTACCAGCTGAAGCAGCTTGAGGAGAAGGGCTTCCTGCGCCGCGATCCCAACAAGCCGCGCGCCGTTGATGTCCGCCACTTCCCCGGTGCCGAAGACTCGAAGAAGCCCGGCCGCAAGACAAGCCAAGCAAACAAGTCTCCAGATCCTTCCACCCCCGATATCCCTGAGGACGCAGCGACGCCGAACTACATCCCTGTTGTCGGCCGCATTGCCGCAGGTGCCCCAATTACCGCCGAAGAAAACGTTGACGCTTATTTCCCCATGCCGGGCGAAATCCTTGGCAGCGGCGAACTTTACATGCTGCAGGTCGTGGGCGATTCTATGCAGGACGCCGGAATCCTCAACGGCGATTGGGTGATTATTCGCTCACAATCCGTCGCAGAGGAAGGCGAGTTCGTCGCCGCTCTCCTGGACGGCGAAGAAGCTACCGTAAAGGAATTTCACCGCGACTCTTCCGGCGTCTGGCTTCTCCCCCATAATGATGCCTACTCCCCCATCAAAGGCGACGAAGCTGAGATCATGGGCAAGGTAGTGTCAGTTTTCCGCAAGCTCTAGGAATCATCACTTCGCAGCCATCCCCCAGGGCCCTACCCACCCCGCAGCGCCAGTCCACTCGGTGCGGGCGTAAAGGGCCGGGGGATTGTTTCTTTCTACCCCCTTGTGTGTGTACATGCCCGATTCCTACCGCTTTAGCGTCCGACATCACACATTTACATATGTGCAGGTTATGACGGAATTTTTACACTAAGACAGCAATCTCAATGTGAGTTTTTCTTTGTTTCGTTCCGTTTTCTTCACCTTCAGTGAGACAATAGAAACATCGCCGCAACATTCGTTGTTCTTTTCGTTCACACGCCCCAGCCCCGTTTCCTTTCCGCGGCGGGCGCAGTGACCACCACAGGCAGACTTCACCGGGAGGAACTATGTACGCAGAAGAGCGTCGCCGACAAATTGCCTCATTGACCGCCGTCGAAGGCCGTGTCAATGTCACCGAACTTTCTGAACGCTTCGATGTTACCGCTGAGACGATTCGCCGCGATCTCGCGGTTTTGGATCGGGAAGGAGTCGTGCACCGAGTTCATGGCGGTGCGGTTGCCTCCCAATCCTTCCAAACCGCGGAGTTAACCCTTGATACCCGTCAACGCTCGGCCACGGGCGCCAAGATGGCCATTGCGCGCGCTGCGCTGGAACAGCTTCCCGATGGCGGCAGCATCTTCCTCGACGCCGGCACCACGACGAATGCGCTTGCTGATCTCATTGGCCAGCGCTATTCGGCAGGTCAGTTCAGCATCGTCTCCAACAGCCTGCCGATCGCCCTTTCGCTAGCCAGCAACGGGGTATCCGAAGTCCAGCTCCTTGGCGGTACAGTACGGGCAATTACCCAGGCCGTGGTTGGTGATACCGCCCTTCGCACCATGGCGCTCATGCGTGCCGACGTGGCTTTTGTCGGCACCAACGCACTGACCATTGATCACGGTCTCTCAACGGCAGACTCGCAAGAGGCTGCGATCAAGTCCGCTTTCGTCACCAATGCGCACCGCGTCGTCGTACTGTGCGATTCTTCAAAGCTGGGCAATGACTACCTCGTGAGCTTTGCGTCCCTCGATGAAATTGATGTCGTTATCACCGATGCCGGCGCGCCCGCTTCCTACGTTGAAGCGCTGCGTGAGCACGGCATTGAGGTGATCATTGCTGCAGAGAAGTAGGCGCTTTAGCCCCTAGATCGTTTCAGGAGGTGTGCACCCCTTCATGGTGAGGGGCACACACCTCCTGCGCATTCACAATAATCTAGGACGCTTGGAATTGCTCCAATAGGTCAATCACCGCGGCGCGGGCATCAGCTGGGCCCTCAGCGTTTACTGCTGCGTCCGACATCTTCTGGCATTGCTCAAGAGTGACCTCAGCAAGCTGTGCGCCAACACCTGCGACCGCAGTCGACGCCGCAGACAGTGAAGTCACACCAAGGCCAGTTAGCACGCAGGCGAGCATGGGATCTGCTGCTGCTTCGCCGCAGACGCCCACCGGAACATTATTATCGCGCCCGACCACGCAGGTGTGCTGGATCAAACGCAACACGGCCGGTTGCCACGGATCGGTCAAGTAGGCCAGCTGGGGCGATAGGCGGTCAGCGGCCATAGTGTACTGCGTCAAGTCATTGGTACCGATGGACACGAAGTCGAGGTGCGGCAGGATAGTATCCGCCATCAGGGCTGCAGCCGGTACCTCAATCATCGCACCAGCCGTGAGCCCACGCTCGCGACAGAGTTCGGCGAACCACTTTGCCTCGACTGCCGTGGCCACCATCGGTGCCATAACCCACGTCGTGGCACCTTCGGCACGCTTTTCTGCGGCCTGCGCGATGGCATCGAGCTGACGGGTCAAAAGTGCCTCGTTATCGCGGGCGATGCGCAGGCCCCGGACGCCCAAGGCGGGGTTCTCCTCAGAGTCCAACGTGGCATAGGAGATCGGCTTATCAGAACCAGCATCGAGCGTTCGAACAACGACCTTGGAGTCCGGGAAAGCGTTGAAAACCTTGCCGTAGATGCGCGCTTGCTCCTCCACGGTGGGCTCTTCGCTCGCGGAGAGGAAGGACAGCTCTGTACGGTACAAACCGATACCTTCTGCCTGCGAATCAGAGGCGATGCGAGCTGCGTTGCCGTCGGCAACATTGGCGAGCAACTGCACGCGGTGTCCATCCTTGGTCTGGGCCGGACCCCGCCACTCGGCCACTCGTGCTGCCTTCTCGCGGTATTCCTCTACAGCCTTGAGCGAGGCAGCGCGATCCGCACCAAGGGCCACTGTTCCCACGGAGCCATCGACGAAGATCTGGGTTCCCGCCTCAATCGTGCGCAGCTCAGCGCCGACCGCCACGATGCACGGAAGGTCGAGCTGACGAGCGATAATTGCCGTGTGGCTGGTGGGACCGCCCAGCTCGGTCACAAGCGCCTTGATATGGGTGGTGTCCAAGGTTGCGGTATCCGCCGGTGCAAGGTCATCCGCCAGCAGCACCGCCTCCCCTTCAACCATGGGCAGGCCCGGCTCTTGCTCACCACGCAGTTGTGCGATGACGCGGTCGCGCACGTCCTTGAGGTCAGTCGTGCGCTCGGCCATTACGCCGCCGGCGGCCTCAAACATGGTGACAAACCTGTCTGTGGCACCAACAACTGCATATTCGGCGTTCTTGCCGCTGCGAATACCCTTGCGCACTGCCTTGTGCCAACCTCGGTCCTTGACCATTCCAGCAGTAGCGCCCAGAACTTCTGCTGCCTGACCTTCAGCACCAGCGGCACGCTGTTCTAGCCTGCTGGCAACGATGTCGGAGGCTTCGAGGAAGCGATCGTATTCAGCATCACGTTGCTCTTCCGCCACGGTTTCTCCAGCCGTGGGCAGTTCTGGGCGTGGGCGAACCCACACCGCCTCAGCGTATGCAACGCCGGCGACGACGCCGGTGCCTTTAACGGTGGATGGGGATGCGTTTTCCATGACACATTTCCTTACGGAGACGATGTTTTTTCTCTATCCAGATCATCACAAGTCGGTCAAAAATGCAACGAAAACCACAGTGATTCCGTTGACATTCGGACAAAAACGGGCAATAATCAACATTAAGCAACATTACTTTCACGCTGACCACGGGCAATCCGCACGGGAGTTCTTGTTTAAGCCGCCGAGGCGCGTTTGCCCCCAATATACGCACTCCGCGAAAGGGGACATTGTCCACAATGATCCTTACCTTGACCCCCAACCCAAGCATCGACGCCACCGTGCGCCTGAACGAGGAACTCGAGCCTGGTGCTGTACACCGCGCAGGGGCTGTATCCAGCGTTGCCGGTGGTAAAGGCGTCAACGTTACGCACGCCGTAATGCTCGCCAATGTCGACAGTCTGGCCCTTCTACCGGCTGTGGCCTCAGACCCTTTCTTAGCCCTCGCCGATGACGCGTCTATCCCCGTACACGCCGTGCCGACACATGGCGCGGTGCGCACCAATACCACCCTGACCGAACCGGATGGCCGTACGACCAAACTCAACGGACCCGGCCCCACGCTCGATGAATCAGTTCAGCAAGACGTGGCACAGGCCGTTGCTGAACACTGCGCTGACGCCGAGTGGATCGTCATGGCGGGCTCTCTTCCCCAAGGCGTTCCTACAGATTGGTACACGCAGCTCATCTGTGTCGCGCGCGAAGCCAACCCCGACATCCGTGTAGCCGTCGACACCTCCGATGCCCCTATGGTGGCTCTCGGAGAAAACCTCGAAACCGCCAGCCCCGACCTCATCAAGCCGAATGGTCTTGAGCTTGGCCAGCTAGCCAACGTGGATGGTCAGGCCCTCGAAGCTGCCGCCGAGAACGGTGATTTTAGCGGTGTGGTCAAGGCCGCGAGGGTCGTCGTCAAGCGCGGCATCCCCGAGGTTCTCGTCACCCTGGGTGGCGCTGGCGCAGTGCTGGTCACTGCCGATGAAGCGTGGGCCGCTACTCCCCCGCCGATTACCCTGCGCTCTACCGTGGGTGCCGGTGATTCTTCGCTCTCCGGCTATATCCTCGCCCGCTGCTCGGGTGCCTCCTACTCGGAAGCCCTGCGCCAAGCGGTGGCCTACGGCTCGGCTGCCGCAGCTCTCCCGGGAACCCAGATACCAACCCCTGAAGAACTAGATATCGAACACACGACGGTTCAGGCCGTCACCGACTTTTAGCAGTACTGAGGAGTACGTACCCGATGTCATCAGAACTCATCACCACCGATCTTGTGGCGCTCGACGCCGACTTCGGTGACAGCATCGAATCAGTCATTACCAACCTGGCCACGCTTGTCCACGACACCGGCCGCGCCACCTCCGTGGAGGAACTGGCTGGCCCCGCCATCGAGCGTGAAGCAAAAGCTGGCACCGGTGTCCCCGGTGGCGTTGCCATCCCACACTGCCGTTCCGCCGCAGTGTCTGAACCCACCTTGGCCTTCGCCCGCCTCTCGCGCGGTGTAGACTTCTCCGGGCCCGATGGCGACGCCCACCTGGTGTTCCTCATCGCCGCCCCGGAAGGTGGCGGTAAAGCACACCTGAAGATCCTTTCCAAGCTGGCTCGCGCGCTGGTGAAGAAGGACTTCTTGGAGGCTCTGCGCACCGCGCAGACCAAGGAGGAAATCGTCTCCCTGGTACTCGACGTGGTTAACGCCGAAAAACCGAAGAAGAAGGCTACGGCCAGCGAATCGGCACCTGCAGCTGCGGCTGCTGTGCCTGCGGCGAGCAAGGCTGCGGATTCACAGAAGACCCGCATCGTGGCCGTGACCGCATGCCCGACCGGCATTGCCCACACATACATGGCAGCCGACGCCCTCACCCAAACCGCCGAGGAGCGCGACGATGTCGAGCTCACCGTAGAAACCCAGGGTTCCTCCAATAACACCGCTGTTTCTGCAGACACCATCGCGGCTGCCGACGCCGTCATCTTCGCTACCGATGTCGGTGTTCGCGACCGGGAGCGCTTCGCCGGAAAGCCCGTTATTGAATCAGGCGTCAAGCGCGCCATCAACGAGCCGGGCGTGATGCTCGATGAAGCTATCGCTGCGTCCAAGAACCCCAACGCACACAAGGTCGCAGGCACGGCAGGCGCAGCCTCCTCTAGTTCCGCAGAAGAAGGCGAAGGACTGGGCTGGGGCAAGCGCATTCAGCAGGCCATCATGACCGGTGTGTCCTACATGGTGCCCTTCGTCGCTGCCGGTGGCCTCCTCTTGGCCTTGGGCTTCCTCTTCGGTGGCTACGACATGGCCAACGGTTGGCAGGCCATTACCAGCGATTACTCGTTGACCAACCTGCCGGGCCATGACGTCATGGTTGATGGCGAAATGATGACCTTCAAGAAGGCAGGGTTCGCCCTGTACATCGGCGCCGTGCTCTTCGCCATCGGTCAAGCATCGATGGGATTCATCGTCGCGGCGCTCTCCGGCTACATTGCCTTCGCGCTGGCGGGCCGCCCGGGCATCGCGCCGGGCTTCGCCGGTGGTGCCATTGCGGTCACCCTCGGTGCGGGCTTCATCGGTGGTCTGGTCACCGGCCTTATCGCTGGCTTTGTTGCGATGTGGATTGGCAAGTGGAAGGTCCCGCGCTGGATCGGCTCCCTCATGCCTGTGGTCATCATCCCGCTGCTCGCCACGATGGTTACTGGCCTGCTCATGTACCTGCTGCTCGGTGCACCGCTGGCCACCATCATGGAAGGCCTGCAGAACTGGCTGTCCTCCATGTCCGGTTCCTCCGCGGTCCTTCTGGGCATCATCCTGGGACTTATGATGTGCTCCGACTTGGGTGGCCCGGTCAACAAGGCTGCTTACCTCTTCGCTACTGCTGGCCTGTCCACGGGTGATGAGGCTTCCATGAAGATCATGGCCGCCGTCATGGCTTCCGGTATGGTTCCCCCGATTGCCCTGTCCATCGCGACCTTTGTACGCAAGAACCTGTTCACGCCTGCGGAGCAGGAAAACGGTAAATCCGCCTGGCTGCTGGGTCTGTCCTTCGTCTCCGAGGGCGCTATCCCGTTCGCTGCTGCCGACCCACTGCGTGTCATCCCGTCGATGATGCTCGGTGGCGCAGTGACGGGTGCTCTGTCGATGTCCCTGGACGTCATGTCTCGCGCCCCGCACGGCGGAATCTTTGTTATCTTCGCCATCGAACCAGCGTGGGCTTACTTCGTGGCTATCCTTGCCGGCGTCATCGTGTCCGCCAGTGCGGTCATCGCGATGAAGCAGTTCTGGCCTAACAAGGCTGCTGAAGAGGCTGCTGCGAAGGCAGACAAGGCTAAGGCCGCCGCCTAGCGCTTAAGCCGCGTACACTTGTAAGCACGAAACTCCGTAATTCGAAAGGATTATTATCATGGCTTCTAAGACCGTCAAGGTTGGTTCCTCCGTCGGACTGCACGCACGTCCGGCCTCCATCATTGCCGATGCCGCCGCTGAGTTCGACGAGGACATCTTCCTGACCCTCGTCGGTGACGAGGACGAGGACGAGACCGATGCTGCTTCCTCCCTCATGATCATGGCTCTCGGCGCCGAGCAGGGCGACGAAGTCACCGTGACTTCTGAGAACGAGGCCGCTGTGGAGAAGATCGCCGGTCTCATCGAGCAGGACCTCGACGCTTCCTAAAGCATTTTCCGTCTATAGAACGGCAGAGCTCCCGCTTCCCTCTTGTGCTGAGGGTGGCGGGAGCTTTTTGATTCGCCTCGTCTGCGCGGACTCTTTCTCTCGTCTTCTCCCCTCGACTGAAGTGACCTACTGTGTAGAGTCAAAGACATGACTGGCCAGCCAACAACGCCCCCCCAGACGTCGGCTACGAGGTCATGGGAGCGTTGACCCGGTTCCGCGGCGACCTCGATACCGAAACCCTCTACCACGGAGTCGCCTCACACC
This sequence comes from Corynebacterium sp. HMSC05D03, assembly GCF_001807205.1. Taxonomy (NCBI): domain Bacteria; kingdom Bacillati; phylum Actinomycetota; class Actinomycetes; order Mycobacteriales; family Corynebacteriaceae; genus Corynebacterium; species Corynebacterium sp. HMSC05D03. The sequence goes on along the minus strand of NZ_KV788182.1, from coordinate 30,284 downwards.
TCTGGGCGGATCAATTAGCGGGAGATTATCCGATTGGAAAAGCAGACTTCGCCAACCCCGAAACCATTTCGTGGCCAACTCATACCGACGACGAGGTATACATACACACGGTGGAAGAGCTGCTGGACTACGCACAGGCTCATTCCGGCAGTGATGATGTCTGGCTGGATGATGAGTTCGTGGGGAGACCTCTAAAGGGACCGAAGTAAAAGCACCTTATGCAGACTTCTGCACACATTCACCTGGGGTTTTCTAAATCAAAGCCTCCAGATGGTGCCTTTACTCCGTTCAGGCGGCGAGGGTATGTCTAGTACTTCGCGCCGCGGCCCTCACCAATGGAGCCGTAGAGCTTCTTCATCACCGGGTAGAGCACGATGATGCCGACAGAGCCCCAGGCAATGCCCTCAAGCGTCACGCCAAAGACGTCGAGGGTGAGGTTGCCAATACCCGCGATGAGCGCCACCGCCGCAGCAGTGAGGTTCACCGGGTTATTGAAGTTGACCTTGTTGTCCATCCAGATGCGCACGCCGAGCATGCCGATGAGCCCGTAGAGGACAATGCAAGCACCACCCAGCACGCCGGTGGGGATGGTAAAGATGAGCGCGCCAAACTTCGGGATGAAGGCCAGAGCGATGGCTGTGATAGCAGCTACCCAGTAGGCGGCCGTGGAGTAGACGCGGGTCGCGGCCATCACGCCGATATTCTCCGCGTAGGTCGTAGTACCTGAGCCACCGAAACCACCAGCCAGGGAGGTGGCAAGACCGTCTGCAATGAGGGCGTCACCGGCCAGATCATCGAGATCGCGCTTGGTCATCTCCGAGACGGCCTTGACGTGGCCGACGTTTTCCGCAATCAACACGACCAGGACCGGAAGCGCGGCCGCGATGGCGGAAACGTGAAACTCCGGCGCATGGAACTGTGGGAAGCCAATCCAGGCTGCTGCGCGGATGGACTGCACAGCGCCTTCGCCAAGGTTGCCCGTGGCAGCCGCAAAAGCCCAGCCCACGACAACACCGATGAGGATAGACAGACGCGACACCATGCCGCGACCAGCGACGGTGGCCAGGATGATGACCGCCAGCGTCACCGTGGCAACCAGAGGCTGGCTCGAATAATTGGTGGCAGCATTGGGCGCCAAGTTAAGGCCAATCAGTGCCACGATGGCGCCGGTCACAGCCGGCGGCATGACGGCGTCAAGGACCTTCCGGCCCGCCGCCTTCACCGCGAAACCAATCGCCACCAGGACCAGGCCAGTCACTAAGACGGAACCCGCCTGTGCGCCAATGCCGTACTGCTGGGAGGCGCTCAGCGGCGCAATGAACGCGAAAGAGGATCCCAGGTAGGAAGGCAGGCGGTTGCGGGTAATCAGGAGGAATAGGATTGTTCCCAGGCCTGAAAACAGCAACGTCGTATTGACCGGGAATCCGGTCAGGGTGGGCACCAGCAGTGTCGCGCCGAACATGGCCACGACGTGCTGCATGCCGATGCCGATAGTGCGGCCCCAGCTCAATCGTTCTTCGGGTGCGACGACCGCGCCCGGCTTAATCGTTTTTCCGTCCCCGTGGACGGCCCAGCCAAAATTACTCACGAACCATAATTATGGCTCACGGGAGCACTGAAACCTAAGCGTCCTCACCGGCCACGCGAAATTCCCTGAGTTCGGCGGCAATAGAGGCGGGCAGGCGAACGTCGACAAGCGTGCCCTGACCCGTGTACTCCTCACTGCGCACGGTGCCCTGGGTATGGATGCGATCGACCACGTCCCCGCGGGTAAACGGCACGAGCAGCTGCACGTGCTCGTCCTGGGAATTGAGGAACAGCTCCACACGCGCAGTGAGCTCATCGATGCCCTCCCCCGTCTTGGCGGAGACATAGACGACATTGTCGCGGTCGAGGGCGTGGCGCAGCTCCGCGAGTACCAGGGGGTCAGCCTGGTCAATCTTATTAATGACGATAATCTCCGGCGGGGCTTCCTCACCGGTGTCCTTCACAATGTCATAGATGACCTTGTTGACCGCTTCAATCTGCTTGAGCGGGAAAGGATCAGAGCCGTCCACCACATGAAGCATCAAGTCCGCTGCGAGGACTTCCTCCAAGGTGGATTTGAAGGCTTCCACCAGCTGCGTCGGCAGGTGGCGCACAAAGCCGACGGTATCGGTGAAGACGACCTGACGGCCATCGGCCAGCTCGGCGCGGCGCGTAGTGGGATCCAAGGTAGCGAACAGCGCGTCCTCCACCAGCACGCCAGCGCCCGTCATCGCGTTGATGAGCGAAGACTTGCCAGCGTTGGTGTAGCCAGCAATAGCGATCTGCGCAATCGTTGAGGATGCGCGGCGCGAGCGCTTGATCTCGCGTTCCGTCTTCATCCCTTTAAGTTCCTTGCGCAGCAGCGCCATCTGCGTGCGGATGCGGCGACGATCCGTCTCAATCTTGGTTTCACCGGGTCCGCGCAAGCCGACACCGCCGTTGGATCCGGCTCGGCCACCCGCCTGGCGCGAGAGGTTACCGCCCCAACCGCGTGTATGGGTGTAGAGGTACTCCAGCTGTGCGAGCGAGACTTGGACCTTACCTTCCTTGGACTTGGCGTGTTGCGCGAAGATGTCCAAGATGAGCATGGTGCGGTCGATAACCTTGGTGTTGAGCGCTCGTTCTAATGCCGTGAGCTGGCCCGGGGTAAGTTCGCCGTCGCATACCACGGTATCCGCGCCGGTGGCAGTCACGATATCCTTGAGCTCTTTCACCTTGCCGGAACCGATATAGGTTCCAGGATCCGGCTTGTCGCGCTTCTGATACAGGGCTTCGATGACCTCTGCACCCGCGGTCTCCGTCAACGCGACAAGCTCCGCCATCGTGGCCTCAACCTCGGCCACGGTGCCTTCGGTCCACACGCCCACCAAGATCACTTGCTCAAGGCGGAGCTTGCGGTACTCCACCTCGTAGATGTCGGTGCTGTCTTCTGAGCGGATTGTGGTCTTACGGTTCACTCGCCGGAAGGCATTGCGCTCCGCGAGGTCGAAATCACCGGTGGACGGCACCTGTGGCATGGGCGCGGGCTCACCAAAAGCCTGCGCGAGGAGATCATCATGGGTTTCTTGTGTCATATGTTTTCTATTCTTGCACGTCACGCCTCTTAACAGGGAATCTCCGTTGCACACGACCTTGTGCCGATCCCGGCGGCAAGGCTCACCGACAACATTTTTGAGTCATCGCGGCGCCAGATACAATGGGCCGCATGACCGTCAAAGAGACCACCCACCCAGAGATGCAGGCCATTGGCCTCAACTACGAGCGCTGGCAGGACGCCGTCGAAGCCGCCATTTCCACCAACCAGCTGGCAGTCACCGGGGAGGTTCGCGGAGGACAACTCATTCAGTTCTCGGATCCTTCCGGGGCGCAACTCAATATCCTTGCCGTCGAACCTTTCGCCACCTTTATCGGCTTCGAGGGCGTCACCCAAGGATTCGCTCACGTCTCTATGATCAACGATGTCTTGGCTTACCTGGACATCATCGATCCTTTCGGATACGTTCTCGCGCAAGCAACGGCGAACCTGGCGCAGGGCCCGCTCTTGGCAGATGAGGACACCCAGCAGTGGCAACAGGTAGAGCTCACCGCGATGGGCCTCGACGTCACCGCCTTCGACAGCACTGAAGCCTACGAAGCCGAGAAGGGTGCCTACCCAGCCACGTTTGAATCCACTGGCGCGGCAATTGTTGCGGCCGGTTCCGGTTCCGAATCCCCCACGCCGGGCTGCACTTTTTCCGCACGGGTCATGGAATCCGAGTGGCGCCACAACCAGCTCACAGGTAAGCGCTTCATGCACCTCGTCATGGATGGCACCTTCCCCTTCGATCTGTGTCTGCCGGAGAGCTTTGGTGAGCTGCCACCGAAGGATTCCGTTCTTGCGGGTTCGGCGATGTTGACGGCCTCGATTGCGCTGCCCACCGGTGGTTGTGGCGGCGAAGGCGGCTGCGCTTGTGGCTCTGGAGGCTGCGGAGGCCACTAAGGTCTCGGAGAGTTGTCACCATGATTTTTTCCGCATCTCAGCGTCGCGGTCTAGCGCTGCTTCTCGCCGCAGTTACCGCTGCGGTGTTGATTGTGACGCTGAAGCTGCCGGGAGTCATCCTCGCTGCTTTCGTCTGCGGCGCGCTGTGGCTTTTCGCCGATGCCCGCCCCAACGCCTCGGAGCATGCGGCACTGCGGGCTTCCATTGCGCTCACGGTGGAGGACATCACGGGTGTCCTCGAGGACTATGCCACGTTTGCTACGAGCGATGACGCGGAGTCCTTAGCCGACCGAACATTGCACCGCCCCGCGCTTGTCGACGTCGACTGCGCAAACCCCGTCATCGAAGCGTTCCACTACGAGATGCATGGTGCGCAACGCTTCTTACGCCGCCTCGATGCGCGGGTGAACTCACCGCACGTTGAAACCAGTGAGCTGGAATCCCTGCTTAAAGTGGCCGACGAGCGCGCCGCAGAACTCAAAGAAGCCTGGCTCGCGGCCCGCCGCGCCGCCTTGGCCTTGGGCACCAACTACAAAAAAGAGGACGGACGCTAAACGCCGTCCCGAAAAGCCCTATAGTGAAGTTTCACCAGTTGCCACGATGCGCGAAGGCCCCGTCAGCGTGGAGCCGTCTTCGGTGATGTCCACCTCTACCTCGCCGCCCGGAACAATGACGCGGACGTGGCCGGTGACCTGGGAGGCATCGGCAAGCGCGGCGCACGCTGCCGCCACCGTTCCGGTGCCGCACGAGCGAGTCTCCCCCGAGCCGCGCTCGAAGACGCGCATGTGAATCACACCATCGCGCAAAGGTGTCACCAGCTCTACGTTGACGCCTGCCGGGAAAAAATCAGTGTCAAAGACAGGCTGCTCAAGGCGCTTTCCAGCCAAGGCCTCTGCGCTAAGCCCCGGGATTACAGCCGCCAAATGGGGGTTTCCCACGTCCACTCCTAGCCCGGCGAAGCTCTCCCCCGCCATCGCAGCCGTGGAGACACCGAGCACCTGTGCTGGTCCCATCTCCACGCTAACTTCGGCCTCAGTCTCGCTGAAAGAGTGCACGGTAACCTGCTTGGCGCCGGCGCGCGTGCCCACGGTGAAGGTGTCTTCTTCCACCAACCCACGGGAACGGACCCAATGCGCGAAGACGCGGGTGCCGTTGCCACACATTTCCGCCACGGAGCCATCCGCGTTGCGGTAGTCCATGAACCAGTCATCGGCGTTAATACCCGGCGCGAGCTCATCGATTTCTCCAGAAGCGAGCAGTTCACCAGCCCGGATGACGCGCAGTACACCGTCGGCGCCGATTCCGGCTCGACGGTCACACAGTGCCGCCACCTTTTCCGGCGGTAGCGGCTCGGTTCCCTCCACAATGACGAAATCGTTCTCAGTTCCGTGGCCTTTAGCAAAGTTCATAGCTGTAGAGTCTAACGCCCTTCGAGGACACGCAAAGCCTGCGTGGTCGTGTCAGCCGCGGCATCCAACCAGTGGATCCGTTTATCGCGGTTGAACCAGGCGCGCTGGCGGCGCACATAGCGGCGGGTTCCGGTGATAGTGCGCTCCACTGCCTCCTCCCATGTCAGCTCTCCGCGCTGTGCTTGGAGAACTTGGGCATAGCCAATCGCCCGCCCGGCTGTGGACTCAGCCTTCAAGCCGCGGATTTGGAGGCTCTCCACTTCCTCCACCAGCCCCTTGTCGAACATGAGGCGGCTACGCAGCTCGATGCGCGGGTTCAACCAGCTGGCTTCCGTGCGCAACCCGAGGATTCTCGTGCCCCACCGGGGCGGGGCGTTCTTCGGTGGCTGGCTGGCTTTGAAAGGCTTGCCTGTAAGCTCGATGACTTCCAGCGCGCGCACGGTACGGCGCGGGTCCTTATCTTCAATGATGGCCGCGGCTGCCGGGTCCACGCTGGCAAGCTCTGCGTGCAAGGCATCGGTACCAATCTCTTGGCGCCGGGCTTCCCAGCGAGCGCGCACCTGCGGATCAGTGGGCGGGAATTGCCAATCATCCACGAGTGATTGGACATAAAGCATGGAGCCGCCCACCAAGATCGGAGTCTTGCCACGCGCTCGAATACTCTCGATATCCGCGATGGCAGCGGACTGATAGCGTGCTACCGACGCCGTTTCCGTCACGTCCCACACATCGAGCTGATGGTGTGGGATACCTTCGCGTTCCTCCATCGTTAGCTTGGCGGTGCCGATGTCCATGCCACGGTAGAGCTGCATCGAATCAACGTTGACAACTTCCCCGTCAAGCTCGTGTGCAAGAGCTACGCCGAGAGCCGACTTTCCGGAGGCCGTCGGGCCAACCACTGCAATGGGGGTTGGTGCGTGCGGGTGAGTATGAGTCATCAGCACTGCCACCCCGCCACATAGCGCCCTACCCCGAGGGTTGAATCCGCTGCCCGAAGCTCCGCGTGCCGTGGGTGCACGCCTGCCAGCTGTGCCCAGAGGTTCGTCTCGAGCACACCTGCGGACCGCAGACGTGCCTCGTCGCAGTGTGCTTCCCCGCCGGCAAGAACGCTTTCGCACCACAGGTGGGCATCCCGTGCGCCGTCGACGAGGGCTAGTGGCGCGCGTTTGGTCAGGCCTGCTGAGCCATCAACACAGACAACGGTCAGGCGGGCGGGACGGACCTCACCGAGTTCAGCGCGGGAATCTTCCACCACGAAGCCTGGTTCATCGGGTGTGTGGGCAAGCGCGCGACAAAGCACGTAGCGGGCCATGATTTCTGGCAGAAAGTTGCCTCCGCCGACGTCGACCTGCGGCGCTCCCCATGCTCGCAAGCTTCCCGTATGCTCGGTGCTCCACCGAGTATCACGCGATCCCACGATATCTACCTTGAGAGGGCCTCCGCCGCTTATGCGTGCGGCATCGCGAGCGAGCTCGCAGGCCGCGCCGAGCAGCGCGCGCGAAGCGTCATCGCCGGGAGAGAGTTCTTCCGCCAGAGCCGGGGAGGCTGGCATAACCATGAGATTCTGCATCAACTCCCATCCTATAAGGTTTGTTTTTCGGGGTTAACACGCGGCTGCACGGCGGAAACGGTAGTGTTGTGTCACATAAGTTTTGGCAGCCGTGTCGCGCGGCGCGATAGTACCGAAGGTGGTTTCCTACCATGTCCGCTATTCCTTCTCCTGGAGCCATGCCCCGCAAGGGCGCTCGTCCCGGCCCGTCGGCTTCCGCCCCCGCCGCACGACCGGTGCAGCCTGCAAAGAATGATCCCGCCAAATGGGGCCGCGTTGATGCTGATGGTTCGGTCTTTGTGAAGTTGCCCGAAGGTGAACGCAAGATCGGCGAATGGCAGGCCGGCACCCCAGAAGAAGGCTTGGCGCACTTTGGCGCCCGCTACGACGATCTGTCTACCGAAATCGAGCTGCTGGAATCCCGCCTGCAGGCGCATCCGGACGATGCAGCGTCGATCAAATCAACCGCGGCAGAGCTCCGGGACTCCCTGCCCACGCAGGCAGTGATTGGTGATATTGCCGCCTTGGACAAGCGCCTGAGCACCGTCATTGAGCATTCCGTGGAGGCCGGCGAGCAGGCGCAGGCTAACAAGGCTCGCCGCCGCGAAGAGGCAATCGCCAAGAAGGAAAAGCTGGCGGCCGAGGCCGAGGACATCGCCGCCAACTCGACGGAGTGGAAGGCCGCCGGCGACCGCATTCGCGCCATCCTCGAGGAGTGGAAGCAGATTCGTGGCATCGACCGTCAGACGGATGATGCACTGTGGAAGCGCTATTCCCGCGCCCGCGATTCCTTTAACCGTCGTCGGGGCTCGCATTTCGCCGAGCTCGATCGCAACCGCGCTGCAGCCCGCGCCAAGAAGGAAGAGCTAGTGGAGCGCGCGGAGGCTATTAAGGAATCCACCAACTGGGGTGAAACGGCGCGTGCTTACCGTGACCTCATGACGGAGTGGAAGGCCGCTGGCCGCGCTCCCCGCGAGATCGACGATAAACTCTGGGCCCGCTTCCGTGCCGCGCAGGACCACTTCTTCAACGCCCGCAACGCGGTCAACGACGAACGGGATAAGCAATTCGCAGAAAACGCCGCCGCCAAGGACGCGCTCATTGCGGAATATGACTCCCAGATTGATCCATCCAAGTCCATCGACGCTGCAAAGGCCAAGCTGCGGGAGCTGCAGGAAAAGTGGGAAGAGATTGGTTTCGTCCCGCGCAAGCAGGTGCGCGAATACGAGTCTAAGATCTCGGCTTTGGAAAAGCGCGTGAGCGACGCCGAGGATTCACAATGGCGCCGGACGGACCCAGAGGCCCAAGCCCGCGTGGCCCAGTTCCAAGCCAAGGTGGATGAATTCACTGCACAGGCGGAGGCCGCAGACGCCAAGGGCAATGCCAAAAAGGCAGAGGAACTGCGCGCCCAGGCGCAGCAATGGCAGGAGTTCGCGGATGCCGCTGCGGCTGCTGTCAACGATAAGTAGCGGCTCCCAGTCTGAGTGTTCGTTCAGATAGTCGCCCCGCCGGGCTCGGCACACGCTGAGCCGGCGGATTGCCTCCGCAGCTTTGTCTTCGACGCTAACCTTGCCGCACAGGAAGCCAGCGGTGATCCCGCGGCCAGTGGCTCTCCACGCCGTGTGCTCCAGCGCTTGCAAGGCTCCGCAGAGTCCGTGACTTACCTTTTCGGGCTCACTACCGCTGCTATGGGCACTGCAGGAGAACTGGGGCTGCCGGTCATTTCAGCAGCCGAGCCCAGCCCAGAAATCGACTTCGACGGTTTCATCCATATCTCACTTCCTCTCTTGGAGGAAACGGACAACGCCGATATCGAATGCGTTCTCGCCGCGGATCTCTTGCCCTTGCCTGGGGAGGAACTAGAGCCAGAGGCTCTCGACGTTACGCGAGCCCTCGCCCGCGAGGCACTCCGGCTTACCCGCCAACTGGGCCGCAAGAATGCCCAGGTTGGCATGCTGTATCCGCCGGACGCGGACCATACCTACGATCCGATGTCGCAGGCCTACCTCGAACTGGGGTTTCGCCAGAAGCACGCCGAGCGTCAGATGTACGTCGACATCCAGCCCACTGCCCCGGTGCTCGGTGCGCAGGTGTGGCCGGACTATGACATTCCGGAAGAGTTGCTGGATGATGTCCTGCGGCTGCTCACCATTGCCTCCGCCGACGCCGTGTACGGTGACTTGAGCGTTGAGCCTATCGTGTGGACGCGGCAACGCCTCAACGAAGCTTACGCCCGGCTACGCTCCCGGAAGGCTCACACGTTGCTCGTCGGCATTCTCGAGCGCGGTCGAGTTGTCGCACTCACGGAGCTGTCGCGCCACGGCGATGCAGACCCCGAAGTGTGCGAGTGGACTCTCACAGTCACCGACCGCGCCTACCGCCGGCGCGGACTGGCCACGCGCGCCAAGCAGCATGCTCAGTACGCGGTGACGCACCACTGGCCCACCGTTCGCCGGGCGTACTGTTCTGTGGCCCAAGCTGATCCAGCGATGAATGCGCTCTACGCGCGCCTCGGCGCGCATATCATCTCCGCCAGCAGCGCCTACGAGCTCACCGTGTAGAGCGGATAATCGGTGTAGCCGCGCTCCCCACCTGTGTAAAACGTTCCTTCGTCCGGCGCGGTGATTGGAAGCTGCTCCTGCCAACGGCGAACGAGGTCCGGGTTCGAGATGGCCAAGCGGCCCACGGCCACCGCATCACCATGCTGAACCAGCTCCTCGGCTTCGGCACGCTGGGTGACCTGGACAAATCCCGAATTCAGGATGACGCGGGTGCGCCCGTTAGCGCGTGCAAGGGTGCTCAGCTCAGTAATGAGCTCACCGGTAGGCTCTGCGTGGAGGAAGGAAACATAGGCCAGACCGAGGTCTTCACTTGCACGGAGCAGCCCTCCATACGTGGCAAGCACATCCGCGGCGTCAGTTTCCTCGATGCCCTGAATATTGTGTTGTGGCGACAGCCGCAGTGCGAGACGGTCTGCACCGATCTCCTCGGCCACAGCACGGAGGATTTCCTCCACGAGGCGATAGCGATTCTCTGGGTTTCCACCATAAGCATCCTCTCGGTGATTGGAGCTCGGGGAAAGGAATTGATGCAGAAGGTAGCCATTGGCGCCATGGATCTCTACGCCATCCATCCCTGCGTCGATGGCGTTGCGAGCGGCCTGACGGAACTCTCCGATGATGCGAGGTAGCTCTTCAACGTCGAGGGCTCGGGGAACCGGGCACTCTTTGCGGGACTCAAAATCTCTGACCGCAGTCCCAGAGGCCACTGCGGAGGGCGCTACCGGCTGTGCCCCTTCGAGGAGACTGGCATGAGACAGGCGCCCGCCATTCATTACCTGCATGAAAATGCGCCCGCCGGCCTCATGGACGGACTCCGTCACGCGACGCCACCCGGCAATCTGCTCTGGAGTTTCGACACCGGGCTGGCCAGGAAAGGCGCGGCTCGTCATCGAGGGGAATACGCCCTCTGTCACGATAAGGCCCATGGAAGCGCGCTGCGTGTAGTACGTCTCGTGCACATGTGTGGGGACACCGTCACGGCCTGCCCGTGAGCGGGTCAAAGCTGCCATGGTCACGCGGTTTGGCAGGGTTAGTCGTCCCAATTCAAGTGAGTCGAAGAGTGTAGTCATGCACTCCACAACACGATAGTAGGAGTGCTTATTCCTCGCCCTGCTGACGGCGGTGGCGTGAGGCGGCGCGTGAGCGGCGGTCGTCGATAAGCAGCGGGTTCTGCTCCGCTGGCAGCTCAGTCGCGGCTTCGTTTTGCAAGACACCCACGTGGTCAAGCTGCCCCGAGACTTCACGGACACGCTCAGCGGCGGCTAGCTGCTCAGGGCTGCGGCGCAACGCAACTTGGCAGTACACAAGAAAGGCCACCAACGTCGAGATAGCACCCGCGTACATGCCGATGGAAGCACCCTCAGCGGCGCCGCCGCGGTACCAGAAGCCCCATAAGTTGACGAAAAAGGAGATGGTCACCATCATCCATGCGGCGAGAGCTACAGACGTCCGCCGCGTGAGGAGTGTGGCCGTGGTCAGAATACCCACGCCACCCAACGCTAGCCAGGCGCTGACGGTCTCCATAAGCGAGATCCGGACTCCCTCAACGGTTCCTCCGACGAAGAGCGCTTCCCATCCGCGAGCCTCGCCAGCATAAGGAAGCACCAGGTACGCTACCCACGCCAGGACGGATACGATGAGCGCGTATTTGTGCTTTCCCAGTTCAATGGTCCTCGCTGCACGCTTCTCTGCCGCGACGGCGTCGCGCACCTGCTTCAAGTCATCACTCATAGAACCGGAGCCTACTCTCTTCTAACAGCCGCAAGAATCAGCCGGCGCGCTGGGCTTGCCGACGCCCGGCAGCCCCAGCCCCACCCCAATCGGAGCCGTCGTAGGTGTCTGCCCTGCCGCCGACATATCGCCGGCCTTCGTGCGGCGGTGCTCGCTGACGCCGGAGTCAGCAACCAGGAAGAAGGAGCCCGCACCCGTCACGGTGGTGTGCACGACATCACCGGGACGAATCTCCGCGGAAATGTCCTTGCCCGCAGGATCGACGGGAGCGAAGTGAACGAGACGACCATCGCGAGCACGGCCGGTAAGGCGGTGAGTCTCGGCGGACTTACGGCCACCTTCCGCCTGAACCAGAAGCTCCACATCGGAACCGACGAGCTTCGCGTTTTCCTCAGCCTGGATGGAGTCTTGCAGCGCTACCAAGCGCTCGAAGCGCTCCTGCACGACCTCTTTCGGTATCTGATTCTCCATTTCCGCAGCCGGGGTGCCTGGGCGCGGCGAGTACTGGAAGGTAAAGGCGGACGCGAAGCGGGCACGGCGCACCACCTCTAGAGTGGCCTCGAAGTCTTCCTCTGTCTCGCCAGGGAAGCCCACAATGATATCCGTCGTAATGGCAGCATGCGGCATCTTCTCGCGCACTTCATCGAGAATGCCCAGGAACTTCTTCGTGCGATAGGAACGGCGCATGTCCTTGAGCACCTTGTCCGAACCAGACTGAAGCGGCATGTGCAGCTGTGGGCACACCGCTGGGGTCTCCGCCATGGCATCGATGACATCGGACGTAAACTCGGCAGGGTGTGGGGAGGTAAAGCGGAGGCGCTCAAGGCCCTCAATCTTGCCTACTTCCCGCAGCAGCTTGGAGAAAGCGAAGCGGTCCCGCGGCAGATCCGGGTCGGCGAAGTTGACACCATAGGCGTTGACGTTTTGCCCCAACAAGGTCACCTCGGACACGCCCTGGTCCACCAGTGCTTGAACCTCTGCGAGGATATCGCCTGGGCGGCGGTCCTCTTCCTTGCCGCGCAACGAGGGAACAATGCAGAAGGTACAGGTGTTATTGCAGCCTACGGATACCGATACCCACCCGGCATAAGCGGATTCGCGCTTTGCCGGCAGCACGGACGGGAAGGCCTCCAGGGCGTCGACGATCTCGACCTGGGCCTCATCGTTGTGGCGGGCACGCTCCAGCAATGCCGGCAGGGCAGCCATGTTGTGGGTTCCGAAAACAGCGTCTACCCACGGCGCATGGTCAAGGACTGTGTCCTTATCCTTCTGCGCCAAGCAGCCACCCACCGCGATTTGCATGCCCGGGTGGTTTTCCTTCGTCTTCTTTAACGCACCCAACGTGCCGTACAGGCGCTTATCGGCGTTCTCGCGCACGGCGCAAGTATTGAAAACGATGAGGTCAGGCTCAGTGCCCTCCGGTGCCGCCGAATAGCCGGCTTCCTCAAGCAGGCCGGAGATGCGCTCTGAGTCATGAACGTTCATTTGGCAGCCGAAAGTCCGCACCTCATAGGTGCGGGGCTGGGAATTAATTACGGGGGAGTTCACGGGGGGACATTCTAACTGGCCCATCCGACTACTCATAATGCCTTAAGTTCGGCAATGCGTGCGTCCAAGACCTCAATGGAGATACGCATAACGAGTTCCTGGTTATAGCCGCGCCGCGCGAGCGTGCCAACGATGCGACGCAAGAACTTGTCCCTCTCATGCCGGTCAGCGGGAACCCTCTTGAGGGTTCGCACCTTCTTTTCAGCTACCTGGCGGGCGACAGCCTCTTCAGATTCTTCAGTGATCTGCTCTAAAGCTATGGCACGGTCGGCAGCCTCGACGCCCTTCTCCTTCAATTCGAGGTTGAGGGCCCGGGCCGATTTTCCTCGCCGGGCGTGACGCTGACGCACCCACTCCTTGGCAAAGGCTTCATCATCAACAAGCCCTACCCCTGCTAAGTCATCGACGACAGTGTCAACGACCTCTGGCTCAAAGTCCGCAGCGACGAGCCGGTCACGCAGCTCCTTGCGGGAACGCGCCCGCTGATCCAGTAGACCTAGCGCACGGGAACGCACGGGTGCCTTCGCCGCTTCGGCTTCCGCGTCAATGAGTTGCCCGCCGGCGTCACCCGACTCGTAGGCTTCGAGAGCGCGACGCAGCTTTTCGAGTTTCTCTGGTGAAGGTTGTGGCATTGATTCCGATTAGTCGTCGTCGAAATCGACGTTCGGTACAAGATCCACAGCCTCATCCGTCAGCGGATCGTCCGCGCCCGGCACGTCCATCGCTACATCCTCGCCCGCTTCGGCAGCGGCGGCACCAACGCCGAGTTTGACGAAGATCTTCTTTTCAATCTCATCCGCGAGATCTGGATTGTCCTTGAGGAAGTTACGGGCCTTTTCCTTGCCTTGGCCCAGCTGGTCGCCCTCATAGGTAAACCACGAGCCAGACTTCTTGATGAAGCCGTGTTCGACGCCCAAGTCAATGATGGAAGACTCGCGCGAAATGCCCTCGCCGTACATGATGTCGAACTCAGCGATCTTGAACGGCGGGGAAACCTTGTTCTTCACAACCTTGAGCTTGGTGCGGTTACCAATGGCATCCTGACCATCCTTCAGGGTCTGGATTCGGCGAATATCGCAACGCACCGAGGCGTAAAACTTCAGCGCCTTACCACCCGTCGTGGTTTCCGGCGAGCCAAACATTACGCCGATCTTTTCACGCAGCTGGTTGATGAAGATGGCGGTGGTGCCCGAGTTGTACAGAGCACCGGTCATCTTGCGCAGCGCTTGGGACATGAGGCGCGCCTGAAGGCCAACGTGGCTATCTCCCATCTCGCCCTCAATCTCAGCCTTCGGTGTCAGCGCCGCGACCGAGTCAATGACAATGATGTCAATGGCACCGGAACGCACCAGCATATCGGCGATTTCCAAAGCTTGCTCACCGGTATCTGGCTGGGAAACCAACAGGTTGTCCGTATCCACGCCGAGTAGGCGCGCATACTCCGGGTCGAGAGCGTGCTCAGCATCGATAAATGCGGCGATGCCACCGGTTTTCTGCGCCGATGCAATGGCGTGCAGCGCAACGGTGGTCTTACCCGAGGATTCCGGGCCATAAATCTCCACGATACGCCCACGCGGGAAACCGCCGACGCCTAATGCGATATCGATAGCTGTGTTGCCGGAGGAAATGGCTTGGATTGGCGGGCGGTCATCATCGCCCAAACGCATGACGGCGCCCTTACCAAAATCCTTCTCAATCATCGCCATTGCGGCATCAAGGGCCTTTTGACGATCATCGCCCTTGTTCGCCGTCGAGGACTTCTTCTTCGTAGCCATTCATTTCCTCACTATCGTGCGTCAGTTGTTGTGCATTCTTGCTCGTTAATACGTGCGTGTTAATGCTTGAGTGTTAATTAAAGGTGGCACCTAGTTAGACTGCCGCCTCGTGACTTTGGTTCCCAGGCTTTGACTCAATTAGCCTTTCACCCTCACCACAAGCCACGAAAGCACCCTAACGCGCTCACCGGACCACGTCTCCACAATACACACACAAGTGTTCGATTGGCCATTCTGCCGTGACGCGTGTCCAGGGCGCCAAGTCCGTTACTGGAGCACCCACGGGCCACCCTGCTCCTGCCGAGAGAAAGTCACCTTCTCAGAAGCTGGAAGAACGGCCACCTCCTCCCCTAGTTGACCACACATGTCTAGCTCGTCAAGGTCAGCCCTACTGCTCATGAATGAGGAATACCCGGGCCTTTGCACATCCCGGTAGAGCTCAACCTGCCCCGCAGCAGGCGGCACCCACTCATCGTCCTCATCACTACCGCCCTGCCAGGTACCTTCGCTCGCCGCTAGGACATCTTTTTCGGAAGCACCGGGGCAAATTAAGATCACCCGTTCATACTCGGAATCAAAGATGTCACCGATCTGCATGTCCACGCTGCCAGGATCCCCCTCCTTCGCCCCGGCTGCCCTATCGATATTTTCAATGACATTCGCGGAATTCATCAACGAACATCCAGTCAGACTACCTATGACCAAGCCGGAGAGAAGCGCCATTGCACCCCCGCGCACGCTTAGGTGCATCACATCGTTAAGCCGTGCTTGTCCCTGCCTATCTGCCATGCCCCGAGGGTACCCCGTTCGGGGTGATCGTGGGATCCAAAGCCCATGCTTGAACGGTGTTCAAAAGGGCTCATTTGCTGCACCGTTACCCCGCTGGATAAACTTTGGCCCATGAAAAAGAATTCCGTCGCGGCTGACATCGCGTACGTCGCGGTCTTCACCGCGCTCATCATAGTCTTTGCTTTCGTCTCCATCCCCACCCCCACCGCGGGTGTGCCCATCGTTCTCCAAAATGCCGTTATCATCCTGGCCGGCCTGGTTCTCGGCGGCCGGCGCGGCCTCTTCGTGGGCCTGCTTTTCATAGCTCTCGGCCTCGTTGGTCTTCCCATCCTGGCTGGCGGGCGCAGCGCGTTAAGTGCTATCGCCGGCCCCACGGTGGGCTACCTCGTTGGATATGTGGTCGCTCCGGCCATCACCGGTCTTATCGCCTACCGGGCGCCGCGCGACAAGGGAGGCATGACCGCCATCCTCGCCATTGCTGGTCTTGTTGGCTTAGCTGTGCAATATTTCTGTGGAAGCCTGGGCCTAGTGTTCCGCTCTGACATGTCCTTCGGGGCTGCCATCATTGCCCAAGGCCCATTCATCATCCCCGATCTCATCAAGGTCGCCGTCATGGTCATTATCGCGGTCGGTGTTCATGCAGCATTCCCCGATCTGATGGGTCGACGCGCTCAAGCGAAGTAGCTCCCGTGCCGCAGATCGATTTCCGCAATGTTTCCGTCGCCTTCGACGAAACCCCCGTACTCAAAGACATTTCACTTTGCTTGAGCGAACAGCGCATCGGCATTATCGGTGCCAATGGTGGCGGCAAGTCCACGCTCGTTCGGCTCATCAACGGACTCGGTGACCCCACCAGCGGTCAGGTGGTGGTGGACAACCTGGACGTCGCCAAGCACGGCAAGGAAATCCGACGCCGCGTGGGTTTCGTCTTTTCTGATGCCGAGAACCAGATCGTCATGCCGCAGGTACGCGATGACGTGGAGTTCTCCCTGCGTCGTCTCAAGTTGTCTCGGGAAGAACGTACCAAGCGTGTCGACGCCGCCCTCGAACGCTTCGGCCTAGGCCCCTTGGCAGAGCAGTCTCCGCACACGCTCTCAGGTGGGCAGAAACAGCTCCTTGCACTGGCCTCAGTACTGGTCATCGAACCGACCATCATCATCGCTGACGAGCCAACCACCCTGCTCGACCTGCGCAACCGCGACCGCATTCGCCGCGAGTTCGCACGTCTGGAACAACAGCTCATCGTCGTCACTCACGATCTAGACTTCCTCTCCGATTTCGATCGCGTTCTGTGCATAGACAACCACAGCGTCGTTGCCGATGGAGCACCCGAGGAGGTCATCCCCTTCTACACGAACCTTATGGAATCCCGCCCGCTCTAACTCATGCCCAAGAACATCCCACTCGGCTTCTATGTCGACGCCGATACCATCATTCACCGCATCCCCGCCGCGGTGAAGTTCCTACTACTCATCGCCTTCATTCTCGTAACATCGCTGGCGGTGCACACGATCCCTTGGGCGGCGGTGAGCCTGGCTCTCCCCCTTGGCCTCTTCCCTATTGCCCGAGTTCCTTTCCGCGTTGCGTTTGGCCAACTCGCACCGCCGCTCTACCTTCTCCTCGCGCTCGCCGCGTTCCAGTGGTGGCAGAAAGACCTGACGGCGGCTGCCATCATGTTCCTCACCATCTACGCCGCCATTAGCGCGGCGGTGCTGCTAACACTCACCACAAAGGTCTCGGAGATGATGGACTCCCTGGATCGCGCCCTGGCTCCTCTGGGGCGCCTCGGGGTCCCCGTTGAGAACATCACGCTAGCGATGTCCCTGACCATTCGTTTACTTCCCCTGATGCTAGGAACGGTCGTCGAGGTGCTGGACGCACGAAAAGCCCGGGGTGCCACGGCATCACTAACCGCCTTTGGCACCCCGGTTATCATTCGCTCGATCCGTCGCGCACGCGCCATGGGCGAGGCCCTGCAAGCGCGCGGCGTCGGAGACTAAACTCTATTCACCGCGCAGCTCACGTAGGCGAGCCTGGACGGCATCATCCTGCACGTTCGGCTGAGCCTTAGCTTCAGCCGAACCGATTGCCTGCTGGGAGTTGCCCTCTACAGCCTTCGGATTGTTCATCTCGGCGCGAATCTGCTCAAGACGGGAGTGGCCAGCCAGCTGCACACCGGCCTGCTCAATCTCATGCATTCGGTTCGACACAGAGTTCTCCGCGAGCTCCGCCTGACCCAAAGCCTTGGAGTAGCGGCGCTCAATCTTATCGCGCACGGCATCTAGGGAAGGCGTGTTGCCATTCGCGGTAAGCTCGTTCATCGAGTTAAGGGAGTCGGAGACCTTCTCCTGCATCTTGGCCTGCTCGAGCTGGGACAGCAACTTCGAGCGCTCGTTAACCTTCTCACGCAAAGCCATGCCATTGCGCTCGACGGCCTTCTTAGCCTGCTCCGCCTGCTGCAGTGCCTGATCATGCAGCTTCTTGGTGTCTTCAACAGACTCCTCCGCGGTTACCAGCTGGGCGGCAAAGGCTTCCGCTGCGTTCTCATACTCGGTAGCCTTCTGCACGTCACCCTCAGCACGGGCCTTGTCCGCCAAGCTGAGAGCGTTGCGGGTGTTTTGCTGCAGCTTTTCAATCTCACTAAGACGACGGTTGAGCTGCATCTCCAGCTGACGCTGATTACCAATCACCGCAGCGGCCTGCTGGGATAGCTCCTGGTGCTGGCGCTGCGCGTCCTCGATCGCCTGCTCGATCTGCACCTTCGGATCAGCGTTCTCTTCGATCTTCGAGTCAAAGAGAGCCATCAAGTACTTCCAGGCCTTTACGAATGGATTCGCCATAACAGAAGGTGCCTTTCTCAGCAGTTCGTTGTGTGGATAAATGGGTAATCAGAGTATTCTCTGCCTGCCTAATATTAGCGAAGCAAGGAGAGCTACGCCGCAGTTCTATAACTCGGATGCAGCTGGCGCAGTGGATGCAAGTTCCTCATCCATCGACGGCAACGCCATGTAGCCGGCCGCCTCAATGAGGACATCGGAGACGCTGACATCGAGTGCATGGCAGACAGAGGCCAGCAGCTCGGAGGAAACCTCCTTGCGGCCACGCTCCAGCTCCGAAAGATATCCCGGGGAAACACGCGCCACACCGGCGAGTTCGCGGAGGGTCACGCCTTTATCCGCGCGGAAGGCGCGAAGCGTTAATCCGAGGGCCTCACGCAGCAGCGGTTCAGGAGTCCGCGTCGACCGCGCCGGGGACTGGGTGGGTTTATCGAGTAGTGCAACTGAAGTGTTCATCACCCCATACAACGGCTCAGCAGTCGTACTTGTTCCCACAATCAACTAATTTTCTTCAAGAGTTGATAGGAGAAGACTCAATGCCGCCTCAACGGCAGCGAAACGAATCGCGTTGCGCCCCTCAGCAGGAAGCTCATAAAGGACGCCGTGCTTGGCGACGCCCCCGCCACCCCTCCCGCATAACCCCACGTACACCGTGCCCGCGGGTTTGCCTTCCTGGAGGTCCGGCCCGGCTACACCAGTCAGCCCTACCCCCCAATCTGCACGCGTTTCAACGACCGCCGCCTCAGCCATCTGCGCAGCAGTCGCAGCAGACACCACGCCTTGCTCCTCAAGTTCTTCCACGGTGGTGTTGAGAAAATGAGCCTTGACCTCTGTCGCATACGTCACCAGCCCACCCCGCAGCACCGCCGAGGCTCCCGGGATGCACGCCACAGTCGCAGCGGCTAGACCAGCAGTAAGGGACTCACAGAACGCCACAGTTTCACCGCGTTCGCTGAGCGTGGATACTAGTTGCGCCTCGATGCTCATTGGTTCTCCCTGCGGCCGTCGATGAGGTACTGGATGCCGGTCAGGACGGTAACGAAGGCGGCGGCCAGCATAACGAGGAGGCTCGGAAGGTCCATCCACCCTGGCAGCGGACAAAGATACAACGCCACCGCCACAGTCTGCAGAGCCGTCTTGAGCTTTCCGCCTTGGGAAGCCGGCACCACCTTCCCTTGACGCAGCAAGAAGAAGCGCCAAATCGTAATGCCGAATTCGCGAAACAGAATCAGCACGGTGATCCACACCGGCAAAGCCCCGGTGATATTGAGGCACACGAGGGCCGCGGTCATCAGGGCTTTATCCGCGATCGGGTCCGCGATCTTGCCAAAGTTAGTGATGAGTCCCCGCGCGCGTGCAATATCGCCATCCAACTTATCCGTGAGCATCAAGAGCGCGAAGCAGAGGAAAGCCCACCACTCATGGCCGGCGAGCACCAGCCAGGCAAACAAGGGGATAAAAAGGATGCGCAAACTGGTCAGGATGTTGGGCAGGTTCCAATTGGAGACCTCGGGGTTAACATCCGTAGTTTGAGATTGCTTGTGCGCAGCCTGAGAATCATTCACGCTCTTCATCCTACCGTGGCCTGCCTGCCCCTCGGGCGAGCACTACCATGGTCGGTATGAAGTATTTCGCAGTTTCCTATGAATACAATCCATCTAACCCGGTTATTGCTGAGGTTCGCCCGAAGCACCGCGAATTCATCGGCGCACTCCACGACAAGGGCCAGATCTGTGGCTCTGGCCCCTACACCGATTCCAAGGGCGGGGCGCTCATCGTCCTGCAATTTGAGGATGAGTCCGTAAAGGTGGCCGATGTCATCGCCCTCATGGACCAGGATCCCTTCTACACCGAAGGCGCTGTTACTGGGCGCGCTTTCCGCGAGTGGAATCCCGTTATTAATTCCTTCTAAATCCCCGCGGCCCGAGTTTAAGGCAGCTCGGACTTGGGAAGTTCGTCCGCCTTGCCGACGAGCTCGCCCTCCTTGTTGCGTACGATCTTGTTGCCAAAATCGTCCCAATCATAGTGGTTGTGAGAAACCACCACGCCACCCTGGGCTTGGTCGCGTTTGTCCTTCCACACTGACAGCAACACCGTAACCAGGAGGACGCCGACGATGACCAGTAGCGACACAAGGGTCGTAATCTCCGGTACTGCGCTGACATTCTCACCTCCATTGATGAAGGGCAAGTTGTTCTCGTGCAGAGCGTGGAAGAGCAGCTTGACACCAATGAACAGCAAGATAATACCCAGGCCATAAGGCAGGTAGACCAGGCGGTCCAACAGGCCATCAATGAGGAAGAACATTTGGCGCAGCCCCATGAGAGCGAAGGCATTGGTGGTGAAGACGAGGAAAGGCTCCGAGGTAATGCCGTAGATAGCTGGGATGGAGTCGAAGGCAAACATGACGTCGATCAGCCCGATAGCCGCCAAAGCAACGAAAAGCGGCGTCAGGGCGAATTTGCCCTTCTTCTCACCGGATTCCTCACGGTGGGTGAGCTTGTCACCGTGGTAGCGCGGGGTCACATGGATCACTTTGCGCAGCCACTTGACTACCAGCATGTCGTTGGGGTCGGTCTCGGGCGTCCCGTTGATCTCATCGATGAGCAGCTTGACTGCGGTGTAAATAAGGAAGATGGCAAACAGGTAGAAGACATCCGACCATGCCGCAATAATGGCCGCGCCCATCAAGATGAAGACAAGGCGGAAAACCAGCGCTAGGACGATACCGATGAGCAGGACCTTCTGCTGATACCTGCGGGGAATCTTGAAGGAGCCCATGATGAGCGAGAACACGAACAGGTTATCCACGCTCAACGCCTGTTCCGTCACCCAACCGGTGTAGAACTGTGCCGCATGTTCACTGTCCCACAGCACCCATACAACTCCGCCAAAGACAACGGCGACGGCCATGTAGAACAGTGTCCACCCACCGGATTCCTTGATGCTGGGCTCGTGGGGTGAGCGGACGTGGCTATAGAAATCGAAAACAAAAAAGCCCAAGATCACCGCGATGGTGATGGCCCAGACCCATAGTGGCACATGCATAATGAGTTATCCCTCCGGTCGACACGACAATAAAGACCGGAGGTCTCCCCCGCTAGCAGGCTCTATGCACAGTCCCGCTAGCCGGCGCGACCGGGAACTGTACCGCAGTTGCCGTGTTGACGATCGACGCCGTGGATTGGGGTACTCCCCTCCAAGACTCGTCCTATCCTACACGGAGCTTAGAACGCACCTGTGGAGGGGTTAGCGGAGATTTCTACGGTGCGGGTATCGGCTTCAGCGTCATCTACCCCGCCGGCATCTTCAGCGTCTTGGACCTCCTTCGGGGCCTCTGCTGGGTCAGCGCCCTTGATCATCCAGATGATGGTGTCGAGCTCCTCCGGCTTGACCAATACCTCACGCGCCTTGGAGCCTTCGGAAGGCCCAACCACACCGCGCGACTCCATGAGGTCCATGAGTCGACCGGCCTTGGCAAAGCCGATGCGCAGCTTGCGCTGGAGCATCGACGTGGAGCCCAGCTGGGAGGTGACCACAAGGTCGACGGCCTCCAAGAGGTCGTCCATATCCTTGCCGATCTCTTCGTCGATCTCCTTCTTCGCCTCCGAGGCCTTATCGTCCGTCACACCTTCCGTGTAGTTCGGCGAGCCTTGTGCCTTCGCGGCGTCGACAACCGCCTGCACCTCCTCGTCGGAGACGAACGCACCCTGCATACGCACGGGGCGGCCGCCCTGCGGGATGAAGAGGCCATCGCCCATACCGATGAGCTTCTCGGCTCCACCCTGATCCAGGATGACTCGAGAGTCCGTAAGCGAGGACGTCGCAAAAGCCAGACGAGAAGGAACGTTGGTCTTAATAAGACCGGTCACAACGTCCACGGACGGGCGCTGCGTTGCAAGCACAAGGTGAATGCCGGCTGCGCGCGCCTTCTGGGTGATGCGGACGATGGAATCCTCGATTTCCTTCGGGGCTGTCATCATGAGGTCTGCGAGCTCGTCCACGACACACACGATGTACGGGTACGGGCGCATCTCTCGCTGGGAGCCGGCAGGAGCCTGGTATTCGCCACTGCGGACCTTCCGGTTGAAGTCCTCAATCTTGCGCACTCGGGCAGCCTGCATATCCATGTAGCGCTGCTCCATCTCCTCCACCAGCCACTGCAGGGCCGCCGCAGCCTTCTTCGGCTGCGTGATGATGGGAGTGATGAGGTGCGGGATACCTTCGTACGGTGTGAGCTCCACCATCTTCGGGTCGACGAGGATGAGGCGGACGTCTTCCGGCGTCGCGCGGGTCAACAGCGAGACCAGCATGGAGTTCACGAACGCCGATTTACCCGAACCGGTTGCGCCGGCCACGAGCAGGTGCGGCATCTTCTTCACGGAGAAGGAAGTGTACTCGCCTTCGATATCCTTGCCCAAGCCAATCAGCATGGGGTCATGGTCGGCGCGCAGTGCCGGGGAATCCAAGACATCGCGCAGACGCACCATCTCTCGGTCCGCATTGGGCACCTCAATGCCAACTGCGGACTTGCCCGGAATCGGGGTGAGCAGGCGCAGGTTATCCGTCGCGACGGCGTAGGCCAGGTTGGACTGCAGGTTTGTAATCTTCGAGACCTTGACGCCAGGGCCCAGCTCGATCTCATAGCGCGTGACTGTCGGACCACGACTAAAACCGGTTACCTGGGCATCGACCTTGAATTCTTCAAAGACCTCGGTGATGGCCTCGATGATGCGATCGTTAGCCTCCGTGCGTGCCTTCGCAGGTTTGCCGGCGGTGAGCAGGTCCGTCGTCGGCACATCGTAGCCGCCGCCCAGGGCAGTGTCTTCCGCACCACTCGGAGCTGCGGGTGTTTCTTCGGCTACGCTCTGGGCTTCATCCTCAATCTTGGCACCCGTTCGCGCATCACGTCCGGACCGTTCCTGGAACATGCGCACTGCCTCGGAATGAGCGGCGGAGACCACGTCCTCTCCCGCTGAGCCAGCCGACGCTGCGCTTGCCGACGCCTCGGCAGCCGCCGCTCCCAGTGCTGCACCGGCGGCACCGCCGACGTCCACGCGGGGACGCTTTTTCGGTGCTGGTTTGGATACTGGCTGCGGTGCCGCCTTTTGCTCTGACTGCGGAGCAGGCTCCGGTTCCGGCACGACAGGGATCTCATCTGTGTCATCGACACGGCTATCAAAGCTTGGGCGGCCGTGCTGTACCGGCTCCTGGGATACTGGCTGTGCCGCGGAGTCAAAGGAAACCGTGGCATTCTCATCCGGCATCTGCCTCGGGGGCTGCTTCGGTGTCAGCTTCGGGCGCGGGCGCGGAGTATACGCCGGGCGTGCGGGACGCTCGCGCCCTTCGGCGATGGCGTCGATGTCCTCGCTGGCGTAGCCGTAATCGTCCGCGGGGGCGTCGTCAAGCAGCTCCTCATCTGAGCGGTTCTTCCGATCGCGGAGTCCGCCGAGGAGCGCGGAAAACTGGGCGGCCACGAAGTCATATGCCTCGCGCAGGGTGATGCCAGTGATATTGAGCGCTCCGTACACGATGAGCAGGAAAAGCAGTGGCACCGCCACATAGCTGGAGAAGGCCGCTACCAATAGCTCGCCTACTAGATACCCGATGCCACCACCGGCCTCTCCGGCGGCATTGTCCTTCCAGGTCAGCTTCGGGAGCCCAGCGAAAATATGAATGAGGCTGAGCATGCACACCACGATGAGGGCGGTGCCACCCACGACGCGCGGCTTGAAATGGCCCGCGGGACCGGACAGGTCCATCATGAGCGCGATGGCAACCGCAATCAATGCCACGGGAAGGACATAGGCGCCTGCACCAATGACGTAGCGAACAGCATTGGTGAGGTATTCACCGATAATGCCGGCGACTTGGAACCACGTTGCACAGGCAAGGATGATGGCCACACCAATCAGCACGAGCGCAACCGCATCTGGATTAGAGACACGAATGCTCTTCTCCATGCGAGTAGGGCGCTCCATAACGGTCGTCGGCATATCACCGTCGACGTCATGGGCCCGGGTCACCTTGCTCTTCGACGAAGCAGCGCCCTCTGCCCTCTTGCTAGTTTTTTTATTCTTCGCGCGTCCAGAAATTTCCCCTGGCTCCCTCAACTCGTCGTAATCATCAATTGCCCCCTCATCATGGGGCGCATCATAAGCAGAATCGTAGAGATCCTCGTCCCGGCTTCCCGCTTCAGCTGGCTTAAGCCCAGCGAGGCCATGCCCGACTCCCCGCGCCATGCTTCCCATGCCCTTGGCGGTGGCGCCAAAAACGCTGCCGAGTCCGCGGCCAACGGCACGAAAGGCGCTGCCGGTCCTCTCCTCGGAGGTCTCGGCAGCGCGGGTTGCAGACGTCAGCGAGTAGCTTGTGCGGCCCGACGGCCGCGCCCGATTCACGGTGCGACCTCGACCGGAGGCGCGAGACGGAGCGTTCTTGACAGACATGCCTGCCACTCTAGTAGCAAACGCACCATTAACCACATACGCCACACGCGCATGCTAAAGAATTTTCGCAGTTCAGCCTACAGGCTTGACCTAACGATGGCGGAGGCATCGCCCTCGATCTCAACCCGCGCGGCCTCGCGGCCGAAAGCCCACAAGAGCAATTCGGCCACGGTGCCACGCACCCGCACCACTGCATCGCCTTGCTCCGAAACGCGCCGCTTATCCGCGGCCACGATCGGTGGAAAGCCCTGTGGTTCCAGCACGACAGGACGGCGAGAACGTGATAACAGCCGTGTGCCTAGTAGTTTCAACGGCGCACGAAGCTCGGCGTGTGCGGCTCGTGACAAATCCCGCGGTTCAGTGTGACCATTGGCGCGGCGAAGATCCTCATGATGGACAAAGTGCTCCGCAGCATTGAATACTGGGTCCGCATAGCGCAGAGGATTGAGTCTGCCCGCTCCCCTACCCCAGGAATCAACAAGCTCCTCATATGCCTTCTGCGCACGAATCTTCCTAGCGATGTCATCAGCATGAGAAGACAGTGCCGGGATAAAAGCCCCGATCGCAGCATCAGGGCGGTTCTCACGAACCCACAAATGCGTTATGAGGTCATGGGCCGACCAGCCCACGCACAACGTCGGTGCGTCGGGACCAAGTTCATGAAATAACGCCACCATTTTGGCGCGCTCGCTTGAGGAAAACGACATGCGCCCCAGCATACCCACCAAAGACGGGAACGCTGGGGCGCTGTTGGCCTAAAGCCTAGAGCGATTCACGGGAAGCGTGAACTTCGTCGTCGTCAGGCAGCAAGATATCCGAGTTCGTCGGCACAATGGTCGGCAGAATCACCGGCTCGCGCTTGTACTTGGAATCCATGAGCTTCGACACCTTGCGGCGCAGCTTCTGCACCATGCGGTAGGTATCGTTCTCACCCTCCGCTGCGAGGTCATTCATGGTGTTCTCCACCATCTCAGCCACCTCGGGCACGATTCCGCGGTCATCGTCGGAGAAGCCCGTTGTGGACACCGTCGGGTGCTCGAGCAGGCGCGAGGTGCGGTTATCAATGACGCAGGTGATGGAAACAACGCCGCCAGCACCCAGGTTGGTGCGGTCCGCCAGGGTATCTGCGTCGACATCACCCATCGACACACCATCGACGTAGAGGTTGCCCACAGGGATCTGGCCGACAACTTCAGCGCGGCCGTTGCGCAGATCGACGACAACACCGTTCTGAGCCA
Organism: Corynebacterium sp. HMSC05D03; assembly: GCF_001807205.1. NCBI lineage: Bacteria > Bacillati > Actinomycetota > Actinomycetes > Mycobacteriales > Corynebacteriaceae > Corynebacterium > Corynebacterium sp. HMSC05D03. The sequence goes on along the minus strand of NZ_KV788182.1, from coordinate 4,395 downwards.
AGACCACGCGGTCGCGGGCCACACCGGTGGAAATAGCCAGCTCCTTGTTCGCGCGGAGGTGGCGCCACTCACCGTGCACCGGCATCGCGTTCTTCGGGCGGGCAGCGTTGTAAAGGAAGAGCAGCTCGCCCCCGTAGCCGTGGCCGGAGGCGTGAACCTTAGCTTCCTTGTTGGTGATGACTTCAGCACCAATCTGAGAGAGCATGTTGATAACGCCAAACACGGCTTCCTCGTTACCCGGAATCAGGGAGGAGGAGAAGATGATGAGGTCACCATCGCGGACCGTGATCTGGCGGTGCTCGCGGCGGGCCATGCGGGACAGCGCCGCCATCGGCTCGCCCTGGGTACCGGTGGTAATGAGCAGCACCTTGTGCGGAGCCATCTTGGCTGCTTCATCGATCGGGATAATGGTGCCGCGCGGCACCTTGAGGAAGCCCATCTTCTCCGCAATTTCCATGTTGCGCATCATGGAGCGACCGTTGAAGGCAACCTTGCGGCCGGCGGCGACGGCGGCGTCGATAGCCGCCTGCACGCGGTAAACGTTGGAGGCGAAGGAGGCGATGATCACACGTTGCTTGGCCCCAGACACCAGGCGCTTAAATGTTGCCGGAATGTCGCCCTCAGAGGCGGACACACCCGGAATGTTGGCGTTGGTGGAGTCACACAGCATGAGGTCCACGCCCTCATCGCCGTAACGCGACAGGGCCGGCAGATCCGTCGGACGATTATCCAGTGGGGTCTGGTCCAGCTTGATATCACCGGTGTGGATGATGTTGCCGGCCGGGGTACCCAGCATGACGCCAAGCGCATCCGGGACGGAGTGGTTCACTGCCCAGAAACGGCAGCGGAACGGACCGTAGTTCACATCGGACTTCTCGTTGACCTCTACGAACTTCGGCTTCTGGCGGTGCTCCTTACACTTGGCCGCGATCAGCGCAATGGTGAAGCGCGAAGCCACGATCGGGATATCCGGGCGCAGCTTCAGCAGCCACGGAATCGCACCGATGTGGTCCTCGTGTGCGTGGGTGACGACGAGCGCCTTGACCTTGTGAATCTTCTTCTCAATCGGGCCAAAGTCCGGGAGAATCAGGTCCACGCCCGGCTCACCGGAGGACGGGAAGAGCACACCACAGTCGATGATGAGCATTTCGTCCTGGTACTCGAAGACGGTCATGTTTCGACCGATCTCAGAAATACCGCCCAGAGCATAAATACGCAGCGAATCCTTCTGCTGCTTCGGCGGCTCTGGCAGACGCTTAGTCAAGTCCGCGCCCTGCATGGACTTGGGCACATTGCGGCGACCGCGGTTGTTGTTGCGGTTACGGTTGTTACGACCACCGTTGTTGCTATTGCCGTTGTTGTGGTTGTTGTTGCCGCCGCGGCCGCGACCACGGCCGCCACGGGAACCACGAGAACGGGAACGACGGTTGCCGTCGTCAGAGTTTCCAGACTCCTTAGAGGTGGCGCCGGAAGCAGCCGATTCGTTCGGCGCTTGGAAAACCGGCGAAGCCGCCTCATTCGAGGCGGTCTCAGTCTCCGAAGGCGGACCCGCCTTACGGGTTACCTTGCGGGAGCGATTACGGGATTCAGTCATTCTTAAAGGACTCCAGCCTTTTCCAAATCGTGGCGGAGAGCCTCGATCTCCTCCGCGTCAGCCGCGGTAACTGGGAGACGAGGTTCTCCAACTTCAATACCCTGCAGGCGCAGGGCAGCTTTAACAAGAGTTACTCCTCCGAGGCGACCTTGTGCCTCGACGAGCGGGGACAAAGTTTTCGCGTTAATCTCTCGTGCACGTGCAATATCGCCTTCATCGAAGGCTACGCAGAGATCAGCCAGGGCCCGCGGAGCAATATGGCCAATCACGGAAATAACGCCCGAAGCACCGAGGGCCAGCCACGGCAAGTTCAGTCCGTCATCTCCGGAGTACCATGCCAAACCGGTTTCCTGGATAAGCGGTGCGGCTGCTACAAGGTCGCCCTTGGCGTCCTTAACAGCCTTGATGTTCGGCACCTCCGCGAGGCGAAGAAGGGTCTCCGTCTCAATCGGAATGCCCGAGCGGCCAGGAATGTCGTACAGACAAATTGGGAGGTCCACGGCGTCAGCCACAGCGCTAAAGTGCGCGTACACACCAGCCTGGGAAGGCTTGGAGTAATACGGGGTCACGACCAGAAGGCTGTCTGCTCCCGCATCAGCGAAAGCGCGCGCTGCCTCAATACTGGTGGCGGTGTTATTAGTTCCCGCACCAGCGCACAACTTAGCGCGGCCGCCTACCTCTTCCTTTACAGCTGCGAACAGCTCCAGTTTCTCATCCAACGACGTCGTCGGTGATTCGCCCGTGGTCCCAGACAAAATGAGCGAATCTACGCCGTTATCAACCAAATGAGCTGCTAGGCGACGACCAGCGGACACGTCCAAGCCGCCGTCCTGGTCAAATGGAGTGACCATAGCTACGCCTACGCGTCCGAAGGTGTCGACGCCTGCCTGTGCTGTCATACCTGTGCTCATAGGCGTCAAGATTACCTGCTTTCGCCCCCATTGGCCGCATCGGGGTCGTGCGCGAGTCTCCTACTGAGTGCTTTAAGCGTAGGGACTCGAGGCCATTTCGGTACCGTCAGCCAGGGTGGTGATATGGAAGTCGTCGAAAACCACCGGCGATTGCTCCCGCAAGAGCTTTAAACACGTGACGGCGAGCTGGCGCATCTCTGTATCGGCCTGTTCAGTCGCCCGCGCGCCAATAAAGTGACGCCACGCGCGATAGTTTCCCGTCACGACGATGCGGGATTCCGTGAGATTGGGTAATACCGCACGCGCTGCTTGTCGAGCCTGTTTCTTGCGCAGCAATGCATTTGGCTCCTCTTCCAGCTTGGACTCGAGAGCGTCAAGGAGCTCCTCGTAGACAAACCTCGCTTCGTCGGCCGCCTGCAAGGTCAACCGCGTTAGCTGTTCATCCTCCGCAATGAATTTGGGCAGAACTACCTCTGCTTCCTCGGAATGCACAAAGCGCTGCGAGAGCTGCGAGAAGGAGAAATGACGGTGGCGAACCAGCTCATGCGACGCCGACCGCGACAGTCCCCGTATATAGAGCGTCGCCGTGGCATGCTCCAGCAATGCATCGTGGCCTACCTCCAGAATGTGGTGCAGATAGGCCTGATTTGAGGCGGTACGGGGATTCGGCTTGTCGAAGGACTCATAACAGGCGCGCCCGGCAAATTCGACTAGAGCCTCGCTTTCCGACGCCCCCTCATCAACCTCCCAGTCCACTCCTCGCGGCGCATGGAAAGCGGTTGCCGCAATGAGCTGGACATCAAGCTCAGAGACTTTTGCCATTACAGCCCCAAGTACTTCTCAAGTCCCACGGTCAAGCCTGGGTGGGATGCAATTTCTCGTACACCCAGCAGAACACCGGGGGTAAAGGAAGAGCGGTCATAGGAATCCTGACGGATGGTCAAGGACTGGCCTTGAGTGCCGAAAATAACTTCTTCATGAGCCACCATTCCCTGCATACGGACTGCGTGGACGTGAACACCATCGACGTCTGCGCCGCGCGCTCCGTCGAGAGACTGCTCGGTCTTGTCCGGCATAGCGTCCAAGCCTGCCTCCTGGCGAGCCTTTGCAATGCCCTGCGCAGTATGGACCGCGGTACCGGACGGCGCATCGAGCTTGTTCGGGTGGTGGTATTCAACTACCTCGGCACTGTCAAAGAACTTCGCCGCCTGTGCGGCAAACACCATGGTCAGTACAGCTGAAATAGCGAAGTTCGGGGCGATGAGAACGTTGCCGGCGTCCTCTTTCTGAGTCCACTCCTCCACCTTGGCTAGGCGTTCTGAATCGAATCCCGTGGTCCCCACAACAGCGTGGATGCCATGTGCGATGCAAAACTCTAGATTATCCATGACCGATGCCGGCTGGGTGAAGTCGACGGCGACCTCGGCACCAGATTCAACCAGCTTCTCCAACGGGGTCCCGCGGTCGATGGAAGCAACTAGCTCCAAATCCTCTGCCGCATTAACGCCTTCCACGATTGCTTGGCCCACGCGCCCTTTAGCCCCCAAGACGCCTACCTTGATAGTCATTCACAATCCCTTCATACGTGTTCGTGCGGTTAACTGTGCCCAGTCTATCCCTGACACCGGCGAGGTTTCAGACAGGGCTCAAAAGGCTGCCTTTAATACGCATTTTCTTCCTTTCGTTGCGGACACAGGCGACGCCACTCAAATCATTCGGCATCGAATGTCCTGGCTAACCCATGGTGGCTACCCCCGTTTATAGTGACGACTTGACATGAATTTAGTGCTGGCTATGGCTATGTGGGGCGGTGGCCGCTAGAATCATGGTTAGAACACTTCTTCTAATACATGTTTATCTCGGGGGAGATACCATGACCACCACTGCTAC
>NZ_KV788181.1:0-1214 GCF_001807205.1 Corynebacterium sp. HMSC05D03 | reverse complement strand
AAGCCAGACCAACCGGAATCAGGAACAGCAGCGGGATACCAACACCCAAACCAGTGTTAATGCAACGCTGGTTCGGCTTCGAAGACAGGTCAGAGGAACCGGACCCGTCGGAAGAGCCGTTGCCTTCCGGCTCGGTGATCTTGATGTCAATCTCACCGACCTTGTTCTTGTCCTTGTCCTTGACAACAACGGTCGCATCCTGCGGGTCAGTGCCCTTCGGGACGGTCACCGTGATCTCACCGGTGTTCGGGTCAATCTCAACGGTCGCATCCTTAATCGGGTTGCCGTCCTCGCCGATAACCTCACCATTCATACCGTCAGTCGGGTTCTTGACCTTGTCATCCAGCTTCTTGGACTCACCGTCAGCCGGGACCTCATCGATCTTCGAACCCTTATCGATGCTCGGGCCCTCAGATTCCGTACCCGGCTTAGAGTTCTCATCCGCAGGGTTAGTACCCTTCTCGATTTCCTCCTTGTTGGAGGTGCCGTCGCCATCGAAGTCACCGTCCGGATCCAGCAAGGACTTACCGTCCTTACCAACCAAGTCGAAGCCAGCGGTTGCCGAGTTCTTAGAGTCATCCTCGTAGGTGAAGTCAACCTCTACCGACGGACGAACATACGGAGTGAAGATCTCCTTGAACTTCTCCCAGCTGCTATCAATCTCCGGCAGCTTAGAGTCGATCTTCTCGCCGACCTTCTCGTAAGTCGGAGCCGTTGCCGTGACCACACCGGAATCCTTGGCAGTGTCAAAGGTCCAATCCTCAGCGCCCTCAGACGGCTTACCCGTTGCGTCCTTCACAGGAACATCGGTCTTACCCTCAAACGGATCAGACTGCTCAGATGCACCAGCCTCGACGTTCTTACGATCACCGTAGTTCGGAACATTGTTGCCTGCGTCAGTGTCCGGATCAACGATCTTGACATCAATCTCACCGACTGGGTTGCCCTCACCATCAGTGATGACAACCTTGCCATCCTGCGGATCAGTGCCCTCCGGCACCGTCACCTTAACGTTGCCATTCTCATCGATCTCAACCTTAGAGCCCGGGATCTCATTGCCGTCCTTATCGACCAGCTTGCCCGTCTCATCGCCCTTCGGGTTCTCAACCTTGCCAACCGGGTGCTCGCCACCGTCAGCCGGAACCGTGGTGCTCTCACCAGGCGTGACAACCGGGGACTCCGGCTTCTTGTCCGAGTTGTTGTCGTCACGATCC
>NZ_KV788180.1:0-76249 GCF_001807205.1 Corynebacterium sp. HMSC05D03 | reverse complement strand
TCGATATCCCCCATGGGCACAGAGACTAAAACAGGTCTAGCCACCCCGCAACCGGAAGAGCAAATAACCTGCTCACAGACGGGATGAAACACCGACCAAGGGCGGAGAGAGGGTTGGCTAGGGCTGGCTGAACGGTGACTGGGGGGACGGGAGATAGGCCTCAGAAAGGGGAGAGCCTTTCGGGCCGACAGGCTTGGGCGGTGGGGTCGTCGCTAGTACAGCGCCGGTTTAATCGCGTCCCACGCCGGCTGCAATTGCTTGCCAAACATCACCCAGTCGTGCACCCCGGAGTCGAGGTAGTCGGTGGTGTGGGGGAGGGAGGCGTCGTCAAGCGCGGCGGAAAACTCCTCCGTGCACCGCTTTGAGCCGGCCTCCAGCAGGGTGCCGCCGATGCGATCATCGAGGGATTTGTTAGGGTAGGCCGCCATCTCTTCATCCGTCCATGCGCCAGTGGCAGCGGAAAGATAGAGCGTCGTCCCGCGCAGCCCCTCCGGGTTCGCTGCGACATCATTGTGTACCCAGTCCGGCGAGCCGTGCGGACCCCACATGTTCCGCGGGTTGCCGCCCAGGCTCCCCACAGTCAGGTCGACAGTTCCCTGGCCCACCGTGCTCGTCGTGGAATAGCAACCGGAAACTCCCGCCACCGCATCGAAGAACCCCGGGTGGTTGTTGGCCATCATGACCGCGCCGGACGCGCCCATCGACAAGCCGATGAGTCCGCGTTTGTCGTTGTGATGTAGTTCTGCCTCAACCACCGGAGCGAGCTCCTGCGTGACGAAGGTGTTCCATTTGTGGCGGCCCAACTTGGGGTCATCCTCGTTCCAGTCGGTCCACATGGAACCAGCGCCTTGGGAGGGGATGACGATGCTGGCGTCGGAGTCGCCGAAAACGCGCTTCAGATGCCCCTTGGTGATCCAGTTGGAGGTTTCCGGGGAGTCGACACCTTCCAGGAAGTACACCACCGGGCCGCCGCTGCCGAGGACGACGTCGACGGGAATCTCACGTCCCATGGACGGCGAGGCCACGAGCCACTTTTCCCGGCCAGGCTCATCGGTCGGGGCGCGGGAAATCACCGACGCCGTGCTTATCGACGCATCCACCGGGTACGGATACCCTTCCTGTTCCGATGTGAACAAATCGGTGAGAAGGTGCGAGGAGGAACCCATGGCGTTGAGGATGCTGAACGTTGCGTCCACGCCCCAGCGAGAGGATTGCTCATCGCGGCTGGATTCCTGGTAAGCAGGGGCAGAAGACATGAGAAGTGCGCTGCTCAAAAGCGCAGAGAGAAGCTTCATAGACCGTTACTTTAATACAGTTTCCGGTATGCTCGGCGCACATGCTCGGAAAGGATGACACCATGAAGATGGCGCCGCGCCACCGTCAGCAACTGCCACCGCTTCCGATGGTTTCGGCCAAGCTGGGGGAGCGTTTGGCCAGCCAGGTGTTCGTGGAGGAAGGCTGGGAGCTGCTTCCGGAGTTGCAGGCCTTCCGCCGCGATATGCACCAGAACCCGGAGGTGGGGCTGCACCTGCCGCGCACGCAGGAGAAGGTGCTCGAAGCTCTTAAAGGCTTGCCGCTGGAGATTCAACTGGGACGCGATCTCAGCTCGGTCGTCGCGGTGCTGCGCGGTGGGAAGCGCGGCGAGCGTCCCGTCTCGGTGCTGCTGCGCGCGGACATGGATGGTCTTCCGGTGCGCGAGCAGACGGGCAGCCCTTTCGCTTCGACGAATAGCAACATGCATGCGTGTGGCCATGACCTGCACACGGCGGGGTTGATCGGCGCGGTCAAGATGCTCTGCCGCCACCGCGAGGAGCTGTTGGGCGATGTCATCTTCATGTTCCAGCCGGGCGAGGAAGGCCCGGGTGGTGCGCAGCCGATGATCGATGAGGGCGTGCTCGACGCTGCTGGCCGCCGCCCCATTGCCGCCTACGGTTTGCACGTCGGCCCGCAGGATCGGGGCACCTTCCACCACATCGCCGGCCCGATGATGGCCTCGTCGTCCAACCTAGGGATTACCGTCTACGGCAAAGGTGGGCATGGCTCGCGCCCACATGATGCTATCGATCCCGTCGCGGCCTTGGCGGAGATCCAGGTGGCGCTGCAGGTGGCGCTGACCCGGCGCTTCGACGCGAACTCGCCGATTGTCATCACGGTGACCAACTTGCGCGCGGGCGACGGCGCGGTCAACGTCATCCCGGACAAGGCAGAGCTGGGCGCGACGGTGCGCGTGCTTCGCGACGAACACATCGATGCCGTCCGCCAAATGATCATCGAGGTCTCAAGCTCCGTGGCGGCCTCGCACCGTTGTACCGCGAAGGTGGACTTTGAGGTCCTGTATTCGGCGACGAAGACCTCACAACGCGAGGATCAGTTCGCGGCGTCGTTGTGGGCAGGCATGTTCGGTGCGGAAAATGTGCTGACCATGGACACCCCGATGATGGCCTCGGAGGATTTTGGTGCCGTGCTGGCGCAGGTGCCGGGTACGTTCATGTGGTTCGGCACCGGGGATCCGCACACCCCGGAGCACATGCGCGAGTGGAACCACTCGCCGCTGGTGCGCTTCGATGATTCCGTTCTGGGGGATCAAGCTGCGGCCTTGGCGGCGGTGGCCTTTGAGCGCCTCGCCGCCGAGGACGCCCATCCCTCCCCGGCCACGAAGGCTATGCGCGCGCCGGTGCAGGGGACAGGGCTGGATGCGCAGCCGCCTTCTTCCGCAGCGCAATAACACCCCAGATGGTGGCTATCCACACGGCTAGCACGACGACCATCCCGGCGAGGACGGGCCAGATGGCGTCGTCGAACGCGGTGCTTAGCGACGGGAAGAGGTTGTTCGTCACGTGCACCGCGATGGCGGCAATGAGCCAGCGCACAGGCTGTTTCTGGGATAGGCCATAGGCGCTAAGCCCGGTGAATAGCGAGTGGGAGAGCGGGTTGGACACCAGGCGGATGACCACCGCTGAGAGCGCGCCGGCGGTATCCGAATCGAGGTTATCCACCGTCATGCGCGTAAAGGCAGTGGCGTCTTCGCCCGCGGTGAAGCCAATACCCACGGCCACGCCGACGAAGACATAGTCGAGCCAGTTGCGGGGCCGGATAACGCAGGTGCAGATGAGCACTACGCCGAGGAATTTCAGCAGTTCTTCGTTGAGCGGTGCATACCCTGCAGCGCCCAGCCAGTCCAGGCCCGCGCGGGCAAGGAGGTGTGTCATGTTCGTATTGAGCTCCACGGCGAGCCCGGAGACCGCGAAGCCCCACACCACGCCGTGCGTAATTCCCGGCCGGCGGCGCAGGAGGAACAGCGTGAGGGAGACGAGTACGGCGGCGAAGACCACGGCGGCAAGAGCACTTGCGGGCAGGAAGGGCTCGCCCGCGTAGTGGAAGGTAGACACGACCAGCGCGCCGAGGGTCAGCAGAAAGTACAGGTACTTCATGCGTCCTCCTGTACCCGGTCGGCGAAGTCACGTTCCTTCGGTCCGTAGATGTGGAGGAAGGAAATGGTGTTCTCGTCGGGGTGGGCCAGCGTGATTCCATTCTCGTCGGACACGCGGTAGAGATCCGGTGCCTGGGTGGTGATGGGGGCGTCGGTGAGCGCGCGCGTCCCGTTGAAGGAGCGGTGCTGGCGCGGCAGGTACGTCTCTACCGGGTGCGAGGAGCTTCTTTCTTCGGCGATGATGGTCGCACCCCCGCAGTTCCAGGTCTGCGAGGAGGCGTACGGATCCTCCGGGCATTCTAGCCCTGGGATACCGCGCACGGCGGTGGTCACGGGAGTGGGGTCGGGGAGGAGGGCGTCGGCAAGCGGTACTGCGGCGAGAACGCCGAGGCAGGAATAAATCAGTGTGTTTTTCATGATTTCGACCCTACGAGCTGCGATTTTGCTCCGGTATCCTCCGCAGGGAGGATTTTCCGGATCTTGACAATGCTGACAATCGTGGCGCCCCACAGAGAAATGAGAATGATGAGGGCGGCAAAGACGGGCCACAGGGCGTTCTCAAGGGCGATAGTGACAGACGGGCCAAAGTTGGCAGCGAAGTGCACCGCCATGGCAAGGAGCAACCATCGCACCGGCTGCTTGCGGGCGAGGCCATAGGCGGCAATTCCGGTAAAGAAAGAATGCATGAGAGGGTTCGCGATGAAGCGGACAAGGACCGCCATCAAGGTGCCCTTGATATCGGAATCCAGGTTCTCCAGCGTCAAGTTGACGTAGTAGACGACATTCTCGCCCACACTAAAGCCCATGCCTACCGCCACCCCGACGAAGACGTAGTCCGCCCAATGACGGGGCCGGATGATGCACGAGCAGATGAAGAGGACGCCGAGGAATTTGAGTAGTTCTTCGGGGAGCGGGGCGATACCGGCCTCGACCAGCCACTCCGGGAAGAAGCGGATGAGGAGGTCGTTCATGCATTTGTTGAGCGAAGCTGCGACCCTGGTGACCGCGATGCCCCACACCACGCCATGCGCAATGCCCGGGTACTTGCGCAGAATCAGCAGCGTGAGACCAATTGCCACGGTCGCGTACAACACTGCGGCGAGCGCACTTGTAGTGACGAAAGCACCTTGGGAGAAACCATAAGCAGCGCTCACGAGCCCGGCGGCGGTGAGCAGTTCATATAAAGTCTGTGTTCTTCTCATGCGGTTTAGGCTATGAACCGTGCCCGGGGTGCCGGTATCCTCCGCAGGGAGGATTTTCCGGAACGCAGGGAGAACTATCGTGGCAACAATGACAAGCAAGACGCGACCACTGTGGATCACGGTGCTGCTCATTCTGCTCTGCGTGGTGGCGGATATGGCGGCATGGATCCCCCATATCGAAAACTTCGAGGGGACGGATCAGGAAGCCCTTGTTATGGGCTTGATGGGTCTATTTAGCTTCGCCACCTGGATTCTGCTGCCCTTCGCCCTGCACCACTCGCGGCGGGAGCGCAACATCCACGAGGAGTACCCCGGCCACCCGGTGGTGCTGGTTGCGGCTCTGTTCGTCCTGGTACTGGGCGGGTTTCTCCCACTGTCGCTGTCAGTGCTGGTGGTGTTGATTTCAATCATCTCGCGCGGCCGACTGCGGTGGTCCCTGGCGGGGACGGCGGTGTTCGTGGCCTCGTGTGTGACCGTTATCTCTGTGCCTTACATTCGGATGAACATCTTCGCGACCTTTGGTTACGTGTTCTATGGATGCATTTTTCTTATCGTTGCCTGGATTACGGGCTCGGTGCGCGCGCAGCGCCGCCAGCGCGAGGTCACGCTGGTCAGCCTGGCGGAGCTCAACGAGGACCAGCTGCGCTCGCGCGAGGAGCGCGCCCGCCTGGAGGAACGCAACCGCATTGCCCGCGATATCCACGATTCCCTCTCACACAGGCTTAGCCTCATCTCCGTCTACGCGGGTGGCCTGAGCTACCGCAAGGACGCCGACCCGGAGCGCGTCGCCGAGGCGGCAGAGACCATCCAGTCCGAGGCGAAGGCCGCCGTGGAGGACCTGCGCGGGGTGATCAAGGCGCTGCGCGTGGATGACCGGGTGGATCCGCGCGCGAGCATCGAGGAGCACATCGGGCGCGCTCGCGCGGCGGGGACGAAGGTGCGCTATAAGAAGGGGGACGTCGATAAGCTGAGCACACTAGCCGCCCACACGCTGGGCCGCGCCGTGCAGGAGGGGCTGACCAACGCGCGCAAGTACGCGCCGGGGAAGAAGGTGACGCTCACCGTGGAGAACGAGGAGGATAAGGTGCGGGTGACCATGCAGAACAAGAAAGTAGCGGAGCAGCCAGAGTCCGGCGGCGGCAACGGCTTGTTGGGTCTGGAGGAACGCGCCCGGCTGGCGGGAGGCACCTTCACAGTGCTTGACGACGCCTCCACCTTCACCTGGGTCCTCGAGCTACCGGAGGAGGCACACGCGTAATGATTTCAGTGGTATTAGTCGATGACGAGCAGGCACTGCGCCGCGGCATTCGGTTCATCCTGGAAGGCGCTGCGGACATCGAGGTGGTGGCCGAGGCCAGCAATGGCCGCGACGGCGTGGCGCGCGTGACGGATCTGCGGCCCGATGTTGTCCTCATGGATATCCGCATGCCCGTCATGGACGGCATCGAGGCGGCAGGGCAGCTGCGCGCGAGCGCGCCGGATATACCGGTGGTCATGCTCACCGCTTTTGATACCGACGAGTTCATCGTGGATGCGCTGCATGCTGGGGCAATGGGCTTTTTGCTCAAGACCATCGAGCCGGAGGGCCTGGTCTCTGCGGTTCGGGCCGCTGCCACGGGGCAGCAGCTGCTGAGCCCGCAGGCTCTGAAGAACCTTCTGGCGCTCAAGCGTCCTGCGCCGGAGCCGGCAGAGGTGGAGGTGGTTGAGCCCTGCCCGCTAGAGGGCTTAAGCCAGCGCGAAAACGAGGTGGCGGAGCTGGTGGCCCAGGGCCTAGACAACCAAGAGATTGCCGGACAGCTCTACGTCTCCGTGACCACGGTGAAAACCCACATCAAGCACATCTTGGACAAACTGGGCGGTACCAATCGGGTGCACATTGCGATCGCGGTGTTGGAGTCGCGTTAGCGCCGGAAGAAAAACGCGGAGATCAGGCCGATTAACGCGATGCCGACCACGATGATGGATGCTACGGGCCAGTATTGGGGGTAGTACTTGAGCGTATAGCCGAAGACCTGGCCGTCGTCGAACTGGCGGGCAAGCGCGATGGGCATCCACCACAGCTTCGTGAGAGTCAGGACCGCGCCGAGGAGGCCGGTGATAAAGCGGCGGGTACTGCGCAGAAAGAAGCTCGCGGCCACGAGGAGCATGCCGCCGATGCTGAGTGCGAAAAGAACGGGAGTTGCCGCGGTGAGCGGGGAGCCGTTGATGAGAAACTCGTGGTCGATTTCATGCTGCTCGATGAGGGTGTAGCCGTCGAGGACGACGTTTTCAGGCAACCCCATTTATTTCTCCTTCTGCTCGGCGTCTGGCTCGTAGCCATCGGCCCAGGTATCGGTGTCGAAGTCGTAGTCTACATTCTCGCCCTTTTCATCGGTGCGCTGGTACCAGTCCGTATAGCGGTGCGCTGAGGAGTCGAAGTCGGAGCCAGCGCCGCGGCCTTCGTCGGCATGCTCGATGGATAGCTCGAAGTCATCGCCGTGCTCCTCGATGCCGCGCACGACGGCGTTTTCCACCGCGGCACGCGCGTAGGCGCGGCGGATGAACATCGGGTCGGAGCGCAGGTCCTTGATGAAGGCCACCATCATGACGAGCAGCACGATGCAGAAGGGCAGGGCAGACAGGATTGTCAGGTTCTGCAGGCCGGTGAGTACGTCTTCACCACCGGTCAGCAGCATGACAACAGCGATGCCCATCATGCACAGGCCCCAGAAAATGACGATGAACTTGTTGGGGGCAGGGTTTCCCTTGGAGGACATGGTTCCCATGATGACCGAAGCGGAATCGGCGGAGGTGATGAAGAAGACCGCCAGCACCAGGATCAAAATGAAGGGCGTGATGCTGCTCAGCGGCAGGTTGTCGAACATGGCGAAAAGAACCTGCTCGCCGGAGGCGGAGCCATCAAAGTTGGGCAGGTTCTCGCGCTTAAAGGTGATGGCTGTGCCACCGAAGATGGTGAAGGCCAAAATGAGGATGAGGGAGGGAGCGAAGACCGTCACTGCCGTGAATTCGCGTAGCGTGCGGCCGCGGGAGATACGGGCCACGAACATGCCGACGAACGGCGTCCAGGCAATCCACCATGCCCAGTAGAAGGCGGTCCAGTAAGACTGGAACTCGATGGTCTCATCTCCCCAGGACAGGCCTTTGGCCATCATCGGCAAAAGCTGGTCGATGTAGGTCACGATGCCGGAGGGCACGAGGTTGAGCAGGAGCAAGGTCGGACCGGTGAAGAAGACAAAGATGACCAAGCCGAGTGTCACCGTGATGTTGAAATTGGAGAGATAGCGCACGCCGCGGGAGACACCCGAGACCGCCGAGATGATGAAACCGCAACCCAGAACTGCGATGATCAGGATGAGCACGGAGTTGGTCAGCGGGCCGGCGCCGCGGATGATGGAGACGCCTTGGCCGATTTGAATGGCGGAAAGCCCCAGCGTGGCAGCGGTGCCGAAGAGCGTGGCGACGAGGGCGAGGACGTCGATAAGCTTGCCCAGCGGGCCGTCGGTATCGCGGGAGCCGAACAGCGGCTTGAAAATGGAGGACACCAGAGGCACGCGTCCGCGGCGGTAAGAGGAATAGGCGATGGCTCCGCCGACCAGGGCATACGCCGCCCAGGGCGAAATTCCCCAGTGGTAGTGCGCCTGGGCCATGGATTGGTGGAGGGCTTCGACGCTGTTGCCGTCGACTGTGTGGGGCGGCGGGGTGATGTAGTGCGACAGCGGCTCCGAGGGGCCGTAGAAGAAGATGCCGACGCCGATGCCGGCGCCGAACATCATGGCGACCCAGCTAAACCAGCCGAACTCCGGCTCTTCGTCATCGGTACCGAGCTTGATGCGGCCTAGGCGGGAGCAGCCGATGTAGAGCATGGTGGCAACGGCCATCATCATGGTGATGTTGAGCAGCCATCCGGCGTTGGTGATAGCCCAGGAAAAGGCAGCGGAAGATGCCGCCGAGACGGATTCTGGCGAGCTAATACCCCAGATGATGAAAGCTACGACGAAGGTGGCGGTGGTGAAGAAAGTGATTTTATCGAGCGCGAAAGCGTTGCGCTGATCCTCCACACCGATACCCGGAACCAAGCCGGGGTGCATGTCGTGAGGATAGATGCCAACGGGTGGACCTGTAGATTTTCGAGTGTTCACCCTCACCATTATCGCAGGTGCGCACAATGACAGTGGTGTGAGCTAGGATGAAGGCACTTATTTCTGCGTCGATTGGAATGCCATGTCGCTGCCTAATTTTGATGAGAATGTCCGTGAGCTGGAGGAAGCCTTCGCTTGCTTCGAGCGCGTGGAGGAACACGTGCTCGACCCGAACCTGTTGCTATCGGTGAAATAATTCGCGGGCAACCGGGGGTTGCCCGTGCTAGGAGGTCAGGACCGCATTTCCGCTGCGGTGATTTTCGCGATGAGCGTGTCCAGCTCCGCGCGGCTGGGCTGCGACAGCGGATTGACCACGCAAAAATCCAAGAGATAGTAGCCGGCCGGTTGCAACTCGGTGTGGCGCTCCCAGAACTCGCTGATATCGGAGTGATTGGTCGCCAGCGACTGGATGCTGCGCCGTTCCGAGAGCAACTCGTAGTGCAGGTCGCGCCGCTGTGCCAGCGCTTCCTCGGGGGTCTTGATGAGTAGTGCGCCGAGCAGGGCGGCCATCGCCTCGAAACAGCGCGTTTGCAGGCGGTAGTGGTTGGTCAGCTGGGCGCGCGGCTTCCACAGCCACAAGAAGAGCATCGCCACGACCACGGAGAGTCCAATCTCCGCCATACGCGAGCCGATGGTGTGGGCCATGTGCTCCGAAGAATTGCCCATCAGCAGTGCCAGGGGAGTGGAGAAGATGACGCATAGCGCGTAGTTCTTCACCACCAGAATCTCCGCGCAGAACTGGCAGAAGGCCAACGCGAGCACCAACCCCCAGCCGTGCGGGCTGAAAGCGGCAATGAGCGCAAAGACACACACGCCTAAGACGGAGCCCAGCATACGTTGCACACCGCGAATCGTTCCCGGAACCCGGTCCGGCCCCCACTGCAAGAGCAGGAGCACCGAGACCGCGCCCCAGTCCGGCCGGTTGAGCCCCAGCGCCATGCCAATGAACGCGGTGGCCAGGCCACCAAGCGCGATCTTTTCCGCTGTCACCACCGCGTGGGAATTGCCCACCGCGGCGCGGTAGAAGCGGTAGCGCATCGTCGGCTTGGTGTGCGGGATGCTGGTGCGGTCCGGGTCCACGTAGGTGGGGGAATCAGAGAGCTCATCCGAGTTGCCGCCGACCTGCTTGTGGTGAGCCACGATGCGCTGCTGTGCGGCTAGCGCGCGGTGCACCAGCTCTGCCTGGGCGGGGTGGCGGATGCGGCCGCCGCGGATGACGCCGGCGTCGGCAAGCGTTTGCCACGCCGTGGAGATGGCGGACTGCGCCTGGTGGTGGCGAGCCAGGAAATCGCTATCGGAGTTCACGAAGGCATCGGCGGCCTTCTCCAACGCGGCCACCGCGCGGGTCTCCGGACCGTGCGGATCCCGGAAACGCGGCAGCATGCCCAGCACGTAGCTGGCCAACACGCCGGCCAGGCTCCACGCGGCCACCTCCCACGGCGAGACCCCACGCAGCATCGTGGAGCCGCCGGCCACCATCACGATGAAGAAGGAACCCGGCGGCGGCAGCCGCAGCGCATTCTGCACGAACGCGCCGATGGTTGCTAGAGCCACCGTAAACACCGCGGACAGCGCCAGCCCATGCACGCCGACGAGGGAACCAGCCGTGGCCGCCAGCGTGAGCAGCCCGCCGGCGGTGAGGATCACGCGGCGTCGCGTGCGGTAGGGGTGCCCCTCGCCATAGATGACGGAGAAGGCGCCGGCGGAAATGAGCAGCACCGCATCCGGGTGGCCCGTCGCTACAGCGATCCCGCCGGGGATAATGATCGCCAACGCCGCGCGCAGGGCACCGGGCCAGCGGCGCGCGGAGGTGTTAAAGGCGGTAAAGAGCTGAAGTGCATTAGGACGTTGCGGCAGTGGGTGTTCCATATCGGGAGAACACCTTACTCGTTTCGCCGCGATCCACGAGCCGGCCGTCCTGCAGGACCGCCACCGTGGGGCATAAGTGGCGCACGACGTCGATGTCGTGGGAGACGAAGACCAGCGTCATGTCCTTCGTCACGTGCTGTAGCAACTCGAGGACCTGGGCCCGCGAAGTGGCGTCCAGCGCCGAGACGGCCTCGTCCGCCAGTAGAATCTCCGGCTTGCCCACCACGGCGCGCGCCAGCGAAATGCGTTGGCGCTGCCCGCCGGAGAAGTCCCGGGGATAGCGCTCGAAGCCCTCGATGCCGACCTCCCGCAGCACCGCCTCGGCTTCTTCGCGCGTCCCGCCGCCCTCGGCCACGATCTTCCAGATAGGCATGCGCGGGTTGAGCGAGCCCTTAGGGTCTTGGAAGACCATGTGCACACGCTTCTTCACCGCCACCGTCCCCGAGGTCGGCTCCGCTAGCCCCGTGAGCAGCTTGAGCAGCGTGGATTTGCCGGAGCCGGAACCGCCGACGATGCCGAGGCGCTCGCCCTCGCGGACGGTGAGGGAGACGTCGTCCAGCGCGGTCACCCCGCGGTAGGTCTTGGTCACGTTCTTGAGCTCGATGACGGGCTCGCCCAGGCTGGGCATGGGCGGCGGGGTGAGGTCGGGAGTGGTGAGCTCACCGATGCGCACGACGCGGTCGCACACGCGCTTGACGACGTCCCGGTCATGGCTAATGAACAGCAGCGCTGTGTCTTCGCTGTCCGCGGCATCCACAATGGTGGAGAGGATTTCCTCCTGGGTGAAGGGATCCAGGGCGGTGGTGGGTTCATCGCAGATGAGGAGCTTGGGGCGGCGGGCCATGGCCATCTCGATGAGCGCGCGCTGGCGCTGCCCGCCGGAGAGCTGGTGCGGGAAGCGGTTGAAGCCGGGGACCTTCATCAACGGGTCGAGCGCGGTCATGGGCTCTTGGAAGACCATGGCCAGCGGCAGCTTCCGCAGGTCACGATCGCGCATGCCTAGCAGCTCCTGGCCGTTGAAGCGGATGGATCCGGTGGCCTGCAGGTGGTCGGGCAACAGCCCCATGATGGCTAGGGCGGTGAGGGACTTGCCGCTGCCGGAATCGCCGATGAGGCCGACGCGCTCGCCGGGTGCGATGGAAAAGGAGAGGGGGCCGACAGGGCCCACGCGCAGATCAGTGACGGTCAGCATGGCTTCCTAGTAGGTTGAATCCGAGGACGGTGCCGGCGATGGCTAGCCCTGGCCACAGCGCCTGGAGGGGGTGGGTGGCCAGGAGGGGCTGGGCGTCGTGCAGCATGCGTCCCCACGAGGCGGTTGGCGGGGCGGTGCCCAGGCCGAGGTAGGACAGGCCAGCCTCGGCGAGGACGGCCAGCGCAAAGTAGACGGAGGCCTGGATAGCCACGATGCCGCCGAGGTTGGGTAGGACGTGGCGCCACGCGATGAGCGCCGGCGGCACGCGTGAGATGCGGGCGGCCGCGATATAGTCCTGCGTCATAATCTGCAGCGTGCCGGAGCGCGTGACCCGGATGAAGGAAGGGATGCCGGCGATGCCGATGGCGATGGTCGCCGTGAGCGTCGACGAGCCCCACACCGCGCCGGCGACGATGGCCAGCAGCAGCGCCGGGAAGGCGAGTAGCAGGTCGGTGGCCGCCATGATGAAGCCACCACCGCGCATCCCGGCGATGATGCCGAGTGGCACCCCGATGAGCGCAGCGATGGCCACCGCTACCACTCCCACCAGCACGGTGATCTGGGCGCCGGCGAGGATGCGGGAGAAGGTATCGCGCCCGAAGCGGTCGGTGCCCATGAGGTGCTCCAGGCTGGGGCCGGCCAGGCGGTCGGGGGAGATGAGGTTCGGGTCATAGGGCGTCCACACTAGGGAGACCAGGGCGAGCAGAATGGTCAGCCCCACCAGAATATAACCGGGTTTCATCTAGCCTCCTTCAGCCGCGGATCGATGACCCGGTAGGCCAGGTCCGTGAGCAGGTTGACGGTCAGCGTGAAAGTCACGAAAACCATGATGAGGGTCTGGACGGTGGTGAGGTCGCGGGTGGAGACGGCGTCGAGAAGCAGCGAGCCCAGACCCGGGATGACGAAGACATTCTCGATGACCACCGCGCCCACCACCAAGGTGCTCAGCTGCACGCCGGTGACAGTGAGCACCGGCAAAGCGGCATTGCGCAGGCCGTGGCGGACCAGCGCCCCGGTGCGGGATTCACCCAGGGAGCGGGCGGTGCGGATATAGTCCTTGTCCATCTCCTCGCGGAGGGTGGCGCGCACGTAGCGCGTGAGCATGGCGCCTTGCACCAGTGCTAACGAGATGACCGGCAGGACGAGGTGGCTTAAACCCTCGCGCGGCAGCTGCCAGCCATTCGCCGGCAGCCAACCCAGGTGCACGGAGAAGACCGCGACCAGCAGGATACCGACTAAGAAGCTGGGCACCGCGATGCCCAGCTGCGTGGCCGCATTGAGCACAGGGAGGCGAAAGCGGGCGAGCAGGATGCCCATGGGAATAGCCCCGGCTAGGGCGAGGACAATGGCCAGCCCGATGAGCAACAGCGTAACCTGCGCGCGGTCAATCACCAGCGGAGTGATGTCCTGCTGCGAGGACAGGGAGATGCCGAAGTTGCCGGTCAACAGCCCTTTCATCCACTCTAGGTATTGGACGAGAAGCGGGCGGTCCAAGCCCATGGAGTGCGTTAGCTTTTCCACGGCCTCATCGGTGGCGTTGACGCCCAAAGCCACGCGCGCCGGGTTGCCGGGCACGGCCCGCATGAGCAGGAAAATGATGATGGAGGCAGCCCACATGGTGCCGAGGAAGCGCAGTATTCTCATCGCACCCCTCGCAGTTCGATGGCATCGGTGATCTGGTTCGGCTGCAGGCCGCTAAGGCCCTCGCGGTAGAGCACGATATTGGGCATATTCATCAGCGTCAGAGCGGGCATATCCTCCATAATCTGGTCGACGGCACCCGTCATGTCATCCTGCTCCAACAGCGTGCGGGCCTGCGGCGAATCGTAGCCGAGGTAGTAGTCCGGGTTGCCAAAGATGGTGGGGATATCGCGCGGCTCGACGTGCGCGACGAGCGACATCTGATAGTCCTTCGCTCCCATGACTTGGCTCAGCCACACGGCGGGGAACTCTGCGGTTTCCAGCGTGACCTCGAAGCCCATCTCCTCCAGCTGGGAGTAGAGAAACTCGGAGAGCGTTTGGGCATAGGGCAGGCTCGGCACCGTGAGCGTGAGCGGCGTGCCTGCTGCTCCGGCCTCCTCCATCAGCGCGCGGGCGCGCGCAGGCTCATAGGGGTAGTAGTCCTTCCCGCTAAACCAGGGGTCAGTGGGCGGGACGGGTGCTCCGCCAGTGTCCTGCGCGCGGCCTTCCCAGAGGATCTCGTTGGCGGCCCGGCGGTCGATGCCATAGGCCACGGCGCGGCGCACGCGGGGGTCGTCGAAAGGTGCTGCTTGGTTGTTCATAGACAGCAACACCTCGCCGTTGGTGGTGCCCACGGCGGTTTCGATGGAGTCATCGAGGGTGTCGAGAAGCTCCGGGTTCTGTACGCCCCACACCGCATCAACCCCGCCGGAGCGCAGGGCGTTGACCGCGGTCAGCGAATCCGGGAAGTAGCGGATGGTGATGTCTTCTTCCGCTGGGGTGCCCCAGTAGTCTGGGCGGGCGCGCAGCGCGATGTATTCGTTGGGGGAGAAGCCCGCGACGGCAAAGGGGCCGGTGCCCACCGCTTCGGTGGGAGTGCGCATAGCACCGATGGCGGTGCCCATGGACCATAACCACCCGGCGGAGGGCCGTTTAAGGGTGACGAGGAGCGTGTGATCGTCGACAGCCGTGGCGGATTCCACCACGTCCATCTGGGCGCTAATGCCGTTCGTCCACTCCGTTTTCACCGCGTTGATGGACCACGCGGCGGTGTGCGCGGTGAATGCCTCGCCGTTGGAGAAGGAAGCCTCACGCAGGTGGAAGGTATAGCGCGTGGAGTCCACTTCCCAGGATTCGGCGAGGCCGGGCACAATCTCTCCCTCCGGGGAGATGCGCACCAGGGTCTCGTAGACGTTGCTCATGAGTGCTGCCGGGATGGCGGCTCCGCCGACGGTGGTGAAATCCAGGGAGGTCGCCGGCGTCGTGGTGGCCAGCGTCAGCGCAGAGGAGTCAGAATCAACCACTGCCGTGGAGCCGGCAGAACACGCGCTTAACGACGCCCCCACGACCAGCCCCAGCGCACCAATCCAGGCTCTCATCATCCTTCCGACAACTTGACCTCGAGCGGGGAGGTGCTTCCGCGCACGCTCGTCATGCCCAGCGTCAGGCGGTCCCCGAGGTACAGGATTTCGGTGCACTCGACGGGATGACCAGAGTGATCTGAGATGTCCAAGTGCAGGCGCCACAGCGGGGTGCCGGGCTCGACATTAAGGGAGCGCGCATCCTCCTCGCTGGCGGACGCGAGGGAGAGCTCGCGATTGACGTTGTCGAAGTCTACGCCCTGCTTACGTAGGTGATCGTGGATGGACTCGTTGTCGGCATCGAAGTTGAGGATGTGGCTGCCCACGTCCAGTGGGAAGAACATGCGCTCGATGGCGATGGGCATGCCGTTGGCGCTGCGCACGCGGTGCACAAAGATTACGGGGGAACCTGTCTCTACCCGCAAGAACTCGGCTTCCTGCTCGGAAGCAGGGCAGCGCCCCAGCCACAAGGTGGACGCGCCGGGCTCGAAGCCGCGCTCGCGCAGCCAGTGCGTCACGGAATAAATGGAGTCGAAGGACTCCGAGGTAAAACGGCCGAGGACGACAGAGCGGCGGCCGCGGCCGGAGGAGATGAGGCCTTCCGAGCGCAGTGCCGCGACGGCTTGGCGCACGGGGCCGCGGGAGGAGGAGAATTGCTCGCAGAGCTCGGCCTCGCTGGGCAGGAAATCACCAGGAGAAAGTTTCTTGCTGCGAATGAGGTTGCGCAGGTAATCAGCGATCATGCTGTGTTGTTGTGTACGGCGAAGGGCCACCGAAATTCTCCTCTATGTAGAACAACGCTGTGACGGGCAAAGATGTGCGTACGCGCGCCTGCGCGTACGCCTACATCTGCCACGCTTGTGCCAGGTTTGCCATATTACCCAACGCTGCCTTGTGGCTTGTGGATTGCAGGGAGATCATGAGCTCATCCGCCTGAGCCAACTTCTGGAAGTCGGTGAGGTACTCGCGCACGTGCTCTACATTTCCAACGGCGGAGTACTGCAGCATGCTGATGATCTGCTGGCCCTGAGGGGAGTCGATGATGCGGGCGACGTCGTCGTCGCTGAGCTGCCTGCCGCGGCTGACGAAAGCCTTCACGCGGCGGAAGCAGACCTTTTCGAATTCCTCCTCGGCGTCATCCCCCGCGGTGACGTTGACGCCGGCGATGGCATAGGGCTCGGGGTGGGCCTCGGAAGGCTGGTAATTCTCGCGGTAATAGGCCGTGGCGGCTTCCAAGTGCTGCGGGGCGAAGTGCGAGGCGAAGGCATAAGGCAGGCCATATTTGGCGGCCAGGGAGGCGCCGAAGAGCGAGGACCCGAGGATGTAGATCGGCACGT
Organism: Corynebacterium sp. HMSC05D03; assembly: GCF_001807205.1. Classification (NCBI taxonomy): domain Bacteria; kingdom Bacillati; phylum Actinomycetota; class Actinomycetes; order Mycobacteriales; family Corynebacteriaceae; genus Corynebacterium; species Corynebacterium sp. HMSC05D03. The sequence goes on along the minus strand of NZ_KV788180.1, from coordinate 60,039 downwards.
TGGTGCCGTGGCCGGGGATGGCCTTCACGCCGGGGATGAGAGATTTGCCGGAAAGGTAGCCCTGCAACTCCTTGACGTCCTCGGGGAAGCGCTCGGCGGCGTTTCTATCGCGGCGCAGGGCGCGGCCCAAGGTCTTCATATCGGTGCCGGGTGCGCGGCCCAGGCCCAAGTCGATGCGGCCGGGGTAGAGCTCGGCGAGGGTGCCGAATTGTTCAGCGATGACATAAGGCGCGTGGTTCGGCAGCATGATGCCGCCGGAGCCCAATCGGATGCGCTCGGTCTTCGCGCCAATGTGGGCGATGAGAACCGCCGGGGCGGAGGAGGAAATAGAGGGCATGTTGTGGTGCTCGGTGTACCACATGCGCTCAAAGCCCAAGGCCTCCGCTTGTTGCGCCAGCTCGACCGACCTGGCCATGGACTGGGAAGGAGATTCCCCCGGGTAGATGGTGCAGAAATCGAGGATGGATAGGGCGGCGCGGGGCGTCATGAACTACTCACTTTTCTTCGACGAGGATGTAGATACAACGTCGATGATAACGCCGATAGAAAATGCGAGGAGCGTGGGAACTACCCAGCCCAGGCCAACGTCTTGGCCAGGGGAGAAGCCAAGCGGGGCGCCGAAGGAGGTGGCGGCGGACCACAGGACGGAAACCCACAGCGCCAGTCGGAAGCCCCAGTAGAAGGTGACCCACTTCTTAACTGCTGGTTGCAGAAGCGTCAGCGCGATCAGGGAGATAGCCGGCGGGTACAAGAACACGATGAAGGGGACCGCGATGGCGAGCACCGTATCCAGGCCCTGGAAGGCGAAGGCGATGGACAGCGCGGTAAATAGGCAAGCCCAGAAGTGGTAGGTGGTCTTCGGCACGAGCAGGGCGAAGAACTCCGAGGTGGCGGAAATCAGGCCCACGGCGGTGGTCATGCATGCCAGGATGACGATGGCGGAGAAGACGGCCTGGCCGACGTTGCCCATGGTGAGATTGGAGGCGTCGGCAAGCAAGGCGGCGCCGGAATCATAGGAGGAACCATTCGGCATGGTTTGGCCGATCCACGCCAGGCCCAGGTAGATAGCGGCAAGCAGCGCGCCGGCGATGACGGCGGAAGTGATGGTTCCGCGCAGCAGCGCACGGTCAGTAGAGAAACCTTTGGAGCGCAGCGAAGTCACGATGACGATGGAGAATGCCAGGCCCGCGATGGCATCCATGGTGTTGTAGCCCTCGAAGAGGCCTGTGACGAAGGGCGCGGAGGCGTACTCCTCAGTCGGGGTGCCGGGAACGCGGGGGTTGGCCAGTGTGGCCAACGTAATGAGGGCGGCGAGCAGGATGACCAGCGCCGGGGTGAGGAACTTGCCCAAGGTGTCAATGATGTTGTTGGGGCGCCAGGCCAGGGCTAAAGCGATGAGGAAGAAGACGACGTTGAAGGCGCCGTTGGCAAAAGTTCCCTCCCAGCCGAGCAGCGGGGTAATCGCGGTTTCCATGGATACCGCGCCGGTACGCGGCAGGGCGTAAAACGCGCCGATGGCCAGGTAGGCGATGACGGAGAAGGCCACTCCGAAGATCTTGCCGCCGTGGTTTCCGATATCCCGCACGGACTGGCCGGAAATGGCCACCGCGATCACCGCCAAGACCGGCAGGGCTACGCCAGCGGCGAGGAAGCCCATGGTGGCCGGCCAGAAGTTGGTGCCGGAGGAGACACCGACCTCCGGCGGGAAGATGAGGTTGCCCGCTCCGAAGAACATGGAGAAGAGCATGAGGGAGGCAACGATGACGATGCCGATGGGGGAGCTCGTCTTCGAAGCGGACTGGGCGGGGGCCTGAACGTCATTAATGGACATTTTTCTAAGGATAATGCCCATGACATGAGATGTAAATTTTAGCTAAATGCTTTCTCCAGCCGGTCGAGTGCCTCTTCGAGCAGCTCACGGGAGGTTGCAAAATTAAGACGGGCATGATGCTCACCGCCCGTGCCGAAGGTGACACCCTCATTGAGGGCTACCTTGGCGTGCTCGCGCACCCAGGCCGCAGGCTTCGGGTTATCCCCAATGGCGGTCTCGCTAAAGTCCAACCACAGCAGGTAGGTGGCCTGCGGGTGGGAAGTCTTCAGGCCCGGAACGCGCTTGGGTAACTCCTCCACCAGCCAATCGCGGGTCTTCTTCAGGTACTCGATTTCCTCGTCGAGGAACTCCCCGCCATCGCGGTAGGCGGCCTCCGCAGCCAGAACGCCCAGCGTGCCAGTGCCGTCCTTGGCCACGCCGGTCAGCGAGTTCCAGCGCTCCACGTCGGCGCTGTTGGAGAAGATCACCTGCGCGCACTTGAGACCCGCGGTATTCCACGCCTTGGACGTGGCGGTGACGGTGATAACGCGGTCGGACAAAGCGCCCAGCGGGATGTGGCGGCCTTCGTAGACCAGCGGGGCGTGGATCTCATCGGAGAGGATGCGGGCATCGTACTTATCTGCCAGCTCGACGAGGCCTCGCAGCCAGTCCTCATCAAAGACGATGCCCAGCGGGTTATAGGGGTGGGAGAGCAGGATGGAGCCGGCGCCGGCCTTAAAGGCGCGCTCGATATCGTCGAGCTCCAGCGAGGTCTCAATCTTCTCGCGCCCGGCGGTCTCCGGCAGCTCCAGCAGCGGCGGGTAAGAGGGGACCGGTACGGCAACGGCGCCCTCGGTGAAGTACTGCACGCCGAGCAGCAGGCCGCGTACGACATCCCCGATCCAGAAGACGTGCTCCGGGCGCCAGCCATAGCGCGATTCATAGAAATCCGCCAGCGCTGCGTTGAGCTCAGAGGCCTTCGGAGCTGGGGTATAGCCGAAGGACTCGGCGTCGACCGCCTCCTGGATGGCCTCCTTCACCGCCGGCGCGGTGAGGAAGTCTGATTCAGCGATCCACAGCGGAATAATGTCCTCATCAAAGACGGTCCACTTGCGGGTGCCGCGGGCAGTGAGTTCTTTCAGGCTAGGGAAATGCATGCGCCCCACCCTACTCGTCGGTGCTTTGGACGAATCCGTATTTTTTCAGACGCTGGCGGTCGGCGGCGGAGGCAGATTGGGTCAGGCGCAGCAGTTCGGCGTAGATACCACCGGACTGCGCCAACTCCGCCGGGGAACCGATTTCGGAGATACGGCCGCGGTCAAGGGTGATGATGGTGTCCACGTCCGCGATGGTGGACAGGCGGTGCGCGATGATGAGCGTGGTGCGGTTCTTCATGAGCTCGTCCAGACCGGCCTGCACGGCACGCTCCGCCTTGGTGTCCAGCGCTGAAGTGGCCTCGTCGAGCACGAGGATGGGGGCGTCCTTCAGCATGGCGCGCGCCACGGCCACGCGCTGCTTCTGCCCGCCGGAGAGCTTGAGGCCGCGCTCGCCGATGACGGTGTCGTAGCCATCGGGGAATTCTTCGATGAAGTCGTGTGCATTGGCGCGCTTGGCGACGTCCACGATCTCCTCCATCGTCGCCCCCGGCTTGCCATAGGCGATATTTTCCTTGATGGTGCCGGAGAAGAGGTAGGACTCCTGGAAGACCACGCCGACCGAGGCGCGCAGGCGCTCCGCGGTGAGCTCTGCGGCGTCGTGGCCCAGCACCGTTAGCTTGCCCTCCGTGGGCTGGTAAAGGCCCAATAGCAGGTTGACCAGGGTGGACTTGCCCCCGCCGGACTCGCCGACGAGCGCTACCTTGTGGCCCTCCTGGGCGGCGAAGGTGATGTCGGCGACGACCGGCTTATCCGATTCATAGGAGAAAGACACGTCCTCAAAGGCAAAGACCGGGCCTTCGGTGGGGTGCAGCGGTTTAGCCGGGGTGAGGTCGAGCTCCGGCACGTCGGAGGTTTCAGCGGCGGCGACCAGCTGCGGGTTGACGGTGGGCTCTGGGATTTCCTCCATGACCTTGAAGTAGTCCTTGGAGCCGGCGATGGCGCGCTGGCTAACATCCACGATCCAGCTCATCATGAACACCGGCTGCTTGGCCATGTTCACCAGCTGCAGGAGCATGACCATGTCACCGATGGAGAAGTGGCCCTCCAAGGTGCGCCAGAAGATTAGGCCATAGATGCCCAAGAAGATCAGCGCCATGGCCGCGCCGCGCGCGGTGTCCATGGAATGCCACCAGCGCGACTGCGGCTTCGTGGTATCCACCACCGTGCGGTAATGCGAACCGAAGGAAGCCAGCTCACGGGCCTCGGCGACAAAGGACTTGGTTACCTTCACCTGTCCGATGACCTCCGCGAAGCGCCCATTGGCCACGTCGATGTTCTCGTTCTTAATGGCCTCAAACTTTTGCCAGCGCTCCGAGGTCAGCGCGGTGAGCCACATATAGATGGGGAAGAGCGCAGCCAGCAGGATGGCCAGCGGCCAGTAGTACACCGCGGTGATGACTAGCACCGCCGCGGCCTGGATGAGCATGACGAAGAAGTTATTGGAGAAGGACTGCAGGAATTGCGTGGTATTCGCAATCGAGCGGTCCAAGCGCGCAATGATGGTGCCGGTGACCTGGTTGTCGTAATAGCCCTGTGGTACGGAGAGCAGCTTGGCAAAGTAGCGCGTCGAAAGAATCTGGCGCAGGCGCGCGACCATGACATCGCCGATATAGCCGCCGATATTCTTCACCACGTTGCCCAGCGCGTCCGCCACAAAGAGTGCCACGACCCACCACAGGATCGTGCGCAGCGGGCCGCCTGCGACGACCGTATCGGTGGCCTCGCGGAGGATGAAGGGAGTCAGCAGCGACAGAATCGCGGTGACTGACGCGGTGATTAAGACGCCGAGATAGAACGGCCACAGGGCCGAGGCGCTGCGGACGATACGGAGAATAGAGTTCATCGCCGGCCGATGTTACGCCCTTAATAGGAATATCCAACCCGTCGACTAAGGTAGGGGAGAAACCGAAGTCGTGATGGAAAAGGATCCGCGGTGAAGAAGTACCTCCCCCTAGCGTGTGCCCCGCTGTGCCTGGCTGCTCTCTCAGGCTGCAGCATCCTCCAGCCGCCGGACGTGGGCCCGCAGGACAACATCGTGGTCTCCAGTTCGGAGCCGCCGACCTTTGAGGCCAAGGACGTGGACGCTCACGAAGTCACCTCCAACTTGGCAGCCCCCGTTAAGGACGAGGGCCTCAACGTGGAATTTGAGCTGCAGGGCCTGTACTCCGGCGGTGGCGGAACGGTGCTGACGGTGAAGATTCACAACCTCAACGAGGTGCCGATGCCTGTCGACGCCCTCCCGGAGCCCACCCTCGAGCGTGCCGACGGCAACGGCGGCTGGGCCACCGTGGATTCGATTGATATTGACCCCGCTGTCCACCCAGACGTGGCCGCGCCGGGCCTGGATCACCCGCTGGGCGCCGGTGCGTCCACCAACCTTCAATATGTCTATAACGTTGCCCCAGGCAACCTCTGGAATGCGCGCTTTAGCATTGGGAACGTGCGCTATGTAGGAGATCTCAATCTATGACGGAACTCGTCGTTCTAGCCTCGCCGGAGGGCAAACCCGCAGGCGTAGCCGACAAGGCCGCCGTACACACTGCGGATACCCCGCTGCATTTCGCCTTCTCCGCATGGGTTGTGCGCGACGGCCAACTGCTGCTGACCCGCCGCGCACTGTCCAAGCTGACCTGGCCGGGGGTTTGGACCAATTCCTTCTGCGGACACCCGGGGCCGGATGAGGAGACTGCCGACGCCGTCGTCCGTCGCGGCCGCTTCGAGCTTGGGCTAAGCGGCACGCCGCGCTTGGTGCTGCCGGACTTTGCCTACCGCGCCGTGGATTCTTCCGGCGTGGTGGAGAATGAAATCTGCCCGGTCTATCTCTTCGAAACTGAAGATGATCCGGCGCCCAACCCCGACGAAGTCGATTCCTTCGCGTGGGCGCCAGTGCGCGACGTGCTCGCCGCCGTCGACGCCACGCCTTTCGCCTTTAGCCCGTGGATGGTGGAGGAGCTGACCCACGAACCGCTGCGCGCGGCCCTTTTGGCTTAACGCCCCCCGGATCAGAGCAGACTGCCATCCTGGGCGAAGGCCGCCGAAATATAATCCAAGCTGGCGTAGGCCACCCGATGCTCGTCGTTGTCTAAGTTGTATTCCCAGATAGCGTGCTCGGGGCGGTAGGCCTCGAAGCCGGGCTCGCCGGTGCGGATGAAATCGCGCAACCACTGCGCGAGCGGTGTTTCTCCGAAGAGCGGGCGCAGCTCCTCGCAGTGCAGGGCCGGGCTCGAGGAACGGATGAACTCCACCATCCAGGTCTTACCCGGTGCCTTCTCCGCTACCTCTGCAGCCCAGCGGCGGATGATGGCATCACCCACCATCCGGCCCATTGGGCGCTCCTTGTCCATGTGCTGCACCACCTGATACCAGGGTTGGAAACCATTGCGGGGAAAGCCAAAGCGCGGCGCCGCATAGCGCAGGATGAGGCCGCGGAACGGGGAGCGGTCAATCTTCCGTGTGGCCGGGATGTTGTAGAACTCGTCGCGGGTACTGCCGAGGATGAGGGGGACGTCGGCAAGCTGCCCACACTCCAGGGGCGTGGGGCCCAGCGCCATATCGAGGCTGTACTTCTTGCGGAACTTGGCGTAGCCGGCGGCAAGCTCCTCTTGGCTCATCGCCGCAAGCGAGGAACGCGTGATGGGCTTCTTCATCACCTGACGCAGGGTGGCACTGCGCTCCTCGAAGGTCTCCCTCGGGAAGCCCGGGGAGAGCGCTAGTGCTCGGCGAAAGGCCCCGCGGTAGTGGTCCCGCCGACACAGCCACAGCACGGCGTTGGCGCCGGCGGACTGGCCCAAGATGGTGACGTTGGTGGGATCCCCGCCGAAGGCCTCGATATTGCGCTGGATCCATTCCAAGCCCAGCTGCAGGTCCTCGATGGCGCGGTAGCGGTCGGGCTCATCATCACGGAAACGGGCAAGCCCCGGCAGGCCCACGCGGTAGCCCAGCTGAACGTGGACGATGCCTGCCTGTGCGGTGGGCGTGCCCGCTGCCCGGGGATCCTCGTGGGAGCCGTGCTCGTAGCGGCCGCCGTGGATATAGACCAACGTGGGCGCCAGTGACGTGGTGCGGCTGCCGGGTGCGGGGGCGGTGATGGTGAGCGCGACCTTCTCCGGGTGCGGGGTGCGTGCATCCTGGTCACGGGGTGGGGCAGGTTCGGGGTTCTCGAAATCCCCCGGGATATGGGAGTACTCGATGGAGTGAAAGTGGGCCACGTCCTCATCGAGGTAGCCGGTGATGGTGCCCGCGGGGCAGGTGACGTCGAAAGGTGCACTGCTCATGGTGAACAGGCTACCCTGAGGGCATGGAATGGCTCGTGCAGGCGCCAGTGTGGGCGCAAATGGCGGTGCTTGCCGTCACCGCAGTGCCGGCCGCAACCGTGATGGGGTGGGGGTTGATGTGGGCCATCGACCGCGTGTACACACTCGTGGAGGGGCGGACTAGGATAAATGACCATGACTCCCGATGATCACCGCGAAGGCCTGTGGGACCCCGAGCGCTCACAGCCTTCTCACCGCAAGCGCGCACTACCCAAATCCCGAGTGAGCGTGACCCTCTGGTTGATGATCACGCTCATCGTTGTGGTGGCCATCGTCGGTGTCGTCCTTTAACGGGACGACGCTTTAGCGTTCGGTCCCTGGTCTTTTGGCAGCCTGGGCGAGGCGCTGGTAGAGCTCCTGCTTCGGTAGATCCTCCAGGAGGACTGGCTCGCCGGCGGTGTTGCACAGCGGGATGCACCAGTTCGGGTACTGATCTTTCGTCGTGCCCGGCTGGTTCTGTGCGCGCACGTCACCGACCATGTCCACCACGTTGGTGACCGTCAGCGCCGAGGGAGTTCCCGCAACATAACGATGCAGGGCGACGAGCACGTCCTCTTCGCTCTCGCGGTTCTCCAACATGCCGTAGGCCTGCAGATTATCCTTGACCTTTTCTTGCCAGGCGCGGTCCTCGGCTACTTCTTCCGCCACGGGGCGGGTGAGCAGGCCCAGGCGGGCACGCAGCTCGATGTGGTCGCCGCGCAGGAAGGCGAGCGTTGGTGGCAGATCGTGCGTGCCCACCGAGGACATCGCCATGTGGCGGTACTGATCCTGCGGGCGTGGGGTAGGGCCTTCGTTGGCGTGCTCAAACCAGATGATCGTGGTGCCCAGCACGCCCATATCGCGCAAGGCGTTTTGGACCCACGGTTCCAGGGTGCCCAGGTCCTCGCCCACGAGGACCGCACCGGCGCGCTCAGCCTCGAGTGCGAGGATGCCGAGCATGGCCTCCCAGTCATAGGTCACGTAGGTACCGTTGAGCGGGGTGGACTGGCGCGGGATCCAATACAGGCGGAACAGGCCCAGCACGTGGTCGACGCGCAGGCCACCAGCATTGCCCAGCATTGTGCGCAGCAAATCACGCCATGGCTCGTAGCCGGCTTCCGCCAGGCGGACCGGGTGCCACGGTGGCTGGGACCAGTCCTGGCCCTGCTGGTTATAGTCATCCGGCGGGGCGCCCACCGAGCATTGCGGGGCGAGGTATTCCGCCAGATTCACGGCATCGGCACCAGCGGGGTGGATACCTACGGCCATATCGGTGATGAGGCCGATGCTCATGCCGGCCTCGAGCGCGCGGCGCTGGGCGGCATCCAGCTGCTCATCGCAGAGGAATTGCAGCCACGAGTAGAACTCGGCTAAGTCGTTGACGTCGAGGCTCAGCGCGTGGCGGCGTCCACTGTGGCGCGAAAGCTCAGTCTCTGCACACCACAGCGCGAAGTTGCGCAGGCCGCGGCCCTCGCGGCGCTGGTACTCACTAAAAGCGGTGCGGCGCTCCGGGGTCATCCCCTTGCTGAAGAGCTCCTGCAGGACCTGCAGCTTGGCTTCGAAGATGGAATCACGGTCGATCTCTTCGGCAGACCGGTTGCGTTCGCGGAACTCGGCGGCGAGCTCGGCCACATCATCCTGAAGTTCTGGGCTGAGCAGCTTCAGCTCTGGGACATCTTCGATGCGAATATAGATCGGGTTGATGAAGCGCCGGGTGGTGGGCAGGTAGGGCGAATCCTCCACTGGCGGAATCGGCTCGCCCGCGTGCAGCGGGTTAATAAGGAGGAAGTCATAATCCGGTGCCAAGGTCTCCGCCAATTCGGCGAGGTCACCGAAGTCACCCATGCCCCAGGACTTCTCGGAGCGCACCGAATACAGCTGCGCCATCGCGCCCGCCGCGGGGCGGTCAAGGTAGCGATCCGCAGTGCTGAGGTGCTTGGGCACCACGATGAGCGGGCACTCGTGCTCGCCGATGCCGGGCGAGGACAAGCGCAGCTTGTGGAAACCTAAGGGCAGGTCCCCGGGGACGTGGAAACTGGCTTCGCCCCACATGGTTCCGGCGACGTCGGCAGCCGGGGCGTCGTTCGGATCCTGGTAGGTCGGCCGAGTCTCGCCGTTCTCCAGCTCGATGGTCACGGTGACGGGGTCGCCGTCGTGGACGTGGACGGCAAAGGACTTTTCGGCGCCTTCGCGGGCCACCACGCAGGGCGGCAGCGGGCGGGAGGCGCGTTCGAGGTAGTCCTCGAACAAGGCCTGGGTTAGCTCTTCATCGTCCGGACGGTCGGAGATAGAGACGCCGAGTGCGCGCAGCGTATAGGTAATTGTCTCCTCGCTGACGTACACGGGCTGTCCGTTCTGGGCGGTGTACTCGCAGGCCACGCCGTGGCGTTGGGCAAGTTCTTGAAGCAGATCACGGGTAGTCACGTCCCCCAATTGTGCCACGCCCTTGCTGCGCGCGGGAGAAATCCGGTTGGTAGAGTGGGCTGGAATTTAATTTTTGTGGGAAAGGACACAACTGTGACTTTGAATGAAGCGCATACGAAGGCGGAGTTCGAGATCAAGGACGGCGAAACCTGCCTTACCGCGATGATGGCTACGGCGCACGCCCGCCCACATGGCGTGCTGTTTACCCGCCCTGCGAACTATGAGTGGGTCAACGTGACCGCCAAAGAGTTCGTGGAAGAGGTCTACGCGGTGGCCAAGGGGCTCATTGCTTTCGGCGTGGAGCAGGGCGACCGCGTAGCCCTTATCTCTACCACCCGCTATGAGTGGTCCCTGCTGGACTACGCCATCTGGGCGGCCGGTGCTATCTCCGTTCCGGTGTACCCCTCTTCGTCGATGTCCCAAGTCCAGTGGATTATCGAGGATTCCGGTGCCATCCTCGCCATCACGGAAACCCGCGAGCACTCCGAGCTGGTCAAGCACCTGAAGCTGCAAGAGGATGGCACCCCACAGTTGCACGGCTCTCCTTCCCAGCTGCGCCGCATCCTAGAGATCAACTCTTCCGCCATCGATACTCTGAAGTTTGAGGGCCGCGATGTCAGTGACGATACCGTCGACCAGCGCATCGAGGCCACGGGCACCGATGACGTCGCCTCGTTGGTCTACACCTCCGGCACTACCGGGCGCCCCAAGGGCTGCATGCTGACCCACCGCAACTGGCTCGCGGAGGCCCGCGGCCTGCTGACCAACCCCATTGGCGCCATCGCCGTGCCGGGTTCCCACGTTCTGACCTTCCTGCCCTTGGCACACGTCTTTAGCCGCGCGGTGTCGCTGGCGGTCACCATCGGCGGTGCCTCCCAGAACCACTGGTCCGACTTCAGCACCATCACCATCGAATTCGCGCGCTCCCGCCCGAACCTGATCCTGGGCGTGCCGCGCGTCTTTGAGAAGGTACGCAACGGCGCTTCCGCCAAGGCTCACGGTTCTTCTGCAGTCAAGGGCGCCATTTTCGATCGCGCGGAGAAGGTCGCTATCGAGTACTCGAAGGCGCTGGATACTCCGGAGGGGCCTAACCGTGTCCTTAAGGCCAAGCACAAGGCTTTTGACAAGCTGGTCTACTCCGCTATTAGGCAGGCCATGGGCGGCGAAGTCAAGTACTGTATCTCCGGTGGTTCGGCCATCTCGCAGGATTTGCTGCACTGGTACCGCGGCATCGGCGTGACCATCTATGAGGGCTATGGCTTGACGGAGACCGCCGCGGCCGCCGCCGTCGACTTTGTCGATCAATCCATCGGTACCGTTGGTCCGCCACTGGGCGGAACGACGATGCGCATTAACGACGACGGCGAGATCATGATCAAGGGCGATATCGTCTTTAAGGGCTACTGGCAGAACGAGGAAGCCACCGAGAACGCCCTGCAGGACGGTTGGTACAACACCGGCGACCTGGGTGAGATTGATGAGGATGGCAAGCTCGTCATCACTGGCCGCAAGAAGGATCTCATCGTCACCGCTGGCGGCAAGAACGTCTCTCCTGGCCCGATGGAAGATATCCTGCGCTCCCACCCGCTGATTTCCCAAGCCATGGTGGTCGGTGACGGCAAGCCGTTCGTCGGCGTGTTGCTCACCCTGGATGAGGATGCGCTCAAGCGCTGGAAGGCTGATCACAACATCTCCGCGGCCAAGGGTATGCGTGAGGTTGCTGCCGATCCAGCACTGCGCGCGGATATTCAGGACGCCATTAACCAGGTCAACGCCACCGTTTCCCACGCGGAGGGTATTAAGAAGTTCGTCATCCTCGACCAGGACCTCACCGAGGAAAGTAACGAGCTCACCCCCACGATGAAGGTCAAGCGCTATGTCGTGGCGCAGCGCTACGCAGCGGATATTGAGCGCCTCTACGCCGGCAAGAAATAAGGCTGGATGGAGTCTGTGAATTCCTTCGGAGTGTCGCGCAGCCGAATGGGTGGATCTCTAATAGAGTCAGCGGGGTCAGAAAAACTCTAAACCTCAACTAGAGGTTCTCACGGAAAGGGCAGCCTATGCACAAGATCGCAGCCGAGCTGCGCCACCGTGAGCTGACCCAAGAAATCTATAACATCGGCGATGAAGTCGTTGACTACATCGAGCACCTCATCGAGGCCATTGAGGACTGGGACGATGAACTCGCCCTCGACTGTCTGGCCGAGCTGGGGGATATCGTCGAAGACGCCCGCGTGGATTCTGGGCGTTGTGTCGGCGAGCTCATCGGCTTGCGCCACGCGCTGGTCTCCGGCCTGAAGTCCGGCACCATCTCCGCTGCCTCCTCCGGTGACAATGATGTGGAGGAGCCGAAGCAGCTTACCGCCCGCGCGTTGGCTGAGGGCTTGCCCATCTCCGGCCCGCCCGTTGTGGTCTCGGAGCTGGCGGAAACCCTGCGTGGCCGCACCGCCGCGGTGGCCGCCTACCTGCGCGAGTTGGTCGAGTACGTGCTGGCGCAAACCGACGCGGTGGCTCGCAACCTCGATGTTGTCTCCCTGCCGAACCTGTACAAGCGCGCGGGTGAATCTTCACTCATCGCCGTGCAGGCTTGGCGTCACACTGTCGTGGAGGCGCACCCCGCTTATGTGCGCACCATGCGCGGGCATAACCCGCCGCCTTTCTTGGAGGAGCGCGCGCGTATTGACGCCGTCGTCGCCCGTGTGCGCGCCAAGCGCCAGAAGAAGGCCGCCACGACCGCATAGTCGCCGCATCACAGACTTCCTTGTTGCCAACACACAAGGATTACCTAAGAAGAGCGCCGCCGAGATTCCCTCTCTCGGCGGCGCTCTTCGCTGCTAGTGTGGCACGAATAACTTTGCGTGCCACCGTCTAGCTTCGTGTGCCAGGGGCTTAGCGCGTACGCGCTAAGCCCCTGGGTTCTTGGTGGCCGGCGCGGCCTGGTCCAGCTGCTCCGTAATCTGCGGCCACAGCTGGCCCATGATGTCATCCCAGGTGAGGATCCACACGGTCTTGTCTTTGGTGGGTTTGCCCACCATGACGAGCTGCTCGTTGCGGGCGCGCATCTGGTCCAGAGTCTTCTGCACGGTGGAGGAGGAGCCCACCGCCAGTGCTGGGCGGGAGAAATCCAGCACCGGGGTTTCCGGGTCCGCGAGCAAGGTATCGCGCACGTGGACGATGCGCGGGATGCGCGAAGTACGCGGGTAGACCAGCACGCGCATGATGGACTTGCGCACCACGAGGTCATGGAGCTCGGCAACGGTGGCATCGGAGGATAGCGGCAGGATTTCCGAGCCGTGCTCGCGGGCCAACTGGGCCGCAGTGGCGGCTTCCAGTTCGATGACGCCGGTGATCTGGTTGGCGGAGTCGTCGTCAAGCGTGCCCGTCAGGCGCGAGTGCTCGACCAAGTGGCGAAGGGTCTCCGCGTCATAGCCAGCCGCACCAGCGCGGTCGACAGGTTCCTCGCCGGTCATCGTCACCAGCTTGTTGGCCATCTTGTTGATCCAGAGCAGCAGCGGACGGAAGAGCCAAATGAAGCCGCGGGCAGGCACCGCGATGAGCTGAAGGGCGGTCTCCGGGTGGGCAATGGCCCAGGACTTCGGCGCCATCTCACCAATGACCAGGTGCAGGAAGGTCACCACGAAAAGGGCCAGCAGGAAGGAGATGACGTCAGCAACGCCCAGCGGCAGGCCAAGGGCCTCCAGTGGGGTCATCAGCAGGTGATGGACCCAAGGTTTGGTCACCGCACCGAGGACGAAGGTCGCGGCGGTAATGCCCAGCTGGGCGCCGGCCAGCATGACGGTCAGCTCATTCAGCGAGCGTAGGCCCGCACGCGAAGCCGCCGAGGATTCCGCAGTCTCCTCCAAGCGGTTGCGGCGCGCACCCATGAGGGAAAACTCGATGACCACGAAGAACGCGGAAGCAGCGATGATGAGAATAGTGATAAGGAGGTTAAACCACCAGGTATCAGTCATTAGTCATCCTCTCCTTCCGGGAATTCCTCTACCAGCTCGAGTGCCAGGACGGAGGGCACGTGGCGGTCGATTTCCTCGACGCGCACGTTGAGCGTGCGGATGGGGGCTTCGTCACCATCGACCCAATCTTCCGGTTCGGCCTCGAGCTCGATGGAGAGCTTTTCACCCTCGTCCGGCAACGTGCCGGAATGCGCGATGAGCAGACCGGCGACGGTTTCGAAATCGCCCTCCGGCAGGTCGTGGCCAATGGCGCGCTCGACCTCGTCGATGGGGGTGTCACCGTCGACGATCCAGTGCGTCTCGTCCTGCTCGGTGATTTCCTCGGTCTCTTCGAGGTCGTGCTCGTCGGTGACATCGCCGAGGATTTCCTCGGCCAAGTCCTCCATGGTCACGATCCCGACGAAGCCGCCGTATTCGTCGATGACGCAGGCGAGTTTCTCGTCGGCGTCACGAAGCTCCGTGACGACGTCGGGAAGCGGCATGAGCTCCGGCACCACCACGGGTTCCTTCATGATTTCCCGGGCCGGGGTGGCCAGGGGCAGCTGACTGCCCAGCACGTCGTAGAGGTGCACCACGCCGATGGGATTGTGCTCATCGTCGATGATGGGGTAGCGGGTGTGGTTCTCCGACATCATCTCGCGCACCTCACCAATGGTGGTCTCCGGCTCGATGACATCCACGCGCGAGCGCGGAATCATGGCGTGTTCCACGTCGTGCTCGGGGAAGTCGAGGAGACGGTCGAGGACCAGGTAGGTGTCCTCATCCAAGTCGCCGGCCTCGTGGGAGGCATCCACGATGGACTCCAGGTCATCGGTCGTGGCAGATGAATCGACATCCTCCACCGGCTCGATACCGAAGACCTTGAGAAGGGCATTGGAGGAATACTCGAAGAAGTGGACGAGCCAGCCGAAGATCTTGAGGTACCACATCGTGGATGCGGACAACCACAGCGCTGACTTCATGGGTGCGGCGATGGTGTAGTTCTTCGGGAAGAGCTCGGCGAAGAGCATCGTGAGAACCGTCGACACCGCCAGCGCGGTCACCGTGCCGATGGCGACAGACACACCCGTGGACACGCCCACGCCGCCGAGCAGCTGGCCCAGGCCTTGGCCCACGAGGGGCTCTGCCACATAACCAATGAGCAGGCCCGTAATCGTGATACCCAGCTGCGCGCCGGAGAGCATGAAGGAAGTCTTTTGGGTGATCTTTAAGGCGCGCTCCGCGGACTTATCCCCCGTCGCGGCGCGCTGGCGCAGCTGCGTGCGGTCCACCGACATGAAGGCGAATTCCTGCGCCACGAAGTAGGCGTTGGCCACGATAATGAGAGCGATGACGGCGAAACCCGCCATAATCATCAGGATGGCAGATAACACGGCTTACCCCACCGCCTTACGTAGGCGGCGGGGACATCGACTCGGAGGTTCCACTTAAAAGAGGCCTTTCTTCATTAATCGGGGTGGCAAATCTGCACTATAGACTACCGCTTTAACGGCGCTGTCGGATACTTTGTTCCCCATGGATCCCTTTGGTCTCTATATTCACGTCCCCTTCTGTGCCTCCCGCTGCGGCTACTGTGACTTCAACACCTACACCCCCGGCGAGCTGGGAGGGGATCTGACCAGCGATTATCTAAGTGCTTTGGAGAAAGAACTAGAGATGGCGGCGGCGCAGGTGGGCTGCGAAGCCGAGACCGTTTTTATCGGTGGCGGCACGCCGAGCCTGCTGGGTGCTGAGGGTCTGGGCCGTGTCTTGTCGAAGGTCCGCGATACCTTTGGCCTCGCCCCGGGCGCGGAGGTCACCACGGAATCCAACCCGGAATCCACTTCGCCGGAGTACTTCGCCGGGCTTCTCGACGCCGGCTTCACCCGCCTCTCCCTGGGCATGCAATCCGCCTCGCCGGGGGTGCTCGCCGTGTTGGAGCGAGCCCACACGCCGGGCCGCGCCTTCGATGCCGCGCGCGAAGCCATCGCTGCGGGCTTTGAGCACGTCAATCTGGACATGATTTATGGCACGCCGACTGAAGAAGATGCCGACGTTGCCCTGACCTTGGAGCGCGCCCTGGAGACCGGGGTGGACCACATAAGTGCGTATTCGCTCATCGTGGAGGATGGCACGCGTATGGCCCGCAAGGTGTCCAAGGGCCTCCTGCCCGCACCGGATGAGGACGTGCTGGCCCGGCGCTATGAGATGATCTCCTCCACGCTCGAGGCCGAAGGTTTTGAGTGGTATGAGGTATCCAACTGGGCCAAGCCGGGCGGGGAGTGCCAGCACAACCGCATTTACTGGGTGGACGGCAACTGGTGGGGTGCGGGCCCGGGCGCGCATTCGCACTTAGGCAACGAGCGCTTCTGTAACGTGAAGAACCCGCGGACCTACATCAAGGCGGTAGGCGAGGGCGAGTTGCCCATCAAGGAGCGCGAGCAGCTCACGGAGGCTGACCGTCATACCGAGCGCATCATGCTGGGACTGCGCCTGCGCGAGGGCATTCCTGCGTCCTGGCTCGCGCCGGCGGCGGAGCCCGTGGCCGCGCGGTTCATCGAGCGCGGCCTGCTCGAGCGCGCCGGTGACCGCCTTCGCGTGACCAAGGCAGGCCGCCTGCTCGCGGATGGCATCATCACCGACCTCCTGGTCGCCGAAGACCCCGCCCGCTAGGGGCTTGCCCCGCCTGCGGGCCGGCCTCCGAGTCTGCATCAGCTGGCTCATTAGCGGCCGTACCCTGCTCGTGGCCTGTCCTCAGCCTTCCACACATGGTTCCAGTGGAAAGGCTCCAGTCATAAGGTTTGTTTGGGGGCAAACAAACCTTCCTTAGGCTGCTAGAAGGTTCGTTTGGGGGCAAGTAAACCGTATGACCTGAACCATCTGAGTAGAACCAGCTGTGTGATGCAACCGTGAAGCTGCGCAAAGGCGGCTAGGCCTTGGCCTTTCGATACCGAGGAGACATAGTGACTTAAAGTTAGCCCCGCTGGGAATTTGTTAGTTTTGCTCCTGTCGTCGGGAAGTTTGATAGCGGTGTTAGTCGGTGTTAGTTTCTCTCTCCACGTCGAGAAACCTGTTAGTCGCTTTCGATACGGTTAGTCTTTTAAGTGGTCCTTTTAGTTTGGTCCCGTTAATTTGGTCCGTTTACGGCGAAAAGGGACCATCTATCGCAGGAAATGGGCCCGCAGATGGTCTCTTTGTCCTCAAAAGAGACCAGACTAAAGGGACCATCAGTTTTCGAGCCACCTGGAAGCGCATGATGGACGCTTCTAAGAACGCACTTTGGAACCTGCGGGAAGTGGTGGCGGGCTACCAGCGCACCGAGGCAGATTGGCACCAGCTTCCACACTTGCCCGCCAGAACGGATAGCCTTAAAGACATGTCTAGCTCCACCGATGCCCGCCGCCAAGAGGTCCTGCGCGCCATCGTCGCGGATTACATCGCTTCGCAATCGCCCGTCGGCTCCAAGGCCCTGCTCGAGCGCTACCAGCTGGGCGTGTCCTCGGCGACGATTCGCAATGACATGGCCGTGCTCGAAGCCGAAGGCCTCATCGCCCAAGAGCACGCCAGCTCTGGGCGCGTGCCCACGCAGAAGGGCTACCGCCAGTTCGTCGACACGCTGCACGATGTCAAGCCGCTTTCCAAGGCCGAGCGCCGCGCCATGCTCACCTTCCTCGAGGGCGGCGTGGATTTGGAAGACGTGCTGCGCCGCTCTGTCCAGCTGTTGGCCCAGGTAACTAAGCAAGCGGCCGTCGTACAGATGCCTAACCTCAAGGTCTCCCGCGTGAAGCACTGCGAGGTCGTGGCACTCTCACCGGTGCGTCTGCTCTTGGTGTTGATTACGGATAATGGGCGCGTCGATCAGCGCAATGTGGAGCTCGATGATGTCATCGACCCCGAGCAGACCCACCGCCTGCGCGATATCCTCAACACCGCCCTGGAGGGAAAAACGCTCACGGAAGCCTCGGTGGAGCTGGCCGCGCTTGTCGACGACTCCCCGGCCGATATCCGCCCCCACCTCCTCAAGGCGGCGACGACGCTGATTGAGACCCTCGTGGAGCAGCCCTCCGATCGCCTGATCATGGCGGGCACCTCCAACCTCACCCGCGTGGCCCTGACCGAGGGTTTGCCCTCTATCATCGAGGCTCTTGAAGAGCAGGTCGTGGTGCTGAAATTGCTGGCCCGCGTGCCGGACCTGGGCAATGTTTCAGTCTCCATTGGCGAGGAAAACGAAGCCGATGAGCTGCGCCAAACCTCTGTCGTAGCTACGCGCTATGGTTTCGGCACCGGCTCGGAGGCAGCTGCACTCGGCGGGCTCGGTGTGGGGGGGCCGACGTATATGGATTACTCGGGAACAATCTCCAAGGTCTCTGCCGTTGCACGCTATGTGAGTGAAATTCTGGCGGGCGAGTAAGCTGGCCCGTCGGATTAGATTTAGTATCAACGAGAAATAGAAGGATGACAGTACGTGGCTCGTGACTACTACGGCATTCTTGGTGTAGAAAAGTCGGCGTCCGACGCCGAGATTAAGAAGGCCTACCGCAAGCTGGCGCGCAAGTACCACCCGGACGTGAACCCGGGCGATGAGGAGGCCGCGGAGAAGTTCCGCGAGGCTTCCCTTGCACAGGAGGTTCTGCTGGATCCGCAGAAGCGCCGGGTTGTGGACATGGGTGGTGACCCCATGGAGGAGCGCGCGGCCCAGGGTGGCGGCTTTGGTGGTTTCGGTGGCGGCGGCCTCGGGGATATCTTCGCCGAGTTCTTCGGTGGGGGAGCGGCCTCCCGCGGCCCGCGTTCCCGCGTGCAGCCGGGCGATGATGCGCTCCTGCGCACCACCATTACTCTCGAGGAGGCCTATAGCGGCGTTAAGCAGCAGGTCAAGGTCGATACTGCTGTGGTCTGTGACCGCTGTGAGGGCTCCGGTTCTGAATCCAAGTCCAAGCCGGTGACCTGTGATCACTGCGGCGGCATGGGCCAGGTTCAGGAGGTCCAGCGCAGCATGCTGGGCAACATGATGACCACCCGCGATTGCCCGAAGTGCTATGGCTTCGGCGAAGTGGTCACCGATCCGTGTGGCCACTGTGGCGGCGATGGCCGCGTGCGCAAGCGCCGCGATATTACCGTGAACATCCCCGCCGGCATTGGTGATGGCATGCGCATCCGCATGGCTTCCCAAGGCGAGGTCGGCCACGGCGGCGGGCCCGCTGGCGACCTCTACGTTGAGGTACACACCGAACCTCACCCGGTTTTCGAGCGCAACGCCGACGACCTGCACCTGACCGTGCGCGTGCCCATGGTGGATGCCGCGCTGGGTGCTTCGTGCAGCGTCGAGCAACTCGACGGCGAGGAGCTCACGATCGATATCGCGCCGGGCACCCAGCCGGGCGAGTCCATCACCCTCCAGGGCAAGGGCATGCCGCGCCTGCGCACCGACGGCTTTGGCAACCTGCACGCCCACGTGGATGTTGTCGTCCCGACTGACCTGGATAAGAAGACCCGCGAGGCACTGGAGAAGGTCCGCGCCGCCGGCCACGGCGGCACCGAGGTCCACCATGCCGGGGACGGCCAGGGTGAATCCCTTTTTAGCCGCTTCCGCGATAAGTTCCGCCGCTAATGTCTTTACCCGTCTTCCTCCACCCGGATCTTTCCCTCGCGAAGGTCAGCCAGCCGGTGGGCCTCGATGGTGCGGAGGGCCGCCACGCGGTCACCGTCAAGCGCATGGGCCCAGGGGAGCACCTGGTCCTGATCGATGGGTCCGGGCGTCGCGCCACCGCCACCATCACTGATACGCAGGGCAAGGACACGCTGGTCGCGCTTGTCGACGACCTCGCGATCCTCCCCGAACCCTCCCCGAGGGTGGTCGTGGTCCAGGCTATCCCCAAGTCTGAGCGCGCCGAACTCGCCGTCGACCTGGCTACCCAGGCCGGGGCGGATGAGATCATCGCCTGGCAGGCGGATCGCTGCGTGTCCAAATGGGATGCCAAGAAGGCCCCGAAGGCGCTAGCGAAGTGGGAATCTGCAGCCGTGGCGGCGGCGAAGCAATCGCGCCGAGTGCGCGTACCCGCGGTGCGCGGCCCGCTTACTACCCGCCAGCTGTGCCAGGAGATGTCCGGCACCCGCGCCTTGGTCCTCCACGAGGAAGCTCAAGCGCGGCTCAAGGATCTGGAGGACCTCGACTCCACCGGAACCATCTACCTGCTGGTGGGGCCGGAGGGCGGTATCGGCGCGGAGGAACTAGCTCGCTTGCAAGAGGCCGGTGCGACGGCGATCAAGTTGGGGCCGGAGGTGTTGCGGACGGCGTCGGCAAGCATGGTGGCCTTGGCCAGCATCGGCACCCTGACCGCGCGCTGGTAGCCTTTTGGGCGTGCCTATTATCACCACCAAGTTTGATCTCGATTCCGCCTACCTCGCCACCGTGCTGGGGCCGGCGGACGATAACCTGCGCGTTTTGGGCAACCTCGTGGGCGTGGACCTCTTTGCCCGCGGGACCACAGTTACGGCTGCCGGCCCGGATTATGAGGTGGCCCGCGCACGCAAGGTTTTAGAGGAGCTCGAGGCGATTGCACGCCGCGGCCATCCGGTGAGCACGGATACCGTGAAGCACACCCTGGACCTTGTCACAGTGGATGCTCCAGCCTCCGTGTCTGAGACGCTCGCGGCCGATATCGTCTCGCGTCGCGGCAAGGCCGTGCGCCCGAAGACGGTGGGGCAGTCGCGCTATGTGCAGGCCATTGACGAGAACACGATTGTCTTTGGCATTGGTCCGGCCGGTACCGGTAAGACCTACCTGGCGGTGGCCAAGGCCGTCCAGGCCCTGCGCGCCAAGCAGGTCAGCCGCGTCATCTTGACCCGCCCGGCCGTGGAAGCAGGGGAGAAGCTGGGATTCTTGCCTGGCACCCTCAATGACAAGATCGACCCCTACCTGCGCCCGCTCTACGACGCTTTGCGGGACATGATCGACCCGGAGATGATTCCGAAGCTCATGGAAGCCGGCATCATTGAGGTCGCCCCCTTGGCCTATATGCGTGGCCGCACGCTCAACGATGCCTTCGTCATCCTCGACGAGGCCCAAAACACCACGCCGGCGCAGATGAAAATGTTCCTGACGCGTTTGGGCTTTGGCTCCACCATCGTGGTGACCGGTGATATCTCCCAGGTGGACTTGCCGGGTGGCCAGGTCTCCGGTCTGCGCCTGGTGCGCCGCATCCTGAAGGGCGTGCCGGATATCCACTTCGCGGAGCTGGGCTCTGCTGATGTGGTGCGCCACCAGCTGGTCGGGCGCATCGTGGAGGCCTACGACAATTTTGCTGAGCAGGAGGAGAAGAAATGAGCATCGAGTTTATCAACGAGTCCGGCTATGACGGCGTCAACGAGGAGATGCTGATCGACGTCTGCTCCTACGCCCTCGGCCGCCTCGACGTGAATCCGGATGCCGAGTGCACCATTACCGCGGTGGACCTGGACACCATCGCGGAGCTGCACGTGCGCTGGATGGACCTGGAAGGCCCGACCGACGTGATGAGCTTCCCCATGGATGAGCTCACCCCGGGTGCTACAGGCGGGCGCCCCGACGCAGCGGAGGCCGGACCGGCCATGCTGGGTGATATCGTACTCTGCCCGGAGTTTGCGCAGCGCCAAGCCACCGCGGCCGGCCACTCCCTGGGGCACGAGCTGGCTCTGCTCACCGTGCATGGTTGCCTGCACCTGCTGGGCTATGACCACACGACTGCGGCGGAAGAGAAGGAAATGTTCGGCCTGCAGAATGAGCTGCTGGCGGACTGGTACGAGGACTTGGCAGCACGCGGCGTGAGCTACCAACCTAAGCCTTCTGGCCCGAAGGCCTTCCCGGATGCCGCCGAGCGCGCCGAGCTGGACAAGGAAGTACCCGGCGGCGGCATCTAAAGTGGCCCGGCGCGGGCTTGGTGCCGCGCCTGACACGGCCGCGCTAAGACAGCGTGTTTGCTAAATAAGGCCAATCGTTGAGGTGTGTGGTGGGACGTAGCACAATAGAGGATTATGAACATCCTCTCCATCCAGTCCCACGTCACCTTCGGCCACGTGGGCAACTCCGCAGCAGTCTTTCCCCTTCAGCGCGCTGGCCATGAGGTGTGGCCGATTCACACGGTGAACTTCTCCAACCACACCGGTTATGGCGATTGGGGCGGGCCGATGATCCCGGCGGAAGAGGTCACGGCGATTGTGGACGGCATCGAGAAGCGCGGTGCTTTCCCGCGCATTGATGCGATCTTGTCCGGCTACCAGGGTGGGCCGGATATTGCCGGTGCCATCGTGGACGCGGTAAACCGCATCAAGGCTGTGAACCCGAAGGCCCTCTACGCCTGCGACCCGGTGATGGGCAACGCTAAGTCCGGTTGCTTTGTCTCCGATGAAATCCCGCCGCTGCTGCGCGATAAGGTCGTTCCGGTCGCGGACATCATCACCCCGAATCAGTTCGAGTTGGGCTACCTGACTGACTCCGAGGTGGGCACCTTGGAGCAAACGCTTGCCGCGGTGAAGCGCGCGCAGGAGATTGGTCCGAAGACTGTGCTGGTGACCTCGGTGCAGCGCCCAGAGACCAGCGAGGACGAGATTGAGATGCTCGCCGTTGATGGCGAGCGCGCCTTCCTGGTGAGCACCCCCAAGCTGCCGTTCAAGCGCAACGGTTCGGGTGACGTCACGGCCTCGCTCTTTACTGGTCACTACGTGGAAACCCACGATGCGAAGGAAGCGCTCAAGCGCACGGCTTCCTCGGTCTTCGACTTGCTGCAGAACACCTACGAGGCGGATTCGCAGGAGCTTTTGCTCATCGAGTCCCAGGACGCCTTTGCTCACCCGCAGCTGCAATTCCGGGTGGAGGAGCTCTAGCCGCCAATCCGTGACCGCTGCCCGCGCGCCTTTGCAGCTTGAGGCTTGGCGGTCTCGCGCACCAGTCTGAGTCTCGGCCTTACGTGGCCCTGCCGTCAGCCTTCGCTGTGGTCCCGCAAAAGGTGCCCGGCAAACGGCATCTCCCAAAAGGCGTCTCTGGTAGTAAAAACGCCATCTGGACGCCGCAAAAGGCGTTTTTAGGCGTGAAAACGCCTTTTAACAGATGCCTCCTGGAAGATGCCATGTGGCGCAAGCTTTTTCGCAGTCGCCATGCGGCGGATACGCTCGCGCCATCAACTCTCACCCTCGCGCACCGCTGCTTTCGTGGCCCACCTTCAACGATGTGGTTTCCAGCCATAAGGTTCTACTCACATGGTTCGGGTCAGAAGGTTCTCTTGGGGGCAAACAAACCTTCTGCAGGTCGCTAGATGGTTCGTTTGGGGGCAAGGAAACCTTATGACTAGAACCGTCTGACTGGAACCATCTGCGCAGCGCGAAGGAACCACCGGTGCGTGCGTTATGATATGAGGCAATATGAGCACTGATTTCGATGCCGCCTTCGCCGACCTACCAGCCGAGGGCGAAGCCAACCCCGCCGACTACTCGCAGTACACCGACACGCCCGAGGGCTTCCGCTCCGGCTTCGTGTCTTTCGTCGGCCGCCCCAATACCGGCAAGTCCACCCTGACCAACGCGCTGGTGGGGCAGAAGATCGCCATCACGGCGGACCAGCCCGAGACCACCCGCCACCCCATCCGCGGCCTGGTGCACCGCGAGGATGCGCAGATCGTCCTCGTCGACACACCTGGCCTGCACCGCCCGCGCACTCTGCTCGGCGAGCGCCTCAACGAGGTAGTCAAAGACACGTATGCAGACGTTGACGTCATCGGCCTGACCATCCCCGCGGACGAAAAGATTGGCCCCGGTGATCGTTGGATCTTGGAGAACGTCCGCAAGGTCGCGCCGAAGACCCCCATCATCGGCATCGTCACCAAGCTAGATAAAGCGTCCAAGGACCAAGTCGGCGCCCAGCTGCTCGCCCTGCACGAGCTGCTCGCGGAAGAGAACCCCGATGCCGTGGTCATCCCCGTTTCCGCCACCGAGCGCGTGCAGCTGGATGAGCTGACCCAGGTCATCGTGGACCACCTGCCCGAAGGCCCCAAGTTTTACCCCGATGACCACGTCACCGACGAAGACCAGTCCAAGCGCATCGCCGAGCTGATCCGCGAGTCTGCGCTCTCCGGCCTGAAATACGAGCTGCCGCACTCGGTTGCCGTCGAGGTCGATGAGATTCTGCCTAGCCAGGAGCGCCCGGACGTCCTCAACGTCCACGCCATCCTCTACCTGGAGCGCCCCGGCCAGAAGCGCATCATCGAAGGCAAGGACGGCCGCCGCTTCCGCCGCATCGTGGGTACCGCCCGCAAGGAAATCATTCAGCTCCTTGGCCAAAACGTCTACCTTGACCTGCGTATTAAGGTGCTCAAGAATTGGCAGTCGGACCCGAAGGCGCTGGGCCGCCTGGGCTTCTAAAGCCGGAGAACTTCCACATGCGCGAAAACTTCCGCGACCGCGCCCTTGTCATCCGCTCCTATGATTTCGGCGAGGCGGACCGCATCATCGTGCTCTTGACCCGCCACCACGGCCTCGTGCGCGGGGTGGCCAAGGGAGTGCGCCGCGCCAAGTCGCGCTTCGGCTCGCGCCTGCAGCTCTTCGTTAACCTCGACGTTCAGCTCTACCCAGGGCGTAACCTCTACACCATTTCCCAGGCCGATACCGTGGATTACTTCGGCGCGCGCATCATCGAGGACTACGAGCGCTATACCGCTGCGTGTGCTGCCCTCGAATCCGCCGAGCTCCTCGCCGCCGCTGATGCCCCCGGCGATCCCTACCTCTATGAGGCCTGCGTCGATGTCCTCGACAAGCTTCAGCACGGCGATCCGCTCATGCTTCTCGATGCCTTCCTTCTCAAAGCCATGTCCCACGCCGGCTGGGCTCCCAGCCTTTTCGATTGCGCCCAGTGCCAAAGACCCGGCCCGCACCACGCCTTCCACCCAGCCGTGGGCGGGGCCGCCTGCCACCAATGCCGCCCACCAGGCGCCGCCGAGGTAGACCCAGAAACCCTGCACCACATGTGGCTCATCGCCCATGACCACCCCAGTCAACCAACGAACGCCCAAGCCCAAGAGGCCCATCGCCTCACCCGCGCGCACCTGCAATGGCATCTTGAGCGAAGCGTTGGCGCGTTGGGGATCATGGAACAGTAGACTGTAACCCGTGATTACGCCTGACCCGAACCGAGTTCTTCATCCGCCCGCTATCCCGCAGGAGTTCCTGCCGCGCCACATCGCGCTGGTCATGGACGGCAACGGCCGCTGGGCAGAGGAGCGCGGCATGAAGCGCACCGAAGGTCACCGTCGCGGGGAAGCAGTGCTTCTCGACGTCGTCGATGCCTGCCTCTCCCTCGGTGTTCCTTACCTTTCCGCCTATGCCTTCTCCACCGAGAATTGGCGCCGCAGCGCGGAGGAAGTCCGCTTCCTCATGGGCTTTAACCGCGACGTGCTGCGCCGCCAGCGACACTGGCTCAACGAGAGGGGAGTGCGCGTGGTGTGGGCCGGCCGCCGCCCGCGCCTATGGCGCTCTGTTATCAAGGAGCTCGAGGCCGCCGAGGAGCTGACTAAGGACAACACCAAGATGACCTTGGTGATGTGCGTGAATTACGGTGGGCGGGCTGAGCTTGTCGACGGCATCCGGAAACTCGCCGAGCAAGTCTCCCGCGGCGAGCTGGACCCGCGCTCCATCAATGAGAAGACGGTCAGCTCGGTGATGTATGACCCCGATATGCCAGACGTGGATTTGTTCTTGCGCCCCTCCGGTGAGAAGCGCACCTCCAACTTCCTGCTGTGGCAGTCGGCTTACGCAGAGATGATTTACCAGGACAAGCTCTTCCCGGATTTCACTCCGGAAGACTTGTTCGCCGCGGTGGAGGAGTACGCGCGGCGCGACCGCCGCTTCGGCGGCGTCAAGTAGCGCGCGAGCTGTGTAGTGCTGTCAGGGGGATGAAGATATCCTCGATGTGGCAGGAAAAGTGGCGTGTCTAAGACGCCGCGCGGCACTCGGCGCAGATGCCGAAGATTTCGGCATCGTGCCCGGTGAGCTCGAAGTCGTGCTCCTTGGCTACCGAGGAGGCCCACTCTTCAATCGGGCCGCCATCGATTTCTTCGGTGCGGCCGCATTTGGTGCACACCAAGTGGTGGTGGTGCGCATCGCTCTCGCAATGGCGGTAGAGGGTCTCGCCGGAGGGCATGTGGAGCGCATCAACAGCGTCAATCTCCGAGAGTGACTGGAGCGTGCGATAGACGGTGGTGAGGCCGACTTTCTGGTTACCGTCGAGAAGCGCCTGGTGAATGTCCTTGGCAGAGACGAACTTATCGAGACTGCGCAGGACCTCAACGACGGCGGTGCGCTGGCGGGTATTGCGAGCGCCGAGTTTGGGAATACTGTCGTGGATGGCCATGTGGCTTAGTTTATCAACACACTTCCATTAAGAGGTGGCCAGTGAGGCGTCGCGAAGCAAAGGCAGCACCTTAGGGGCCACCAAAGAGTAACGGACTTCGCGGCCGGTGCGCTCGCTGTCGACGATGTTCGCGCGTTTCAAAACCCGCAGGTGCTGACTAATAAGTGGCTGCGATTTGCCGGTCGCGGAGACCAGTTCGTGGACGTAGTGATCGCGCTCGGCCAGGCGCTGGATGATGTCGATGCGCAACGGTGAATCCAAAGCGCTAATGACGGAGGCAGCCGCCGCCAGATCGAGGGGAGGGGTGTCAGTCTGGGTGTTGGTCACGCCGTTCACCTTCAGTCATTTCTATCGGTGGAGAGTTAAAAAGAGAACTATCGGCACTATAGCTGAAGAATGCGGAAATGTGTATAAAATGCACCACACTTCTGGGGTGAAGGCACGCGGTGCTAAGGGGCACGCTAGACTAGGCCGCACTGTATAAAGACTGTCCCCTACCAGAGGAGTCCCATTAGCTATGGCATCCGTCATTGATACCGTCGTCAGCCTGTGTAAGCGCCGCGGCTTGGTCTACCAGGCAGGTGAAATTTATGGCGGTTCCCGCTCTGCGTGGGACTATGGCCCGCTTGGCGTCGAGCTCAAAGAGAACATCAAGCGCCAGTGGTGGCGCCACATGGTGCAGTCCCGCGATGATGTCGTGGGTGTCGATACATCTGTGATCCAGCCGCGCCAGGTGTGGGTGTCCTCCGGCCACGTTGAGGTCTTCACCGACCCGCTGGTGGAGTCCAAGCACACCGGTAAGCGCTACCGCGCCGACCACCTGATTGAGGCTTATGAGGAAAAGCACGGCCATGAGCCGGCAAATGGCCTTGCGGATATTAATGATCCGGAGACCGGCCAGCCGGGTGACTGGACCGAGCCGAAGGCTTTCTCCGGTCTGCTCAAGACCTTCCTAGGTCCGGTCGATGATGAGCAGGGTCTGCACTACCTGCGCCCGGAGACCGCGCAGGGCATCTTCGTGAACTTTAAGAACGTGATGACCTCGGCGCGCATGAAGCCGCCGTTCGGTATCGCCAACATCGGTAAGTCCTTCCGTAACGAGATCACCCCGGGTAATTTCATTTTCCGCACCCGCGAGTTCGAGCAGATGGAGATGGAGTTCTTCGTCAAACCGGGCGAGGACGAAGAGTGGCACCAGTACTGGATCGATGACCGCTTCAACTGGTACATCGACCTCGGTATCAAGAAGGAGAACCTGCGCCTCTACGAGCACCCGCAGGAGAAGCTTTCCCACTACTCCAAGCGCACCGTGGACGTGGAATACGCCTACAACTTCAAGGGCTCCAAGTGGGGCGAGCTGGAAGGCGTGGCCAACCGTACGGACTACGACCTCTCCGTGCACACTAAGGGCTCGGGCGAGGACCTGTCCTACTTCGACCAGGAGGCTGGCGAGCGCTGGACCCCGTACGTCATCGAGCCGGCTGCCGGCCTGGGCCGCGCCATGATGGCCTTCCTCATCGATGCCTACGACGAAGAGGAGGCCCCGAACGCCAAGGGCGGTACCGATAAGCGCGTGGTGCTGCGCCTGGACCGCCGTCTGGCTCCGGTCAAGGTGGCCGTGCTGCCGCTGTCCAAGAAGGAAGAGCTGTCCACCCCGGCCCGCGAGCTGGCCAACAAGCTGCGCGCCAACTGGAACGTGGAGTTCGATGTCTCTGGTGCCATCGGCCGCCGCTACCGCCGCCAGGATGAGATCGGCACGCCTTTCTGCGTGACCTATGACTTCGACACCCTCGAGGACAACGCGGTCACCGTGCGTGAGCGTGACTCCATGGAGCAGGAGCGCGTCAAGCTCGACGAGCTTGAGGCTTACCTGGCCGCCCGCCTGGTTGGCTGCTAATGCACTACACCAGCTGGGACCGCAGTGACCGCCAGAACCCGGTCCTCCTCGTGGGGGAGGGGCCGGCGTCGTTGGGCATGTTCCAGGAACGCTCGGCGGATGTGGAAGGCGAGCACTGGCGCTTAGGCCTCGATGACTTGGGCGCGTCAGTGACCTTGGAGGATGACCGCGTCTACCGCCTGGCGGGCAACCCCAAGCGCGATAAGCGTTTGGAGGCCTCGCTGGACGGGCGCACCTTTGCCTTCATCAACGAGGCTGGTGGCGACTGGATTGTTGAAGACCACGACGGCCTTAAAATCGCGCAATTTTCCTCCAAGAACTCTGGCGTGCGCAAGGCCATCCTCGAGTTCGAAGGCGAGGACAGCGATGATTCCGATGACCTCAGTCATTCGGAGATTGCTGCCCTGAGCTGGTTTACGCGCGTCATCTTGGAGGCCCGGACGCAGAAAACCGCGATTCCGATCATCGCGACGCTGCTGCTCATGACCATCGTCGCCATTGTTGCGGTGCTTCTCTGATGCAGCGCTGGGTGTGGCGCGATGAGGCGCTGGTGGATGGCGCGGGCGAAGTCATCGCCCGCGTGACTCCGACGGGCCTGCTGCTGCCTCAAACGGGCACCACCATCGCCTTCAAGCACACCCCGGGCGCGCGGCGCTTTACCGTGCGCGGGGCCGACTTTTCCGCGGAGCAGGCCAGCTTCACGGTGAACAAGCTGCGCGCGCTCTGTCAGGGCCGCGAGTACTTGCTTGAGCGCACGAACCCCTTCCGCCGGCAGCGCCGTATCCTTGCGCTTTCGGACGCTGCCTCTTCGGGCGCCACCACCGAGGTCGCCCGCACCACCCCGCGGGGCCGCGGCCTCGAAGTCGCGGTGGGCGAGCTCCCCCTCACCGACGTCGTCTTCACCAGCTACTGTTGCCTGCTTCTCGACGGCCCCACCCGACCCCTTCGCGCCTAACCCACCTTCCGCGGTATAACCAGAACCGCTATGCGGGCAGTGGACTTTGTCCTCAGCGAAGAGCTCTTCGAGCATCCTCGCTCGGCTTGGTATGCCGGTAGAGGGCTCGCGTCAGATGGTTGCAGTCATAAGGTTTGTTTGCCCCCAAACGAACCATCTAGCTCGGTGTAAAAGGTTTACTTGCCCCCAGGTAAACCGTTTGACTGCAACCTTTTGAGAGAAGCCTTTTGACGAGAACCATGTGCATGACCGGTCTACGCCTACCGTGTATGTGCACCACCCCGTGTCCGAGGAACTGATTGGCCGGCTACCGAGACGCGGTCCAATCGCCGGATGCGTGCACAGGAAAACCGGCCGAAGGCATCTCGCGGACGGCATCCGACAGAAGGCATCTGACAAATGGCGTCTGTCAAAAGGCGTCTTTGGGGCTGAAAACGCCTTATGGAGGGCGCAAAAGGCGTTTCTAGCTGTGAAAACGCCTTCTAGAAGATGCCTTTTGCAAGGCGCCTTTTGCGAGATGCCTTATGGGGCCGCCCCGGTTATGAGATGCCGGGTGTGGGCCGCGGGCTTCGAGGCCTAGGCGCGGAAAGGGGAAGTAGGGGCGGCTAGAAGGAGCCGCCGCGGAAGCCGCCTCCACCGCCGCCGCCCGAGAAGCCACCGCCGCCGAAACCACCGCCACCGGAGAAGCCTCCGCCGAAACCGCCATCGAAGCCACCACCGCGGTGGCCGCTGGAGCCTCCGCCGAGAATCTGGCCGATAACCATGCCAGTCAGAATGTTGCCCGCGGCATCAGTGGCCTGGCGGCGCTGCTCCTGGCGGCGATAAGCCTCCAGGTCTTGCTTCGCGCGGTTGAGCGACGTCTGCGCGGCAGAAGCCGCATCGCGGGAATAGTTGAGCGCCGCGCGTAGGTCCTTTGACGCGGAGTTCTGGGCTTGGGCGAAGAGACGGGTGGCATCGGCGAGCGCCACGCGCGCATCGGGGCCCACCACGCGACCACGCGAGGAAAGCAAGTCCTCAGCCGCCTGAATGGCGGACTCGGCCGCAGCAATCTGCTGGCGGTAGAGCGCAATTTGGCGCTCGCGGGTGGCATTGGTCTCGCGGACAGTATCGAGCTGCTCATCTAGCTTGCTATCGATAGCCGTCAGCGCTGTGTACTGTCCCAGCGGGTCTGCCTGGCCATGCTGGCGAGCCGTACTCAGCGCCTCCCGGGCCTCCGCAAGCAGTGATTCCAGCGCGGACCAATCAGCAGGGGAGCCCTGGGCCTTGCCGCGCTGCTCGAGGTGCTGTGCTTCAGCGATTTCTTCCTCAACCTCATCGATGAGCGCAGGCAGGTTATCGCGCGCCGCCGTAATCGAGTTCTCTGCATTCTCCACTGCATTAAGCAGCCGGTCCGAGACCTCCAAGGCGTGCTCGGCATCGCGGATATAGCCCACCAAAGGACCCTGCTGCCCGGCCGGCTGGGACTGCAATTCCCGGCCGCGCGAAAGCAGTTTCTCGGCCTCATTGAGCGAGACCTCCGCCATCTCCGGGTTATCCGCAATGGAGGACAGTACTTCCTCGGAATAAGAGCCGCTGAGAGTGGACAGCGTCGTGCGGGCCTGCGGCAGGCGCCCGCGCAAGTCCACCGTGCGCTGAGTCAATTCATCGAGCTTGGAGCCGGCGTTGATGAGCAAATCACGCATCGTGGCAAAGTCGGCAGCCTGCTCATCCAGCGCATCATCGGCCTGCCCGCAGGAGGAGATAATCTCCACCAGCATCTGGCGGCGCTCCGCCGTCGATTCCGGAAGGTTGTCCTGCAGCTTCTGCTGCAACTGGAAAGCCTTCTGCAACGTCAGCGTGGAGTGGTTCATTGCGCGCGTGAACGGGCGGGTGCGCTCGGGGCCGAACTCGGCCACCGCAATATCCAGCTCCTCCTTGCCGCGGCGGATCGATTCATCCGTGGAGACCAGCTCTTCCTGTGCCAGCTTCTCCAAGGTGTCCACATCCAAGCGGTCCAGCTGTGCGGTATTACTCGGCTCAATCTGGCGCGCCGACTCCAGCGTGGCCGCCGAGTCCTTCTTGGTCTTGCGCCGGCTCGCCACCACGGCGCCACCACCGGCAAGAGCCAGCGCACCCGCGCCGCCCGCCAACCACAGGCCACCAGAGCCATCAGAATCGGAGGAACCAGCCGAGCCGGAAGAAGAGGACCCCGAAGAACCGGTCGCGGCAGCGTCGACAAGCGCGAGCGCGGAGGGGCCGTACTGGTGACCGTCGGCAAGCTTGGCATAAGCCGCCTCATACATCACGTCTAGACGCCCGCGCGGCCACTCATTACCCGTTTGCACGCCTATGGTGGAATCATCCACGCCCACCACATAGGCTGCGGAGTTCGGCCCCTTAGACTTCACAATGCTGTCCGCATAGCTCTCCGCGCCCTCCGGCAGCGAGGAGGCAAAGACCACGAAAATGACCACGTGGTGCTCCTGCTGCAGTGTGCTAATCTTGTCTTCCAACTCGGCCTTTTCCGAATCCGAGAGCACCCCCGCCTCATCCGTTACCTTATCCGTGAGCGAGGCCGCCTCCGGCGCGGCAAGAACGAAATCCGCAGCCATAGCGGGGCTAGCAGTGGCCAACCCCAACACAAGAGCAGCAAGGGCGGCGCGACCAAAACGAGCAGCAGTAGTCATGCGCACCACGATACCTTCCCATTCATCGCTAGAGTGGTCAGACAGTGAAGTACGTTATTGTCCTCGGCGCTGCGCAATACGACGGGCGCCCCTCCCGCATCCTGTCCGGCCGTGTGCGCTTCGCCGCCGAGTACGCCGCCGCGCACGACCTGCCCATCATCACAGTCGGTGGGAAGCTGCCCGGCGATAGGTTCACCGAAGCCGGGGTAGCCAAGCGCTTGCTTGACGACGAACCCCTCACCGTCACCGCCCTGGAAGAAGGCCTGGACACCCGCAGCGAGCTGGTTGCTGCCCGCGACAAGCTGGGTGTGAGAGAGGCCGTCATCATCACCGATCCGCTCCACCGCCTGCGCACCTTCCTCATCGCCCGCCAAGAGGGGATTGCGGCCACGGTGCTGGGCACGCCCTATTATCCTTCCCCGCGCTTTTCCATCCCCTGGTGGCGCTACCTGGCCCACGAGAGCGGTGGCTTGGCCTACCTGGGCTTGCGCACCTTGCTGGGGGAGGAGCGCACCGAAGGCGTGCGCGCGGCCTTCTACCGCATCGAGCGCCTCATCCGCCCCAACCAGGCCCTGCGCCACCGCGTCATTGGCGCGAGGCAGCCCCAGGATGGCCAGGACTCCGCCTAAGCTGGAACACTGTGAGCTATTCCTATCGTGCAGAAGACGTCGCCCGCCTTGCCTCCGAGTCACCCAAAGGCTCGGCCCTGCTCAAAAGCGAGGAGCACCGCGGCGCCTTCTCCCGGGACCGCGCCCGCGTCCTGCATTCCGCGGCCCTGCGCCGCCTGGCGGATAAGACCCAAGTGGTGGGCCCGCGCGATGGCGATACCCCGCGCACTCGGCTGACACACTCCCTGGAGGTCAGCCAGATTGCCCGCAGCATCGGTGCGGGCTTAGGGCTGGACCCGGACCTGTGCGACATGGCGGGTCTGACGCATGACATTGGCCACCCGCCCTACGGCCACAACGGCGAGAATGCCCTCAACGAGGTGGCCCTCGGCGGCTTCGAGGGCAACGCCCAGACCCTGCGCATCCTGACCAAGCTGGAGCCCAAGGTAGTGCTGGATACCCCGGCGGGCCCGCGCAGCTATGGCCTCAACCTCACCCGCGCCTCACTCGACGCCGCCTGCAAATACCCCTGGACCAAGACCAACCCGGATGGCACCACCAACCGCAAATACGGAGCCTATGACGAAGACATCGACGTCTTGGAATGGCTGCGCCAGGGCCACGCCGATCAGCGCAAGTCCATGGAGGCGCAGGTCATGGACTGGTCGGATGACATCGCCTATTCCGTCCACGACGTCGAAGACGGCATCATCTCCCGCCGCATCTCTTTGAGCGTGCTCTGGGACCTGGTGGAGCTGGCCAACCTCGCGGACAAGGGCGCCAAGGCCTTCGGCGGTACCGCCGACGAGCTCCTTGAGGCCGCCGACCGCCTGCGCCAGCTGGATGTCATCAATGCCATCGGCAACTTTGATTACTCCCTGCGCTCTTATGCCAACTTGAAGAAGATGACCTCCGAGCTCGTCGGCCGCTACGTGGGTGCTACCGTCTCCGCCACGCTCGCAGCTAACGCCGGCCCGCTTGGCCGCATGCACGGCGACCTCGCCGTCCCACCGGGTGCGGTGGCGGAGGTAACCCTGCTCAAGACCATCGCCGTGCTCTACGTCATGGATGAGCCCGCCCACCTGGCCCGCCAGGACCGCCAGCGCGAGCGCATCTACCGCGTCTACGACTACCTGGTGGCCGGCGCGCCGGGCTCGCTAGACGCCACCTTCGCCCTGTGGTGGAAGCAGGCCGACACCGACCTGGAGCGGGACCGCGCCATCATCGACCAGATCGCCTCCATGACCGAATCACGCCTGGAGCGCCTAGCGCAGCGCAGCGCCGATCTCTTCGGCTTCCTCAGCTAGCCGGCAACCAGTCAGCAGCAGACCAGCACCAAGCCCAGCAGCGCCGTGCCCCACACAACGGCACAGCATCCCAAGAGACGCCTGTCACCCGATAGTTGAACACCGTTCACTTGGGTGTTACATAGCTGACAACTCTTCTTAAAACCGGCCACCTAACCTCAGGCAGGTCCGCCTGCCGCCAGGCCCCCTTTGAAGCCTGCCCGCAGCGGAAGTCTCTTCATTTGCGTTAACTGTCAAGGAATTTTTATGTCTCAGAAAAAGCTGCATAAAGCCGCGCTCATTGCCTCTATCAGCCTCGTTGGCTCCAGCCTCGTCTCTCCCGCACTCGCCTCCGCCCAGGACCTGCCCCAGGCAGACATCCTGGATCTCTCCTTTGAGAACGGTGTCATCAGCAACTCCGCCTCCGATGCCGAGCCGCTGAA
Organism: Corynebacterium sp. HMSC05D03; assembly: GCF_001807205.1. NCBI lineage: Bacteria > Bacillati > Actinomycetota > Actinomycetes > Mycobacteriales > Corynebacteriaceae > Corynebacterium > Corynebacterium sp. HMSC05D03. The sequence goes on along the minus strand of NZ_KV788180.1, from coordinate 26,178 downwards.
GATCGGCGAGCCCACTGTAGAGCAAGACAGCGTGCTTGAGCGCCCCGTGGCTCACTTCGATGGCCGCAAGGATGCCGTCGGCTTCGACATCGGGGATAAGTTTGACCAGATCAAGGACGGCTTCACCGTCGAGTGCGTCTTCCGCTACGACGGGGACTTCGACGGCAACGAAAAGAGCCTCTGTGCCAACAAGGAAGCCGGCGGCTGGGCCATGGTCATCTACGGCGACCAGCTCACCTTCACCGTCAACGGCAGCGATGGCTACAAGAAGGCCCAGCAGCAGGTGGAGCCGGGCCAGTGGTACCACGCGGTCGGCGTCTATGACGGAAACAAGAGCGAGCTCTACGTCAACGGCGCCAAGGTGGCTGAGAACACCGAGATCAACGGCGAGGTGACCAAGCCCAAGTCCAATTCCACCGCCGTGATGATCGGCGCGGATTCCGGCCGGGATAACGCCGCTCAGTTCTACTCCGATGCCGTGGTCAGCGAGGCCCGCATCTTCTCCGATCCGCTGGGCGAATATGAGATTTCCGCCCTCTACGAGGATTCCAACCTGAGCACCGATAAGAAGGCGGAGATCACCGGCTCCACCCCGAGCGCGGGTCAGCACCTGACGGGCCCGGTGACTTTCGACGTCCAGTTCAACGACGCCGCCCTCATCTCCCGCGAGCTCACCTACACCCTGGACGGCGAGGACATCGAGCTGGGGCAAGAAATCGGAGCTGGCCTCAAGGAAGGAAACCACTCCATCCAGGCCGAGGGCCGCGATGTCTTTGGCAACCCCATCTCCCAAATCATCGATTTCACCTCCGGCAACCTCCCGGGTGCCGCCGGCACCGACTCCACGCAGAGCGGCGAGGGCATCACGATCTCCGCTCGCGCCGATAACCCGAGCGGTGGGGACGTGGAGACCACCTTCACTGAAGCCGATGTGGCTGTAGCAGAGAAGGGCTTCCAAGGCACCTTCACGGATATCCCGGAGAGCCTGGACTTTAAGTACGAAGACGGCGAGGACTTCGACAAGGCCCTCAACCCGGACAACGAGGATGCTCAGGAGACCAGCTCCACGGAGCACATGCCCTTCCAGCGCTTTAACCTGAAGCTCAAGGACGCTGAGAAGAAGACCCACGACATCGCCTGGTCCGGCACCGTGGACCCCAAGCGCTCGGTGCGCCTCATGGCCTGGAACACCACAACCAATAGCTGGGAGAAGTTGGCAGAAACCCGCGGCGCAGCCGACGCTCAAGTAAGCCTCAGCGCGGAAGTCAACCAAGATTTCGTCGACGGTGACACAATCCACACCATGCTGGTGGGCTACGACGTCTTTGCCGATGACCTCAACGAGCCCGTCAACGAGCAGTTCGCCGATACCAGCGACTATGACTTTTCCATCGCCCACCACACCGATACCCAGTACCTCTCCGAAGGCGCGGTAGAAAAGGCCACCGCCGAGGAGCGCAAGAAGTGGGAAGAAAGCTACACCGCTGCAACCCAGTGGATTGCCGATAACGCCGACGAGCGCAAGATCGCCTACTCCGCCCACACCGGTGACATCATTGAGAACTGGATTGGCAAGGACAATGACCGCCCCAATGCCAAGAAGGAATTCGAGGTAGCCTCCAACGCCCAGAAGATTCTGGAGGACGCCGGCGTAGTCAACGGCGTGCTGCCCGGCAACCACGACAACCAAAGCGGAGCGGACGTCGGCGCCGGCAACCTCTACAACGAGTACTTCGGCCCGGAGCGCTACGAGGCTCAGCAGGGCAAGGGCAAGTGGGCTGAGCAGGACGCCTCCTACCACCCCTATGCTGAGGGCGATAACGACAACCACTATGACCTGTTCTCCACCAACGGCATGGACTTCATCGCCCTGCACCTGGGCTATGACGTCACTGAGGAGGAAGCGGCCTGGGCGGATAAGGTGCTCAAGCAGTACTCCGACCGCAACGCCATCCTGCTGACGCACGCCTACCTCAAGCCTTCGGCGAGCCCGGATGGCCGCGGCTCGGACTTCTCCCACGATGGCGTGATGGTCTACGAGAACGTCATCCAGAAGAACCCCAACGTGGCCCTGGTCCTGGCCGGTCACGAGCATGGCGTGTCCATCGTCAGCCGCAAGGACGTCGGCCACACCAACAACCACGTGGTGGAGCTTCTCGCGGACTACCAGTTCTACGAGGTCGGCTCCGATGAGCTGGGTCTGACGGAGATCGGCGACTATGACGGTGACACTGGCTTGCGCTTTGGCTCCAGCTACCTGCGCCTCTTGCAATTCGATCTGCAGAATTCAGAGATGATCGTGGATACGTATTCGCCGCTTCTCGACGACCACAACGCCACCGAGTACGACGACCGCCAGCGCTACAACGGCCACGAGGACGAGTTCCGTGTGCCGATTCAGTTCCAGACCCGCAAGACCAGCTTTGCGACGAACTCCATGCTCGCCCTGACCGATACCGGCAAGGAGATTGGCAAAGACACCGCCAAGTCCGGCTGGCCCGCCAGCGTGACCTACAAGGACGTCAAGGCCGGCCAGGCCTACGGTTGGTACGCCACCTCCGCCGACGCCTCCTCCAAGGAGGACACCAAGCCCGGCATCGTGCGCCAGTTCGGCGTCTTCACCGCGCCGAAGCAGCAGGAGAAGGATAACAAAGCACCTGAGCTCACCGTCCCCAGCGACAAGCTCACCATCACCAAGGGTGAAAAGGCCAACCTTCTCGAAGGTGTCAGCGCCAAGGACGATAAGGACGGTGACCTCACCGACAAGGTGAAGGTCGTTGGAAACATCGACACCGCCAAACCGGGCGTGTACTCCGTCACCTACACCGTCACCGACTCCGCCGGCAACCAGGCCCTGGCCTCCCGCGTCGTGGAAGTCACCGCCGGCAGCCAAGGCGACAACACCGACAACGGCTCGAGCGACAGCGACAGCGACAGCTCCAGCAGCTCGAGCCGGGGTAACGGCAGCGTCCTCCCCGCCATCCTCGGCGCCCTCTTCGGCGCGGCAGGCGCCACCGCCATCATCGCCGGCCTGCTGAACTACCTCGCACCTGAGGTCCGCGACACCATCAAGCGCGCCCTCGGCCTCTAAGGCCTAAGGTCCCGGCTGGGCCACCGCCCGCCGGGGCACCACGCGCCGGGCCAGCACCCGCCGGCCCACAACCTCACTAGCGCACGAGCGCGACACCCTGGTCCTCCAGCACCATGCTGATGGGGGCCAGGTCTTCTTCAACCATGTCGAAGTCCGCGGCGATAATCGCCACGATGTGTTGCTCGCGCAGGAAGTCCGCCAGTGCGTCGAGGTTGCGCGGGGCGCCGGAGGTGCAGCCGCGCAGGCGGCCGAGCGCGCCATAGAGGTCCTCGCGCGTGCGGATGGGTTCAGTGATGAGAATGCGTTGCATGCCTTAGTCCTCCGCGTCCGGGATGCTGCAGAAGCTTTCGTAGTGGTCATCGGTGTAGTACCAGACATCCGGGTCGGTCTCACTGCCACCGCCGGTAACAATACGCTTGGCCCCGCGGTGCCCAATCCCCGGCGTTTCCACGGTGTATTCGCGGTAGTAGTTCTTCGTCTGCTGCGGCAGCACGCCCTCATAGTTTCCGAAACGAACGTTGTCATTATCCGGGTAGTCATAGGGCCCGCCGGCCAGGATGTCCTCGGCGGTCTCGTGTGCCTCCTGCGGCAGGGAGTCCATGGCGCAGGTGGGCAGGTCTGACCCGCCCTGCTTTGCGACGTCCCCCTTAGCCCCACCAGCTGCAGAGGATGCACCCGCCGCAGCGGAAGACGGCGCTGCCTTCTGGTCCGCACCATCGCTTGAGCTACCAAGGTCAATGCCGAAGTAGCCCGCGACGAGGACCAGAACCGCGCCACCGATGAGGGCCGGCAGCGATTTTTTGGAGGGGGAGGATTGGGACATGGCCCCATCATTGCAGCTATAAGGCCTGAAACAGAAATCCGGAGCAGGCCTTTTCCCAATCCCCACCGCGGGGTCATTACGGATGTGGGAACAAGCAATAAGGATCCACCCAGCAGTGGGTACCTGTGTGTCCTCTGGGCGGGGTAGTCTGTACGCATGGCACGAGGCAGAATTCCGGACAGCGACATCCAAGCTATCCGTGAACGCGCGCCTATTGATGAAATCGTGGGCGAGTACGTTCAGCTCAAACCCGCTGGTTATGACTCATTGAAGGGCTTGAGCCCTTTCAAGGATGAGAAGACCCCGTCTTTCCACGTGCGCCCGCAGCGCGGCTATTATCACTGCTTCTCCACTGGTAAGGGCGGGGATGTCTTCAGCTTCCTCATGGAGATGGAGCAGGTTTCCTTCCCGGAGGCCGTTGAGGCCGTGGCCCAGAAAATTGGCTACCACATCAATTACCAAGGCGGCTCCACCGGTGCCCGCGATGAAAAGCCCGGCACCCGCCGCCGCCTTATCGCCGCGAACAAGGCTGCGCACGAGTTCTACCGCCAGCAGCTAGAAACCCCGCAGGCCGCCGCCGGACGCGAGTTCCTCTTGGACCGCGGCTTCTCCAAGGAAATCATCTACGAGTTTGAATGCGGCTATGCCCCGGAGGGCTGGGATACCGCCACCAAGCACCTGCTGCGCATGGGCTTTTCCTTTGAGGAGCTCGAAGCCGCCGGCATTTCCAAGATGGGCAAGCGCGGCCCCATTGACCGCTTCCACCGGCGTCTGCTGTGGCCCATCAAGGACCTCTCCGGCAACGTCATCGGCTTCGGCGCGCGCAAGCTTTTCGACGATGACAAGCTGGGCAAGTACATGAACACGCCCGAAACCATGCTTTATCACAAGTCCAAGGTGCTCTTCGGCCTGGATTTGGCCAAGCGCAACATCGCGGAGCAACACCAGGCCGTGGTGGTGGAGGGCTATACGGACGTTATGGCCATGTATGCCGCGGGCGTGAAAACTGCCGTGGCTTCCTGTGGCACCGCCTTTGGTGCGGACCACCTGCAAGTCCTGCGCCGCCTCATGTTGGATGATTCCTACTTCCACGGCGAGCTCATCTACACCTTTGACGGTGACGAGGCCGGCCAGAAAGCCGCCATGCGCGCCTTTGAAGGCGAGCAGAAGTTCACAGGGCAGTCCTTCGTTTCCGTGGCTCCGGATGGCATGGATCCCTGTGATCTGCGCTTAGAGCGCGGCGACACCGCCGTGCGCGACCTCGTGGCGGACCGCATCCCCATGTTTGAGTTCGTCATTCGCTCTGTCATCTCGGACTTCAGCATTGACTCGGCCGAAGGTCGCCTCCAGGCCCTGCGCCGCGCGGTGCCTGTGGTGGCGCAGATTCGCGACGCCCCTTTGCAGCGCGAGTACGCCCGCCGCCTGGCCGGCTGGGTGGGCTGGCCGGACCCGGAAGAAGTACTCCACCAAGTACGCCAAGAGGCCCGCAAGCCGAAGAAGGAACAGCGCCCGCGCTTTGCCTCCCTGGAGGAGACCTCCTCTGCGCCCGCGCAAACCAACGCCCCCGTCATGCACATCCCCGGCCCACGTGAGCCACACCTGTGGCCGCAACGTGAGGCCCTCAAGCTGGCCCTGCAGTACCCGCAGATCGCCGGCAGCTACTTCGACGGAATCACCGACGACGCCTACTCCAACGAGGCCTATCGCACTATCCGCCGCGCTATCTCTACCCTCGGTGGCGTGACCGCCGGTGCTGAGCAACCCGGCGTGGAGTGGCTGGCCGCCGTAGCTGGCGAAATGCCGGACCTCATGGCCCGCAACTTCGTCTCTGAGCTCGCCGTGGAGCCCATCAAGCTGGGGGAGACCGGCAACCCCGATACCGATCTTGAGGCCTACGCCGATTCCGTACTCTCCCGACTCCAAGAGGCACGCGTGGGCGATCAAGTAGCACAGCTCAAAGCCCAGCTAGGCCGCATGCGCCCCTCCGACGACGAAGAGTCCTATAACTCACTCTTCGCCGACCTCGTCGCCCTCGAGCAGGCCCGCCGCGAGCTCAATGACCGCGCCTTCCGCGGCGTGCGCTAATCTTCGTCCGGCTCGTAAATCCGATCCGGCTGCACTCCATCCGCGGCGCCGCGCTTGCCGCGGCGCCCCTTGTTGTAATCCTTAAGCTCTCGCATTCGCGGTTCTGGGTCCAAGCGGTTGGCCACAGCCTTGCGCGCGGAGCGCACTGCGGCCTTGGTGGCGGGGGAGTTCACAGCCTTTTCATAAGCGCCCTTAATTTGGTGGTAGCGCTTGCGCCCAGCCTTGGTTCCAAAGACGTATCCGGCGGCAGCACCCACAACAAATTGGATCATTGGAAACTAGTCATCCCCTTCTTCAGCCGGCTTGACAGCCAGCGTTTGCGTACGACGTACGGGAAACGTGCAATTCTCATGAACAGCCTACCTGCCTCAGCAGTCTTGGGCAGGCGGCGGCCGGGCAGTGGAGCTAGCGGTGACGGGGAATAGTGATAAGGAATAGATATGACGTGAACTCTTCCCATAATGCATTCGCTTCAGTTAACTTAATACCTGTGAAGACTTCTAAGCATACGTATGCGGCATCGGCAGCCGTAGCGATGTCAGCGCTGCTCACCGCCAGTGTGGCGGCAGCTGAGCCCCGTACTGCCGGGCTTGAAGAGCCGCGCGAAGTCACCGTGAGCGAGGACTAGAGATCATCTTTTCGAAACCACCGAGCCATGTGCGCGAAGCATAAGCGCTGTAGACTCTTATGGGAATTCTCTCCCGGTAAAAACGAAGGATGTCTATGTCTAAGCCAAAGATTATGACCGTGTACGGAACTCGCCCTGAGGCCATCAAGGTGGCACCGGTCATCAAGGCGCTGGAGAAGGACGAGCGTTTTGAATCCGTAGCCGTCTCCACTGGCCAGCACAAGGAAATGCTGGAACAGGTCAACACCATGTTTGGAATTGAACCCAAACTGGACCTCCACCTCATGAAGCCCGGCCAAGGACTCAATGAGATTGTCTCTCGTGCACTCATGGGGCTCGACGAGATCATCGATGCGGAGCAGCCGGATGTCATTATTTCCCAGGGTGATACTTCGACTGCAATGACTGCAGCTCTTGCTGGTTTCCACCGCGGTGTGAAGATCGTTCACCTTGAAGCAGGTCTGCGCACCGGTGACATTCACTCTCCGTTCCCGGAGGAAGCCAACCGTAAGCTCATTGGTCAAGTAGCCGAGCTACACCTTGCTCCGACGGCAGGCTCGATGGAAAACCTGCGCCGCGAGAACGTGCGCTCCAAGGACATCGCAGTCACTGGTAATACCGTCATCGATGCTCTGCTGGAAGCCGCTAGCTGGGATACTGCGTTTGAGGATCCTGCCCTACAGGCGGTGGCTGAATCCGACAAGCGTCTGGTTGTGGTCACCACCCACCGCCGCGAGAACCTTGAAGCGATGAAGGAAATCGGCGGCGCGGTCAAGGACCTTGCAGAGAGTTATTCGGACATCAACTTTGTTCTGCCGCTGCACCTAAACCCGAAGGTCCGTGAAGCTGTGCTGCCGGAAGTCGAGTCTTTGCCCAATGTTCTCATCACGGATCCGCTTCCGTATGACCAGTTCACCAAGCTGCTTGACCGTGCAACCATCATCCTCACTGATTCCGGTGGAGTCCAGGAAGAAGCGCCGGCTCTGGGTAAGCCGGTCTTAGTCATGCGCCAGAACACTGAGCGCCCTGAAGCTGTTGTTGCCGGCACTGTGAAGCTTGTGGGCACCAACCGTAGTCTCATTGTGGCGGAAGCCAAGCTTCTGCTCGATGATGACGCCGCGTACACCTCAATGGCCAATGCTGTTAACCCATATGGCGACGGCAAGGCCGCAGAGCGTGCCGTTGCCGCTATTGCCGAGCTCCTCGGCGTAGGGGAGCGTCTGCCGGATTTCGACCCCGGCATTGAGCTATAGCGAAACGAAATGAATGGGCAGGCGTGCGGTTGTAGTCGACTGCCCATTTATGCGGTTCCACGTAAAGTAAAACCATGGAACCACGCGACATTAAATGCACTAACTCTCAGCGCACCACAACTTCTCAAGTCTTAGCTGACGCGATGTCCGTCGGCCAACTCAGCGTCGCCGAATTTGAGGAACGCTCTTCTGCATGCGCCGACGCCACGACGCGCGGCGAGTTGCTCGACCTTGTTTCAGATCTCCTTGAGGACCCCGGAAGCGTACTCTTCGGTAGCCACGAGGTCGCTTCGAAGAGCTCTCATGAGCTGAAGTCTGTTGATGGTGAACTCGTCACTACTGTTAACTGCGCATTAGCTCAAATCGAACCGTCCGTGAACGGTGCTCAGAGTCTTTCTCTGGGCATCTTTGGTGGCACTACGGTTCGAAGCACCCCCATTGCCTCTCGTCACACTTCGATGGGTATTTTTGGCGGGACAGACGTAGACCTGCGCGGTGCTGCTCTACAAGAGAAAACCACTACCATCCAAGCGGTTGGGCTCTTTGGTGGAGTCGATATCTGGATCCCCGAAGGTTTCCGCGTCCGGGTGAACGGCATCGGCCTTTTCGGCGGTCACGACATCAAGGTAGACCGTGGAGCTATCGATCCTGCTGAGCTACCTGCTAGCGCTCCAGAAATTGTCGTCAACTGCTTTAGCCTCTTTGGCGGTGCAGGCGTGCATGTTGTGAAGCGCTAACACGGCGACGTGGACTATGACGGCAAGGCATTTCCACGACAATAGTCACCGCAACATGCGGATAAGGGATGAGAAGAAGGGCCTTAAATCTCAAAGACGAGATTGACCATATGCTGGACCTCAAGCCTAGAGATGCCCTTTAACTAGCTGAAATGCTTGAAACGTAGACAGACAAGCAAAGGCCGCTTGAAACTCAAGCGGCCTTTTCGCTCCTCCAACTGGGCTCGAACCAGTGACCCTTCGATTAACAGTCGAATGCTCTGCCAACTGAGCTATGGAGGAATATGCGTATGCTGCTGAGCAAATCGCTTTGCTCTGTGCAACGAGAAGTAACTATATATGGAGGACGCTTAGAATGGCAAATCGGCAGGTAGTGCAGGATATATCGGGAGAAAACTATATGCTTGAAACTTGCCTTTCGGACTTGCCGTGAAGGGGATAGGTTCATCCCCTGATAGCGCGGTGTGTATTATTTCAAGACAGGCATTGCTCAACCTAGAGGGGCGGACGGATGAAGGTTCTAGTTCTTTCACAGTTCTGGCATCCCGAAAATGGGGTTCCCCAGCGAAGGTGGACCTGGTTAAGTGGATTATTTGTTCAAAAAGGCGTTGAAGTTGTTGTCATCGCACCGCCACCCCACTATCGCCGGAATGTTTCCTTTAAAGAAGCATTGAAATCGTTCCGTATTGCCTCTGTTCCGGAATCAGGGGTTGCAGGAGAAAAGATTTACAGAAGTCCATTTATTCCTTCATGTGAATCGTTGATTGCGAGAGCTCTATCTCAGGCTTTTATTGCTAAGGGGGCTTTACTTGCAGCTGCCATCCGATGGGCTGGAATACGCAAGGTTGACGTGGTGGTAGGGACTGTCCCGGCGCTGCCAACTGCGGTGGTTTCTTTTCTAATTGCTCGTGTCGCAGGGGTTCCCTATGTCATAGATTTACGCGATGCATGGCCAGATTTGATGCGGGAATACAGCAGCTGGAACCGTGCATTGGAGACGCAGCCAACACATCATAAGAGGCTAAAGCCAAAACTTGTGCAGGCATTGAGCTATGTAGTGCAGCAAGGTTTGAATGCCTTACTGGCTCGTGCGGATGCGATAATAGTAACTTCGGATGAGCTGGGTAAGCAGCTATCCACCGGAGTTGAGCGGAGTCATTGTCAAAAGATCGTTACACTTCGAAACGTGTTTCCTTCGAATCTGTCAATGACGGCTGCCCGAAATCCCTTAGTGGATCGTCCCCTTCGTGTCCTCTATGCCGGAACTCTCGGACGGGCCCAGAACCTAAAAAATGTTATTGACGCTGTAAGAACTGCTCAACAACGAGGAGTTCCGATTGAGCTTGCCTTTGTGGGGGGAGGCGCGGCCGTCGATGCTTTGAGGGAATACGCTGAAATGAAGGATGTCGATGCAAGCTTCTATCATGTTCGCTCTGCTTCTGAGGTTGTTAGCTTCTATGATTGGGCTGATACTGCGCTAGTGCATTTAACCGACTGGGAACCCTTAAATAGAGCAGTCCCCTCCAAAACTTACGAATTGATGTCCGCGGGCGTCCACATAACCGGGGTGGTGGCGGGTGAGACTGCCAAAATTATCCGTGAGTTGAATGCGGGCGATGTTGTTCCTCCGGAACGACCTCAAGAGCTCGCTGAATTGTTTGCCGAGTTGTATGCGTGTCCAGATCGTTTGCTGGTATCGGATGAAGGGCGGCTGTGGGTCAATCGAGAGCGAGAGGTGGTAGTCCAAAAGAGGGTGGACGAGCTAATCGATTGGATTGGAAAAGTTAATTGATGAGGGGATTGCGTTGGATTAATTATCTGTTGGTAGTTGTATCTTTTTCGGTCAAGAAGGCGCTTATCGAACCGAAGAGGTTTATCCTTTTGGCGTCCCAACGATTCGTGGGGTATCAAATGATTGGTACTGTGAAAGCCTGCCTTGAAGCTGTCAAAGGTAGGAACCGTGAAGAATTTCTCCCGAGTCGACGTGAACACCTAGACTTCTTTCTTTATATTGGTGATTATGATCGTGCTTTAGCTGAATTTAAAAGATTGCCATTAATTAAACGCTGTATAAATTTTCCGAAAAAGAATCTTGCCAAGATTAAAGAAAATCAGTTTTACTGTGCGATTTATGAAGGGCGAGAAGCAACAGGCTTGGGAGGGAGAACCAACATTTTATATTACGTTAACAACTCCCTTCCGTATACACAATCGGGATATACTATCCGCACGGCGGCCTTGACGAAAACCGTTCGGGAAAAAGTTGATTCCATTAGTACGGTAACGCGGTTGGGCTACCCATTGGTTATAGGAAAGATTCCCCGGCCAGCTAAGGAGCCGAGCGAACTAAATACCTTAATTCCACGCGTAATGCCGTTTCGTGAAGATCGCAGATACCGATTGGCAAAGAAGCTACTAATGCGTGTCTGTGCTGAAAAGAGTATCGACCTAATCCAGACTACTTCAGATTTTAAAAATGCCTCGTTAGTTTCTGATGTAGCTCATGATATGGGGATTCCTTGGATATACGAGATTCGAGGTGAACCTCACAATACATGGCTTTCTAAGTTCCCCGTAAAAATAGCGACTGAAGCAGAGAAGTCTTTCCATTATCGGCACTCTGAGCAGAAAGAATTCGAAGCTGCGGGGAAGGCAAGCGCGGTCATAGTGTTAAGTGAGCTGACTAAAAACAGGCTAGTGCGAGCTGGTATCTGTGAAAATAAGATAGTCACAATTCCGAATGCAATTGATTCTGGAATGCGGATCGATCGAAAAAATGCGCTAAACATACGAACCCAGATGGGACTGCGGGGCAAAAAAGTCGTGGGGACGATCAGTTCTCTAGTGTCATATGAGGGGTTAGATACACTAATCCGCGCCTTACCAAGCTTGGATGAGCGAATAGAAGTGGTTTTAGTAGGAGACGGAGAAGACCGCGGGAGGCTCGCTGCATTAGCAGCTTCATTAGGCGTAGGGAGCCGAGTTCACTTCGTGGGTAGACAGCCAAGCTCTGAGATTCAAAGCTGGTACTCTATCTTTGATGTTTTTGTAGTCCCGAGAATTGATTCACGAGTTACCCGATACGTTACCCCGATAAAGCCTTTAAATGCTTTGGCGGTCGGTGTCCCACTAGTGTGTTCCGATTTGCCCGCTTTGAGGGCAGTTACCGGTGGATATGCTAAATTTGTCCCGCCGCAGTCTCCCACTGATCTGGCGCGAGCAATCACTGAAGTCATTGAGTCACCCGAGAAAAGATTGGCGGAAAAGGAATGGTTGAATTCTATGACTTGGGAGGCTAACGGCAGAAAACTAGCTAGACTATATCGAAGTTTGCTGAATTGAACGTAGGTCGGAATCATGTCGAAAGTTATTGATGCTTGGAATAGCGCTGATTTTGAGGGCGTAAGTGAGCAAAAACTTACCCGGTTCAAACGTAAGGATATTCGAGCGGCAATCAGAGAATCGCGTTACGCGGTAAAGCTGTTGCAGCGTGCTGGACAGGCGCCGCGCCCTGCGGAGCGAGGTGTGGTGGGAGAAAATGAAAGAGTGAGAGCGGTTACAATTCTCCACTCCAGCTTGCCTAATCACACTGGTGGCTACACAGGTCGCGCACAGGGACTGCTCAAAGGGTTGATGCTCAATGGCATGATCGTCCGCGCGTATACTCGCCCTGGATTCTATACTGAAAGGGTTGATTCCAAAGCTAGCTTTCCTTATCCACTCGATGAGGTCGACGGAGTTGAGTATCGGCATTTGCCTGCGGAATCTCCCCGCAAGAATGGCGAGTATGAATACATGTACAAGGCTATCGATTGGTATCGGGAAGTCTTCTTGATTGAGCGCCCGAATCTGGTGCATGTCCGGTCCACCTATCTGATCGCTTTACCGGCTTTGATTGCAGCTCATGAACTGGGAATACCTGTTTTGTATGAGGTATCAGGTCTTTGGGAATTGGTTTTTGAGGGGCGCGGGGAACTCGGGAGGGCACGGCGAATTGAGAGAATGGAAGACGCTACATGCCAATTTGCAGACCGAGTCGTTACAATGAATACCTCAATGGCGAGTCTCCTTGATCATCGAAGCGAACATGGTTTGGATGTTGGATTGGTTCCTAATGCAGTAGATGTCTCTCGTTTTTCTCATCTGACGCCGCTAGAGGAGAAGGAGTTCTTTACCTATGACGTGGGCTACGTGGGCTCCTTGGTCGACTATGAGGGGCTTGAGACTCTAATTCGTGCGATTGCTTTAGGCAAGCAAAAAGGGCGAGCGATCAGGGCGAAAATTGTTGGAAAAGGCGTCGAATTAGACAAGCTGAGGGATCTCGCTGAAACATTGAGCGTTGAGGACCTTGTAGAATTACCTGGGCCGGTAGCTGCTCACGAAGCTGTCGACGTGTTCGAGGATGTCAACGTGATTGTCTTACCTCGTGTATCAACGCCAGCAACTGAGCATGTAACTCCTCTTAAACCATTTGAAGCAATGGCCGCTGGGAGACCTCTACTTGTATCTTCGGTTTCCGCGTTGTCAGAAGTGTCGCGTGGCGGTGATGCGGCTCTCGTATTTAAGCAGGGGGATTCGGAAGACTTATTGGAAAAGCTCATTGATTTGTTGGAGGATCGCGAAAAACAGCTTTCGCTTAGTCGATACGCCAAGGAAGTAGTCGCGACAGAGCATAATTGGGAATACGTTGCAGCTGAAATGGCTGAGGAATTTAAAAAGCTTGCGCTCCCATTTGGGCACTTGCCCTTTCTGACCTCCGCAGGAAAAGTCGAGCGCCAAGGCTCTATAGTGTACCCATCCCATGTATAGGACAAATTCATGAAGAGAACTACTCGTCGTCAACAACTATTGGTATTGCTGCTTCTGCTTGCAATTGTTTGCGGAGTTTTTGGAGTCTGGCTGGATACGCTGGTTCCGATGTACCTAGAACTTGTGTTGGTATTGCTGGGGTTATTAATTGTACTGCGGTCCGGGGAAAGAGGGCAGCATAAAAGTTTTAGAAAAACAGAGAAGTTGCAAAACCAGCTATCGGTTCGGCTAGACAACCTCGATGCGAGATTGGGGGGCATAGGAGCCGAACTGTCGAAAACCGAGAATGTATCGATAGTAGATCCCAATGGCAACGTGAAAGTCGATGAAGTGTTTTCCCTATTCGAGGACTTCATCGATGAAATGAATGAACGGGCCGAAGGGGATTGCCAGATAAATTTGTCGCAACAAGTTTCTGTTAGGAAAGTTATTAATTGGCTTCGACCTACGTTGCTCCTAACGACAGATGCATGGCTAAGGCCATTGGAGGAGGAGACTAAGGTTAATACTGAACATTGGGTGAGGCCCGATCCTTCTTATAAGCTTGCCGATGAGGTTAAACTGGCGGTGGTGGACTCTGAATCTTTTCTAGCAGGCCGTGGTTCGTTAATGGTGTCAAATCATTTGGGAACTTGTGCGTTGGCGATAATCGAATCCCCGAACACCGAAAGAATTGAATCTATAGCAGGATTTGTTGAAATCGCGCCGGTAGGAATGATGCACGGAGTGCGTGTTTTCTATCCTTCTTTGGCACTGGAACCTGCAAAATTTTCGAAACTTGTTAAGTATATTTAAGGAAATCAATGAACATACTTGAGCTTGCCGAACTTGAAAAAGCATCGGAGTCGGAGTTGTATGATGCGGACCGCGAGGAATTCCGTTTTATAGTGGCCGTTGGCGAGTGTCAAGTTCCGGTCTTGGTGCAGCCGACTGCTAAGTATGAAGACACTCTTTTAGTGACATACAATGGGGCTATTCAGCGGACCAAAGCCCCGGATGGTATTGTCTTTCAGCGGTCGTCGTGGCTAGACGAGTTTGAATCGCCTGTCATCCAGATCGCCGATCCCACAATGGTTAAGCATAAACGGCTGCAAATTGGCTGGGCGCAGTATTCAAAGAATGATTGGTCCATTGCCGCTATGGTTAAAGTCATTGACGCAGTCCGGGCGCGTTTTGGGCTTGCAGGTCCTGCTAGGACTCTTCACTATGGGAGTTCTGCAGGCGGATTCCAGGCGATTTGTTGTGCTACTTTCGATCGTGGCAGCAAGGCCCTTGTAAATAACCCGCAACTTGACTGGTCCTATTACAACGAACGTTTTGTAAATGCATTGCTACGGGATGTATTTGAAGGAGGCAACATCGAAGATGTTAGGCTTTCTCAACCCTGGAGGGTTAGTGTAGTTGAGTTATTTGAGGTCGAAGGGTATATCCCAGAGACCGAAGTGATGCTGAACATCGCAAGTGCAGGCGATGTTCAAGAGCAGTTAAAGCCCACCTTGGAAAAAATGACCAAGCTTGTAGCTTTAGGTAGAGTCCCTCTATTTACCTTTGGCCTGTACCATGATGAGAACATGGGGCACAATCCACTTGCACGGCCGCACACCGTTAAGAAGATAAATTCGAAATTGTGTAGTATGCGTGCAGTCATTGGAGAGTAAGTTCTCCTTTGCTTCCTTACAATCTTACTTCGCGCATAGTGAGCTTGCCGTGGCGGATAGCCAATAAAGGAGCTCATCTAGCCTGTTCGGTTACTACTCGGCGCAGTTATGTCAAAGACGAGTATGAAGAGGCTATGCTTTATGACTGCGTGCGCTCGGGGGTTGCGAAAGGAAATCAGGTAGAATCACGGCTATATAGTAAAAAGATATTCAATAGCTTTCCTAGCGTCCGGTTTATTTTTGCTGGGCCGACTGTACGGGTGCCGAAATATAATTTACCGCTGGTCTCAGCTTTGAGAGGCTGCGGAGTGGCGTACGACAGGAACAGCCTCCTAACAAAGGGGGCAGACGGCGACCAGACTAGTGCTATATCTGTCGGTGCGTGGCAGATTGTTAAACAATGCTCTAGTGCTCTCTCTTATCGGGAGCGTATTCTCGATGTCATAGTTCCCGTCTACAACAACGGCATATTTCTAATAACTAAATGTCTACCTAGTCTTGCCGCGAACGCTATCTGGGAACAGATGAGAGTGATCGTAGTGGACGATGCCTCTGATGATCCTGTAACTCAGGAGATTCTGGATGAACTTAAAAGGAGTGTCGAAAACGTTGATGTGGTTCGACTGGAGGGCCCGCCGAGCGGCTCTGCGTCGGGCCCAAGGAATGTCGGAATTGAACTTGCCAAATCAGACCTCGTCACGTTTCTTGACCCCGATAATGAAATATCAGTTGGGGGATACGACGAACTAGTTAAACAGTTTTATGGTGCGAGCGTTCCTGTGCAAATGGCTTCTGGGTATCAGTTGAAGGTTGGTGCGTCCATTGGCCTCAATGCTCGGAATGCATTGTTTCACGGGAGACTTGTTGATCGACCGAGTGCGCTTTTTACTGCAACCCAGCGCTTTCCAGTTGTATCAACACAAGCTGCAGTCATCTCTCGGTTTTTTCTTGAAGATAAGAATATTCGCTATGTTGAAGGCGCAGTCGGGCAGGACACTCTATTTGGCTGGGAGATATTGTTAAATGCAAACGCCATCCTATTCTGTCACCGACCGTTTATCGTGTATTATTCGCAGCGAAGTGGTTCTATCACTAATGAAGCTGGAGTTGACTATTTTAGGCGTGCATTGATACGGGAGAGAGCTCAACTTGAGGTTCTGAAACAAGCTGGCATTTTGTCTACCTACAGAAAGAATCAGCTTCCTCGTATGATGGATGAAATCTATAAACCAAAGTTAGACAATTTGGATGGGCCTGGCCGTGATGTCGCTGAAGGGTATGTTCAGGAAATATGTTCTTTGTATGCCCTCTAAATATGGGTACCGACCTGCTCCTTTCTGAGTGTCTTTCGGATCTGTCTGAATGATAGAATCGAACCAATTTGTCACTTGACCCTTTGAGGTGACGAATTTGTACAGTAAAGAAGGAGACCCATGGCTGATCAGCAAGAGGCTGACGCGATTCGCTCCCTCCAGCAAGCAATGCCAAAGAATCGCCGAACTGTCCTGGTCGCAGACGATGAACTCTTTTCAACGAACGAACGAGCGTCTTTAGCGAAGTATTTGGCAAATACATGGCGTTACAGGCACTTTATTTTCGAGCATGCAAGATTCAAAGCAGCTGGAGACAATGATGACATGTTTCTGGGGAAGCTTTGGAATATTCTCGAACCTTTGCTTCGTATTGCTATGTATGGGGTGATGTTCGGTGTAGTTCTTCAGACGTCGCGGGGGATTGAAAATTTTGTAGGCTTCTTGGTTATTGGCTTAATGTACTTTTCGATGATGTCACGTGGACTTGGCAGTGGATCTGGGCTCGTGCAGCGATCGAAGGCAATGATGCGAACCTTTCGGTTCCCGAGGGTCTCCCTAGTAGTTGGAGAAGCCATTAAGGGGTTTATTAGCAATATAATACCAGGGGCATTGGCTGTTCTCGCCGCCTTGGCTTTTCAGTGGGGCAACCCTCTCTCGTGGTCGGTCGTCTTGATTGTTCCAATCTATTTTTTGATTCATCTGTTTTCATTCGGGCTATTGCTGATATCTGCTCGAGTGACTGCATTCGTTCCAGATGCTAAGAAGATTGTCTTCTTCGTAAATCGAGCTTGGTTCTACGTCTCAGGTGTGTTCTTCTCAGTTGAGCGCTACGCCCGTGTGCCTGAAATGCAGGAAGTTATGCAGGCTAATCCTGCCTACCGGTTTTTGGAAGCCGCTCGAAGCGTTGTTATGTATAACCAGATCCCAAGTTTGTCAGAATGGCTAGTTTTGGTGCTTTGGGCGACTGGTGCTTCTGCCGTTGGTTTTATCTTCTTTTGGAGGGCTGAGGACCGCTATGTACACGTTAGATAATCCCAGTGTGCTGGTTCGTGAGGTATCCAGATACTATCGAGCGGACAATAAACGCAGCGTATTTCGGAGGCCAAAGCTTTCCGATGAACGTGAGGGCGACTATGTTCGTGCACTAAGCAGCGTGTCAATGTACGCCGAGAAGGGCGAATGCATTGGCGTTTTGGGGAGAAACGGATCCGGAAAATCAACTCTGATGAGGCTGATCGCAGGAAATGAGGCGCCCGATGAGGGGCAGGTGCTTACTTCCGCAACTCCGACTTTGCTCAATGTTTCCGCTGCGCTACAACCAAGACTTCCAGGCAGGACTAACATTAGATTAGGATTATTGGCGCAAGGGGTCTCTCCAGAAAGAATCGATGAACTTACAGAGGAGATAATCGACTTCGCGGAAATAGGAAAAGCGGTTGAACGGCCGATGAAAACGTATTCGTCAGGAATGGGAGCCCGGTTGAAGTTTGCGATTTCCACTGCTGTTCAACGTGATTTACTGCTGATTGACGAGGCTTTGGGAACAGGTGATGCCTCATTCACAGAGCGTGCACAAGAACGTATGACAGGGTTTCTGAGTAATGCAGGAACGATCTTCTTGGTATCGCATGCGATGGCATCAATTAAAAACATGTGTTCTAGAGTGATTTGGCTACATGATGGACAGATAATCGCCGACGGTGACGTCGAGCCAATCACTCTATTATATAACAAGTGGACCGCTCGAGCAGCGAGGAAAAATTTTGAGTCTGCGGAAAGCTTGATTCTCGGAGTGAAATCAGCCTACAAAAAGCCTTCGATACTACTAGATTCTCAGGTTAGTAAATTATTAAATTAACGCCTTGGGGATTCTGGCGGATCCCCAAGGCGTTCCATCGGGCCTTTAAGTTAGCCTGTTGATTTGGCTCTATGGTGAGTTGGTGTAGGAGAGACCTGCCTGGCTATTCGGGCAATAGCAAAATTGTAGTAACGGGTCTTATTCTGCTAAGCGAAACTCTCGAGTCGATGAAATCTCCAGCGGTTGGGAGGAGTCCAAATCAATGGTCGTCTCAGTCCATTCTGTTAATTTCAACAAACTGACGTTACTCCAGGCTAGCCCGTTCTCGCGCATCGACCGAACCCCAAGATCAACACTATCTCCGTAGCGCAGACCGTTTATGGCTACGGTGCAGGGGTCATTACGCTTACCAATCGGCAGGCGGTAAACGTCATTATCGTTAATCCGGATGAAAATAACAACATTATTGGCATCCCGGCCAATGTTGTAGTGATTGTGGAAAGTTAACCTAAGTGAACCAGTCTGTGCTGAGAAATGTTTCCTAAAGAATCGTTCCCCGCCCTTGTGTAGATTCTCTGGTTTCAATTGGATAATGTCTGGAGGAGTTTGTTCACACCTTTCATAAGGCTCATCCCCCGCTGCTCGGCTAAAAACGGCTTCAACGTCAACAAAGTTGGTTTTGGCAATGGAGAAATCTTTGTCGTTGATTGGGAATTGCGTAAGAGTCGGGCATGCTTTCTGAATGAACGATTTCGCGAAAACCGCACTCTTGCGGTCGTAGAACGGTAAAGATTGCGCCAACTCGAATAACTTCCGGATCGCAATCGGGTTGATTGGCAGAAAGGCTGACGCCTGACAATTGATTGCCTCCGATTGGAAACGGCCAGCTCGGAGCTCTTGATATAAAATGTTGGCGATTGGGAATCCATGCTCCAGTACGGTTTTCATTTGGTAGCGTTCCCAAAGTTCATGGGCGAGTTCAGTTGTGAGCTTCTCATCGTCTGATTTGCTCGAATACCCTCCGAGAGCAGAAACGATCCGAGTGAATGTCTCGAATGAGGTTGTAGGTCTAGCTGAAGGCGAATAGTAGTCTCTAAAGGCCTCAAGCGCAGTGCCAACGAAGCAAATAGAGGGGTGTGTGCCGAGGGTACTCTCGTACAGGCCTTGGAAATTTAAAGCATGTTTTCCTACAGTATTGCGTTGTAGGGTCGCTTTATCTTCTGCAGAAAGAGGATAGGATTTAACATCTTCCATCGGCAGAATCACGTGTTTTTTCTTAAACGTTTCCGCTATTAATCTGGATACTCGGATATCGAGTTTGTACGAACGCTTAGTATTTCCATCCTCTTCTGAGGGAGGTTCAGCACTTCCATAAGTTACGAATGAGAAATCAATCCCTGAGGCTAATGCCGCAGAAGCACATACTCTGGTATCCATACCCGCAGTCAGAGCACAATACACCTTGTAGTCGAGGCTTCCCCAGTACTGGACAGAGCGCTTGGCTAAAGTGATAGCTTGCTCAACCGCCTTGTTTGTCGAGGAAAACTCGTCAATTGATGTATATGGGTGCGGATAAAATCGGTCGAGTTCTTTAGTCTCAAACTCAAAGCGAAAATTTGGCGGCAGTGCAGCAATTCGGGTGTCTTCAGTCTGATCCCACAGCTTGTGCTGTCCAAGTGAAACCAGCTCTTTGGTAATGCCCGACCGGGCGTTGATTTCCTCATTGATTAGAGGAAGGTGTGAGCCAAATAGTAGTGCTTCTTCCCGCGCAATGTAAACAGGTTGGCTCGCTAGGGTGTCATTGTAGAGTGTGGTCTTTTCATCCTTGACAATAAGTGCCGCCCAGCGGCCCACTACATAGTCGAGAAAAGAATGAAAAGCATGCCACCCTTTTGAAAGCTCTTGTCGAGCTCTTTCAATGAAAGGAAGCTCGATCGATGTGTCACCGACGAAGGCCGCATGACCAAACCAAAGCAACTTTAAGTCATCGTCTTGAACAAGCTGTGTTGGTTCATCGGGCTGGATGTACACTTCTATGCCGTCCCAAGCTTCAAACCGTCTGAAATTGCTTTGGATTAGCTCTTGGTTCTCAATCGGCTTGTTGCTTACTAGAAAGCCGAAAGGATAAGGCCTGATGGTCATGGGGTGTCTTCCTTTAGAGTTATGCTAAGGCTACCTGCTACCAGATGCCTTTGGTGTCGATTACCTTCTTAGCCTTTAATTTTTCGGCTTCAAATTCCTTGAACTGAATGTGGTCAACCAACATCAAAACTACATCAGCCGAATCTACAGCCTTGTCCAATTCCTTTAGCTCGACGTTCTGGAATCCAGATAGCCTGTCAGGAAGTTGGGTGATGTTGGGCTCTACTACGCTAATCTGTATATCCTTAAATCGGTTTGCGAGCTCGCATGCGATATTTAGCGCAGGCGATTCGCGGAGGTCGTCGATATCAGGTTTAAAAGCGAGGCCCAATACTGCTAGCTTCTTGCCCTCCGGTTCTCCCAGTGCTTCAACGACCTTGTTGATAACCCAGTTGGGTTTGTCATCGTTGATATTTCTCGCGGTCTTAATAAGTTTGGAGTTCTCCGGATCGCTGGACACGATGAACCAAGGGTCTACCGCGATGCAGTGACCACCCACACCAGGGCCTGGTTGGAGAATATTCACTCGCGGGTGGTGGTTAGCGAGTTCGATAAGTTCCCAAACATCGATGTCAAGCTTATCGGCGATCAGGGAGAGCTCATTGGCGAACGCGATGTTGACGTCGCGGAAAGAGTTCTCTGTCAATTTGGCCATTTCTGCTGTCACGTCATTGGTAGGCAGCAACTCGCCCTCACAAAAACTTGCATAGATCTCTGTGGCACGGCGGGTGGCTTCGCTCGTTTGACCACCAATAATACGGTCATTGGTTCGAAGCTCCGTCATTGCGTTGCCCGGAAGGATGCGCTCTGGACAATGAGCAAAGTAGATGGTTTTGTCATCGGCAGGAGCGTCGTCGCTATCAGCTTTTAGATCGGGCCTCAGCTCGAGGATTCGCTTTGCCATCTTTTGAGTAGTCAGCGGGGGAGATGTGGATTCGAGCACAACTAGTTCGTTGCCTTCAAGCTGGGGCGCGATTGCTTCAGCAGCTGAGTAGATGAACTTCATGTTAACATCATGCCCCTCGGTGAATGGGGTAGGGACAGCGATGATATAAGCGTCAGCTTTAGTTTGTTCAGTGCTGGCGATAAAACGACCGGACTCGACAGCCTTTTTAAGCTCGTCTTCCAAGCCGGGTTCAACGATCGTAACTTCGCCTCTGTTGATTTTGTCGACGTTAATTGCGTTTACATCGACTCCAGTAACTTGAAGGCCTGAATTTGCCATTACTACTGCGGTGGGCAGGCCAATATAGCCTAGCCCTACGAATGCTACGTGGGGTGTTGAGCTCATTTTATCCTCTACTCGTTGGCGATTATGGTCGTTCTCTAGCATACTTCCCTTTGGTTTCTCTGCGGATGTAAGCATCCCCTTTTTGAGAATGTCCTCACTTGGTACTGCCTGATAGGTGGAAGCCGCTCCTGCTCAGTGCTTAACCTGTCTTTGCGGATCAGATGCGATTCGTGCGCTCTACATCGGTGGTGAGGCAAGAAGTGGGCGGGGCTGGCGGAGCCGAAGAGAAAGATTAGGCGGAGGGGCGTCGGTAAGCATGGGCAGGGCTTGGGAAATCTAAGTGCTATCCGTGATAGGCATCCGAGTGGCGTCGCCAAGGAGGGGGTGGCGTCGTGGCTGATGCAATCCAGGAGCTGCCAAGTTTTGCACGGGAACCTCATGAGCACACCCAATTGGTGATCTCTAGACTTGTCAGGATCTCGCTGGGGACGGCGGCGTCGGCAAGCTCCTGCACTAGCGGTTAATCATCTGAGATAAAGTCAGTCGTCGGAGAATACGACACTGCGGAAAACCATGAGGCCCTCATGGGTCTTCGACATGGCGCTCGGCGGGCAATCGGATGGGGCGCCTATATCTTGCCCTTCGATTGGATGAGGTTACCCTCGTTTAGTGGACACCCTATTTGTACGGATCTTGTGTCCGTAAGAGAGGATGTTCATTGTGAGTCAACAGCGCAAGAAGTACACGCCGGAGTACCGGCGTGAGGCCGCGAACCTGGTAATCGAGTCAGAGCGCCCAATTGCCCATGTGGCTAAGGAAATCGGTGTTTCCGCCGGGCTTTTAGGCCGGTGGGTCAAACTCGAGCGTGAACGCCGAGGAGCCTCGGATGGGATGAGTGAGGCTGATCTTCGTGCTGAGAATGCTCGTCTGCGCCGTGAGTTGGCGGAAGCCAAGATGGATAACGAGTTTTTGTCAAAAGCGACAGCCTTCTTCGCTTTGAGGCAACGCGAGCAGAAAAGTTCGAACTAATGCAGCAGGAGAAGGCGAACTACAGCATCAAGCGCATGGCACGACTATTAAAAGTATCTCGGTCTGGATACTACAAATGGGCCCATGTGCAGCAGAAACGGCTATCCGGAAAGGATGATCGGGCAGCATTTTACGATGATGTTGACCGTAAGATTCATCAGATTTGGAAAGACTCCGATGAGGTTTATGGTGCTCCGCGGATCACCGCAGAACTTACCGAGCGCAACCACATTTCGCTTAACCGTAAGACTGTGGCTAAGCGGATGCGCATGATGGGCATTGAAGGGATTTCACCGCGTGCCTTTGTCCCGGTGACAACGATTCAAGCCAAGCGTAAGTCGAGTCTTCCTGACCTGGTCAAGCGCATGTTTGATACTGGTGAGCTCAACCGGGTGTGGATGTCAGATATTACCTACCTGCGCACCGGTGAAGGCTGGTTGTACTTGTGCGCAGTCCGCCATGGCCATTCCCGAAGGCTAATGGCTGGGCAATGGATAGCGTTCAAGACACACACCTGGTCGAACGGGCCCTAAGGATGGCGCATACACTGCGCGGTGATGTTCCTGATGGGCTGGTGTTTCACGCTGACCGCGGAACGCAATTTACCAGTGAGAAGCTCGGGAGGTGTGCCGCAGCCTGGGCATTGCTCAGTCTGTGGGGCGTACTGGTGTGTGCTTCGATAACGCGATGGCCGAGTCATTCTGGTCGACGCTTAAAACCGAATTCTACGACCGTAAGCACTGGGCAACCCGCGATGCCGAACGCAAGGTCGTTGCCTACTGGATTGAAGTCGTCTACAACCGTCGGCGCCGGCACTGAAGCACTCGGGATGGCCAGCCCCGTCGACTTCGAGAACCACACCGGCGCAATCAACAGCAGAAAAGAAATAGCTGCCTAACCACTAGGTAGCTCCACTACGTGTCCACAATTTGCAGGCAACCCTAGGGCTACCCCGTCGACCCAGAGTCGCTGAGGAAATAGAGAAGAAGGGGAACAATCCTTATGAGAACGGCGTCTAATCGCGGTAATCTCTATTTGTTGAAGCAAGTCCTAAAATAAACTAGGTAAAGACATGAAACTTACCGAGAAGCACCCGTTTTCAAATGGAGTCATTAACCGGGTTGGCGAAGGCATCAGGGGGAGAAAGGAGCTAAATTTAGAGGATTACCTCATGGTAATGGCTTGGTTCGACAACTTAAACGAAGTAGTCATGAAAATTGCTACCGAAGAAATCGAACAGTTCATCTATGGGCAAGAGGGGCAAAGCGAAGTCCTGCGGATCAAATTGCCGGTTGAGAAAAGTCATCGAGTTAAGACTGACGATACAATAGCCGAAAAGCTTGATCGGCTTAGTACGAAGCTAAGCCGTGTGCAGGATTTGGCTGGTTGCCGCTTGGATATTGACTGTTCTTTGGACTGTTTGTTACTGATCTCAAACCTCCTTGTCAAGCGATTCGAGACGGAAGGGGCAGAAGTCAAAGTTCGGAACTACCTTGTTGATACGCAGTTTGGGTATAGAGCCGTACATCTTCATCTGATTGCTCCAGCTGGCCGCGTTGAGGTTCAGCTTAGGACAAAAGCTCAGGCAGCTTGGGCGAATCTGAACGAGGTGATTGGGGACGAATTCGGCCGCTTCCACAGGTATGGTGATCTACCCGATGACGCCCCAGAAATCTATGATGAGCTAGTTCAAACCGCACAGATGATTTCCGTCTCAATACGTTCAATCGAAGAGCAGAAGCTTGCGATCCTTCGCAAAATGGACCGCGGAAGGAAGAAAAAATTAGTAAACTGGCTTTTGTGCCGATACGTCCGGTTTGAAATCGACCGGCTCGATAACAAACTAGTTGCGCTTCTAGAGCAAATGACAAAACAAGTGAAGGCAAAGGAGTGGTGATGACTTCGTACCTCATCGAGTATCATCGACCTTCAGGAGAATTGTCCGTGACTCCGTACAATGACGCTCGAATCGCTTTGAAAGAAAGGCTGAAGCGTTCGAGAAGTCGTCGTGACCCCGACACAGAAATCGTAACCGTTAGGGCGAATTCCATGAAGTCTCTGCGCAAGACGCACGCTCGCTACTTTGTGCGCAGTAACCATTAGCCTTTTCATGCTTGGTGACATAGCAGCCCCGACGGCAACTCACACCCCAGCAGCTATAGGGTATCCCGGATTTTAAAGCCTTGGATTCGCTAGGACGCACGTCGAGGCGCAAGACCCCAGCCCACGTCCTGCAGGAATAACCCGATTCTGGGGACATTGAAGTGCCCCTAGTTTTGTTCCTAGGCATTTGCCTTGATTTCTATTATTTCCTGTGGCGGGTAATGCTTCCAAAATTCGGTTTCGACCTCGATCGGGGTGCGGTATCCCAAGCTTTGGCGGAGCCTAGTCTCGTTCCACCATGACACCCATTTGAGCGTCGCGATTTCTACCTAGACAGCGTCATCCCACCTGCGAGTATGGACTAGCTCGTTCTTATAGGAGCCGTTAACGTTTTCGGCCAGAGCATTGTCATAGGAGTCGCCAACCGTTCCAGTGGAAGCGGCAATCCCGTGTTGGGCAAGTCGCTCGTTGTAGTCAACGCTGACATACCGTGGCCCGTGATCCGAATGGTGAATGAGACCTGTTGTTTCCTCAGCAGGCACGATCGATTGGTTGAGAGCTTGCAGCGGCAAAGCTTGAAGTCCGCATCGAGTCTGATAACGCCCACCCAACGATCCGTCGGGAGTAAACGTTGGTGACAAACGCGGTGTACACAAAGCCTTTCTTGGTGCGCACATACGTAATGTCGGCCACTCACAGTTTGTTATGAACCCTGGGTTTTGAATTCACGCTCGACCAAATCTGGGCGCAGATCAGGAACGTTAGGCTTTCGGGTTGTGATAGGTGATCTGCCTTTGCCATTGTAAGAAACACTGGCCAGGCGCATTAGCCGGGCGGTTTGTTCACGACCGATATCAATTCCTTCACGGCGGAGAGCATGCCACATTTTCTGCACACCTAAGACACCGTTATTATCCCGATGAACAGCACTAATGCGTTCAACCAGCACAGCATCGCGAAGGCGACAAGCGCTTAATCCACGGGCTTTGGATTGGCGATACCCATGCGAGGTGATAAACCCACCAGCCCGGCTATTCTTCAACGTCTTACAGATGAACTCTACAGAGAAACTACTCCGGTATTCATCGATGAGCCGGATCATTTCTTAACGTTTGGGCCTGGTTCCGACGCGAAAAAGCTGAAGCAGCCTTCAGAAGTTCATCAGCGCCGCGTAGCTGGTGATGTTCACGGCGTAGCCTCGCGTTTTGGGTGGCCAAAAATTTTCAGGCACGGGTCCTGGGATGTTTCCCGCACTGCGGGCCTGCTTAAGTCCATTGACAGGCCGTGTGCCATGAAACCCCCAGCTTTGGAGCTACTGCCTGGCACGCGGCTTGCATCGACAAATTTTCCGCCAAGATGCGGTCTTCCACGAGACACACCAGACGGTCTTGGCATCCTGGTCAAATTTCCTTGGCATGTTCCAGATTTTCCCATCTACTCAAACGGGCTCTTCCGGTTTCGGGGTGCGTAGCGGGGTG